>NZ_JBWKVR010000010.1:0-206119 GCF_059421805.1 Rhodoferax sp. GW821-FHT02C08
ACTGAACGCCCAAGTGGCCGAAATCGGACCCTGGTAGATGCATGGGCCTATTTTGAAGAGGCTTGTTCAGCGTTGCCTTAGAGTACCTGCTCGTCCCTGCAACAGCACTTAGCCAGGCGATATAGTCGGCGCTGCCAGACTCCTATTCACAAGAATTAGAACTATAACTACGCCTTGCGTCATGAAGATTACGTACCCCACACGCTTGCTGCGCACCATACCTATCAGGTTGCTCGGCTTTGCGGTGTTTATGCTGACCGCCGTCGCGGCGGCTCTGCTGATATGGAACTTGGAGCAACGCCGCATTCAAAGCCAGCGCACCCATGTGGACAGTGTTGTAGCGGACCGAACCCATGCAATCCAGGCGACCATAGAACGGGCTTTGTCCAGTGCTTATGCCTTGTCTGCCATGGTGCACCAGGCCGGAGGGGAATTCTCGAACTTTGAGGGTGTGGCTGGCGAAATGCTGCACCTTTACCCCGGTGTCACCATGTTCAGCCTGTCACCCGGAGGCGTTGTCAGCCGCGTGGTGCCTCTGGCAGGAAACGAGGCGGTAATGGGGTTCAATCAACTTGAAGATCCCCTACAAGGCAAGGAAGCAGCGCGTGCGATTGCAGCTCGCGAATTGACATTGGCCGGCCCGCTTAATTTGGTGCAAGGTGGCTTGGGGCTTGTGGGTCGACTACCGGTGTATTTGCCGGCTCCTACGCTAACGACTCCACACAAAGACCATTTTTGGGGATTTATCTCTGTCGTAATTCGTGTCCCCGAAGCCCTGGACAGCAGCGGCATTGCCCAATTGCAGGAGCAAGGTATTGCGTATGAGTTGTGGCGCACCCATCCAGATACCCATCAAAAACAAAGTATCACGGCCGCGGGTAACCAGTTCTTGCATGATCCGGTGGACCGCAACATCCTAGTGCCCAATGGACGGTGGGTACTCAGTGCCACACCAATCAACGGCTGGGGTGATAGTGGGGCTTTGGCGTTTGAAATTGCACTAGGTTTGTTGTTCAGCACCACGCTGGCCTGGGGAGCTCAACTAATGCTTCAACTCAAACGCCAAGAACAAAACTTGGAAGCCCAGGTCGTTGCCCGCACCCAAGAAATTTCAGCTACGCAAACCAAATTGGAAGCGACGCTGGACGCCATTCCCGATCTATTGTTTGAATTAGGCCCAGACGGCACCGTACACGATTGCCGCCTGCCCCGCTCTTTATTGCCCGATATTCCTCTGGAGCAATTTTTAGGTAAAAACGTGATGCAAGCCTTACCTGTCGATGCTGGCAAGGTCATTGCAGCGGGACTGGAAGAAGCCCGGCTATACGGAAACTCGGAAGGCGGCCAGTTCGAGCTCCAGTTGATGCACAACGTTTTGTGGTTTGAAGTTTCGGTTGCACGCAAAGACGTTACCGGCAATGCCGAGCCCCGATTCATTGTCTTGGCTCGCAATATCACGCTACGCATGCAAGCCGAGCTGGATTTGCGTATTGCGGCAACGGCCTTCAACGCCCAGGATGGTATGGCGATTACGGATGCACAGCGCCAGATATTGCGTTGCAACCCTGCATTCACCCAAATTACTGGCTATACCGAGCAAGAGGCTGTAGGTAAAAGCCTGCACATTCTCAATTCAGGCCGACACGACAGGGCCTTTTACCAAAACATGTGGGATACGGTGGAAGCCACCGGAAACTGGCGTGGTGACGTGTGGAACAAACGCAAAAATGGCGATGTTTACCCAGACTCACGGACAGTGACCGCCGTGTACGGCAAAAACGGCAAGATTACCCATTTCGTCAACACCTTCAACGACATTACGCAGCGCAAAGCGGCCGAAGAAGAGATCAACAAGCTGGCCTTCTATGATCCCCTCACCCACCTGCCGAATCGGCGCCTATTGTTGGACAGGTTGCGCCAGGCAATGGGCTTGGGTGTTCGCAATGGCAGATGCGGCGCGCTGCAAGTAATTGACCTGGACAACTTCAAAACCCTCAACGACACATTGGGGCACGATGTGGGCGACCAGCTATTGCAGCAGGTCGCCACCCGATTGACCGAATGCGTGCGCGAAATCGATACGGTTGCACGCCTGGGCGGTGATGAGTTCGTGGTACTACTGACCCAGCTCAGCAGCTACAACGCCGAAGCGGCAGCGCACGCCGAAGCCGTAGGTGAAAAAATTCTGCAATCCATCAGCCAACCCTACCAGCTGGGGTCGCACGAACATCAGATTTTTGCCAGTATGGGTGTGACACTGTACTTTGGCCACCAGGACAGCACGGACGAGCTTCTCAAGCAAGCTGATTTGGCCATGTACCAGGCCAAATCAGCAGGACGCAACACACTCCGTTTTTACGATCCACAAATGCAGGCTGTCGTAAATGCCCGTGTGAGGCTGGAGGCCGACATACGCCGAGGTTTGGCACAGCAACAGTTTGTACTGCATTACCAGGCACAGGTAGATGGGCAAGGGCACGTTGTAGGCGCAGAAGCTTTGTTACGCTGGCCTCACCCGCAAAAAGGCAATATATCCCCGGCTGAATTCATTCCCTTGGTCGAAGATTCCGGACTGATATTACCCCTTGGCCATTGGGTTTTACATACCGCATGTATGCAGCTGCAACGCTGGAGCCAAAACCCACGTACTCAAGCGCTCAGCCTGGCTGTCAACGTTAGCGCTCGGCAGTTTCGGCAAGCCGATTTTGTGGAGTCCGTTCTGCACATATTGCAGACCACCGGTGCGCCAGCTCACATGTTGAAACTAGAGCTGACCGAAAGCCTGTTGGTGGATAACGTAGAAGAAACCACTGACAAAATGCACGCGCTTAAAGTCCATGGCGTGGGGTTTTCGCTGGATGACTTCGGCACCGGCTATTCATCACTGACCTATTTGAAGCGCCTGCCGCTGGACCAGTTGAAAATTGACCAGTCGTTTGTGCAAGACCTGTTGACCAACCCCAAAGACGCCGCCATTGCCCGCACCGTCATTACACTGGGCCATAGTTTGGGTTTGAGTGTGATCGCGGAGGGCGTGGAAACCCGGGAGCAGCAACACTTTCTAGAAGCCGAGTGCTGTGATGCCTACCAGGGCTACTTGTTTGGTCGTCCCGTCTCTATTGCAGATTTTGAAGCCAGCCTAACGGCTTTTTGAAGCCAGCCTAACGGCGGCTTGATAGTCTACGGTTCGGGCTTTCAAATCAAAATATTGTCAATACTGTTGCGCATCGCTAGCTGAACAATGGCATCCATCGCTTCATCAACGACCATCTGCGCCTTCACCACACGCATGCTTCCGTCGTGCATGCGTTTGTCATAGTTGCGCTTGCTCATGGATAGGCAATGGCCCTGGGCATCTGTGAAAAGGAACATGGTTCCATGGGGCGTGGCCCAAGTCAGCTGTGTTCGAATCCACGCGCCCTGCGCCAGTACTTCGACCCAATCACCAATCGCCATGGCCAGAGCTTGCGCAGGTGTCTGAACACTTTCTGTTTCTGTGTTTTCCGGCTGAATCTCCGCCGTCGTAGGCACGGTTGGCAGATCATCCATGAAGCCTGTCGCAACAACCTCAGCGGGAGCGATCCAGGCTGGCGGGGGCGACGGCTCCGCAGAGGTAACTGTCTGCACAGCTTGCGACTTGGTTGGCGGTTTAAAAGCTTGCTGGTGCAGCGCAAACAAGGCATCAAAGAACGCCTCCGTTTGGGCCGATGGATACTGGATCAGTGCCAGACCGTCCCGTAAATTTCGCAACAGCTTAGGTAGCAAACGGGTCAGCTTGCCGATATTCTTGCGCGTCAGGTCAGGCTGTGCACTCCACACTAATGTTTCTATCGACGCATTGACCATGCCAGGATCGCCGGCCCCGCTTCTATCGTGTAGCTGGACATGCGCAGCAACCTGGGCCCATGGACCGCACAGGAAGTCCACCAACACCTTGGGGGCGTTTCGAAGCAAGGGGTTTTGCTCCATGTCTTTTGCCAGCTTCTCGGCCAACAAGTTGCGCTGCTCTGCCTGCTGCAAAGCTTCCATTGCCTCCTGACGCTGGCTGGCCTCCATTGCATTGGCCGGCATCCGAGCCTGGGCCAGCTCTGTTACTGCCTGGTCAAACGGCGCTGCATCCTGCGCGATTTGGACATTTCCGGAGAGCAGAGGCGCTACAGAGGTTTGCAAAGCCTTCCAGAAACTGGGATAGCCCGCAGATTGGATGCTGGGATAGGCCTGGCTTAAACGGGTGATCTCCTCCAGAAGAACCCTGGCCGGGTGCTGCTTGTCATTCAGAAACCGCGGGTCCACCAAAGCCAGCCGCAGTAGCGAAGGTTCCATGCTGCGTATGAGTTGCTGCACGGGTGCCAGCAATCGCGGGTCACCAGCTACGTTGTCGATCAGCAGCCGTACTACTTCCTGGCCAATTTCCGCACCTGGATGTGGGTGTTGTTCGCTGTAGAGTGGTATGCCCCCGCTGGCCGCAAGTGGGTGTGTACTGTCGAAAAACTCCGCCGAATGATCTGGAGTCAGCTGCAATGGGACTGATGCGCCCTGCTCTTCTTCAAAGTCTCCCACCAAGAGCTGATTCAGCTTGTCCAGCGTCAAAACCAGCTGCTTTTGACTGGTTTTCCCCTCGGAATGTTGCCGTCGCGTAGCTGCGCCCCCAAGATGCCCCACTTCCCGATCTTCGTGGGTTGCACGTGCGCTTGTTGCGGTACGTGCAATTGCAAACCCAACAGACCTCACACCTAGTTCTCGCAAGCGCTTCGTTAATGCCACGTACAGCCGAGCCAGTTCTTGGCCCAGCACCTTGCTGAAATGTTCTATCCAATCCAGCTGAACTGCATAAGGCACACCGCAATCCAACATGACAGTTTGTACGGCGCGCACGAATACTTCGGGGCGGAACGGATTGCGTTCTGGGCGCACAGACAATAAGCCTAAAGACGCACACACATACGTATTGAGCTCAACCAAAGACGCATCCACTGCCAACAGAATGGTTTGCTGGATCCGGGCCAACGCAATCCCCTCTTGGACCTGATCCTGTTCCATCAATTCCAACTGGTCGAAACGGATTTTCTGCGGCGGTGCAGCCGCTTTTACGGTGCGACTTGGTTCTACGAGCGTATTTAAAAGTACCGAGGGAAAGCGCTCAATCAGCGTTTCGGCATGCTGGCGCAGCAAGTCTAGTGCAGCATCCACTTGCTCACGCCCTCGCGAACGATGCAGTTGCTGCCGCTCCAGATCTGCCTGGAGCAGACCCAGTAGCCTGGCCAGAATGGGCTTTCCGCTACTTGCCGCCAACGCCAGCGCGTCGCGGTAGGGCTCGGAGTACACCGGCGTGTCTATGGACACGGAAGGCCCATCCTGTGTCATGCTGGGCAGACCTTACTTCAGTGCCTTGTAACGCATACGCTTGGGCTTGGCACCCTCCTCGCCCAGGCGCTTCTTCTTGTCGGCTTCGTACTCTTGGTAGTTGCCGTCGAAGAAGGTCCACTGGCTGTCGCCTTCGGCGGCCAGGATGTGGGTGGCAATACGGTCCAGAAACCAGCGGTCATGGGAGATGACCAGCATGGTGCCGGCGAATTCCAACAGTGCATCTTCCAGCGCGCGCAAGGTTTCCACGTCCAAGTCGTTCGACGGTTCATCCAGCATCAGCACGTTGCCACCGGCAATCAGGGTCTTGGCCAGGTGCAAACGACCACGCTCACCACCGGACAACATACCGACCTTCTTCTGCTGGTCTGCACCGTTAAAGTTGAAGCGGCCGCAGTAGGCGCGGCTGGCCATCTGGAACTTGCCTACGTTCAGGATGTCGAGTCCGCCGGACACGTCTTCCCAGACGGTTTTTTCGTTCGACAAATCATCACGATGCTGGTCGACGAAAGCCATCTTCACGGTGGAGCCGATCACCACTTCACCCGAATCCGGCTTCTCCTTGCCCGCGATCAGTTTGAACAGCGTCGACTTGCCGGCACCGTTGGGACCGATGATGCCGACGATGGCGCCCGCAGGGATGTTGAAGCTCAGGTTGTCGATAAGCACGCGGTCGCCAAAGGACTTGGTGACGTTCTTGAACTCGATCACCTGGCTACCCAGGCGGTCAGCCACGGGGATGAAGATTTCGTTGGTTTCGTTGCGCTTTTGGTATTCGAAGTCGCTCAGTTCTTCGAAGCGGGCCAGGCGGGCCTTGCTCTTGGCTTGGCGGGCTTTGGGGTTCTGGCGCGACCACTCCAATTCCTTCTTCAAGGCTTTGGCGCGGGCTTCTTCGCCCTTCTGTTCGGCTTCCAGGCGTGCGCCCTTCTGCGTCAGCCAGTCGGAGTAATTGCCCTTGTAGGGAATGCCGGAGCCACGGTCCAGTTCCAGAATCCATTCGGCGGCGTTGTCCAGGAAGTAGCGGTCATGGGTAATGGCCACCACGGTGCCGGAATAGCGCTGCAGGAACTGCTCCAGCCAATCCACCGATTCGGCATCCAAGTGATTGGTCGGCTCGTCGAGCAGCAGCATGTCGGGCTTGCTCAGCAAGAGTCGGCACAGCGCTACGCGGCGCTTTTCACCACCGGACAGCACGCCGATATTGGCGTCCCAGGGTGGCAGGCGCAGTGCGTCGGCGGCGATTTCCAGTTGGTGTTCGGAGTCGGTGCCGGCGGTGGCGATGATGGCCTCCAGCTCGGCCTGTTCGGCGGCCAGGGCGTCAAAGTCGGCGTCTTCTTCGCCGTAGGCGGTATAGACCTCTTCCAGACGGGCCTTGGCGGCGAACACCTTGCCCATGCCGGCTTCGACGCTTTCGCGCACGGTCTGGGTCGGGTCCAACTGGGGTTCTTGCGGCAGATAGCCGATGTTCAGGCCGGCCATAGGGATGGCTTCGCCTTCAATTTCCTTGTCCAGGCCAGCCATGATCTTCAGCAAGGTGGACTTGCCGGAGCCGTTGGTACCCAGCACGCCGATCTTGGCGCCGGGAAAGAAACTGAGGGAAATGTCTTTAAGAATGTGGCGCTTGGGCGGCACGATCTTGCCGACGCGGTTCATGGAAAAAACGTATTGAGCCATCTGTTTTGAAGGTCTGGTTAGTGCAAAAAAATCTGCCGAAACTAGTCGGGCGAACCCTGATTATCCCAGCATGCGACAATCTACCTGTTGCGGCATTCCAATTGGCTGCAACGCCAGCACTTCGCTGGGGGCCAAAACGACTTGTTTTGCGTCCATTTTTAAAAAAATGTCTGCCTTTGATTGGTGCCCGTGTTGACTGTACGGGCGATAGGCCAGGCTTCCAAGCGCCCAGGACGGGCGCAACAAAATGAACTTTGAAGAACTGAATCTGGCCCCGGCCATTCTGAAGGCCGTGCAAGAGCAAGGCTATACCGAGCCCACCCCCATTCAAGCGCAGGCCATTCCGGTCGTCTTGGCTGGGCACGATCTGCTGGGCGGCGCGCAAACCGGCACCGGCAAAACCGCAGCGTTCACCCTGCCCCTGCTGCAGCGCCTGACCGAAAGCGCTCCCGCGCAAAACAAATTCGGCGGCAAGGGCATCCGCGCCCTGGTGCTGACCCCCACCCGTGAACTCGCCGCCCAAGTCGAGGAATCGGTGCAAACCTATGGCAAATACCTGGAACTGACTTCCACCGTGGTGTTTGGCGGCGTGGGCATGAACCCGCAAATCACCAAGGTCAAAAAGGGCGTGGACATTCTGGTTGCCACCCCCGGCCGCCTGCTGGACCTGATGCAGCAAGGCATGCTGGACCTGGGCCAGGTGCAGATCCTGGTGCTGGACGAAGCCGACCGTATGCTCGACATGGGCTTCATCCACGACGTGAAGAAGGTGCTGGCCGCCGTGCCCAAGGACAAGCAAAGCCTGCTGTTCTCCGCCACCTTCAGCGATGAAATCCGCGACTTGGCAGCCACCCTGCTGAAGAACCCGCAAAGCGTGCAGGTCACGCCCCGCAACACCACCGTGCAGCGCATCACCCAGGTGATCCACCCGGTCGGTCGCGGCAAGAAAAAGGCCCTGCTGGCCCACATCATCCAGGAACACAAGTGGAGCCAGGTGCTGGTGTTCACCCGCACCAAGTTCGGCGCCAACAATGTGGCCGAATTCCTGGAAAAGAATGGCATCACCGCCATGGCGCTGCATGGTAACAAGAGCCAGTCGGCGCGTACCCAAGCCTTGCAAGGCTTCAAGAGCGGCGATGTACGCGCCCTGGTAGCTACCGATATCGCAGCACGCGGTATCGACATCGATGACCTGCCGCACGTGGTGAACTACGAAATCCCGAACGTCTGCGAAGACTATGTGCATCGCATCGGCCGTACCGGCCGCGCGGGTGCCGAAGGCGCTGCGGTGAATCTGGTGTGCCTGGACGAAGAAGGCTTCATGCAAGACATCGAGCGCTTCACCAAGCAAGAAATTGCGGTGCAAGTCATTGAAGGCTTCATGCCCGAGCCCGGCGAACGTGCCGAACCCATCGCCATGGGCCGCCAGACCATCTGGGGTGGCGCTGGCAAACCACCCAGCCGTGACGTGATGCAAGCCGCAGCCAAGGCTGCACGAACCGAAATGCTGCAACGCGTGCGTGAGAACAAGGCTTCGCAAGGCGACGGTGGCCAGCGCGCTGGCAATGGCGGTGGCCGCAACGGACCGCGCGGTGGCCCACGCAGTGCGCCGCAAGGCGACGGCATGGCGCCTCCCCGTCCACAAGGTGCACGTCCGCCCCAAGGTGGCCGGGGCCCGCGTCCCGGTGGTAGCAACGGCGGCGCACGCTCCGGCGGTTACAGCGGCGGTGGCGGTTATGGCGGTGGCTACGGTGGTGGCGCACAGCCTGACCACACCCGCTCAGCTTCCATGGGCGGCCAAGCGCCTGCGCCCCGCGCAACCCAGGGCGGTCAACCCGACCCCATGCGCACCAGCGTAGACAGCATGTTGGACCGTGGTCGCCGCGGCGGCTTTGGTGGTGGCAACCGTAATGGAGGCGGTGGTGGAGGCTATGGCGGCGGCAACGGCGGTGGTTATGGTGGCGGTCGCGGCAACGGTGGTGGCTCCCGGGGCCCCGGCGGCGGTTCGCGCGGCCCTTTCGGCCGTTAAGCCGGTAATTTCCAAGTAGATTTTGGGCTCTAGCGCAGATTGCACCAGCGGCAAGTGCTATAAAAGATAGAGCAGATGAAATCTGCTCCTAAAGGCGCATGCTCCAGGGCATGCGCCTTTTTTATTTGCTATTATTTTTGCAGCCACTTGCGCAGATGCTACCTGCGCCAGAGCTTGTTTTTTCATAAAAAATCTATACCCCGTATAGCACCATTAAATAACAAGCCGGTAGTATTTGCGCCCTACCCTTTTTCCACCACAAGGCCCCACGATGAGACTCCTCCACACCATGCTGCGCGTTGGCGATTTGCAGCGCTCCATCCAGTTCTATACCCAAGTGTTGGGCATGCAACTGCTGCGTACGTCCGAGAACACCGAATACAAATACTCGCTGGCGTTCGTGGGCTACGGCAGCAACCCCGACCATGCCGAGATCGAGCTAACCTACAACCACGGCGTCAGCAGCTATGAGCCCGGTACAGCGTTCGGCCACATTGCCCTGGGCGTGCCCGATGCCTACGCGGCCTGCGCCAAGATCAAGGCGGCCGGCGGTAATGTGACGCGGGAAGCCGGCCCGGTCAAAGGCGGCAGCACCGTGATTGCCTTTGTGACCGACCCCGATGGCTACAAGATCGAACTGATCCAACGTGCAGAGCACGCCGGCGGTACCGGTCTGTAACAAAGCCACTCCCCCGCCCTGCGTCGCCGCTTGACAGTTGAAGACAAGCGGACGGAATATGCCCCTCCAACTACTACACGGGGGACACCATGGCCAGCCCAAAAACCACCACGCCCGCAGCGGCCAAAGCGCTGTCGCTGCACATCGGTCTGAATGCCGTCAGTGGCGCTGCCTATTCGGGCTGGACCGGACCGCTGGCGGCGTGCGAGTTTGATGCCAACGACATGGCGGCCATCGCCAAGTCCAAAGGCATGAAGTCCACCGTCTTGCTGACCAGGCATGGCACGCGCGCCAAAGCCCTGGCGGCAATTCGCAACGCAGCCAAGAGCCTGCGTGCCGGCGACCTGTTCTTCCTTACCTACTCGGGCCACGGTGGCCAGGTGCCCGACGCCAACGGCGACGAAGCCGACAAACAAGACGAAACCTGGTGCCTGTATGACGGGCAGCTGATCGACGACGAGCTGTATTTCGAGCTCAGCCAGTTCGCTGCGGGCGTGCGCATTTTGGTGCTGTCCGACAGCTGCCACAGCGGCTCCGTCACCCGGGCCATGCCAACCGGACCGCGAGAACGCGCCATGCCCACGGCCGTAGCGATGCGTGTCTACCGCGACCACCAGGCCTTCTATGACAAGTTGCAAACAGAGGTAGCCAAAGCCGCCGGCACGGCAGCAGTTGATCCGGACACCGCGCTGGCCCAGGTCGCGGCCAGCAGCCGCCTGACGGCCATCGTGAAGAAATTCAAGCCCTCGGTGCTATTGATTTCCGGTTGCCAGGACAACCAGACTTCGATGGATGGCGACCACAACGGCGCCTTCACCGAACAGGTATTGAAGGTCTGGAACCACGGTGGTTTCATCGGCAACTACGGCCAGTTCTACGCCCGCGTGAAAGCGAATATGCCCCGCGCACAGTCACCTAACCTGTTCACGCTCGGCATAGCGGGCAGGTTCCTGGCGCAAACGCCGTTTTCAGTCTGAAAAAAAGCGCCTCGGGAGGCGCTTTATTGATTCTCTGGTTTAGGCCACTTTTTTCTTCAAAGCTGCCGTGTCCAGACACAGCTGGGTGATGCGCCCCCAGTCGCCGGCTTTCATGGCATCCGTCGGTACGATCCACGAGCCGCCGACGCACACGACGTTGGGCAGAGCCAGAAAGTCCGGCGCGTTCTGCAAGGTAACGCCACCAGTGGGGCAGAACTTCACGTCAAAAAATGGACCACTCCAGGCCTTCAGCATGGCCGGGCCGCCCGCTTGCATGGCAGGGAAAAACTTCAGCTCGGTAAAGCCGTCTTCCTGCGCCATCATGACCTCGCTACCAGTGGCCACACCAGGCAACAGTGCCAAGCCCAGATCGCGGCAAGCCTGGCCGACCGCGCGGGTGTAGCCCGGGCTGACGCCAAACAAGGCGCCTGCCTTGACCGCTGCTGCCGCATCCGCCGCACTGCGGATGGTGCCCGCACCGATCACTGCTTCAGGGACTTCCTTGGCGATGCGCTCTATGCATTCCAGCGCCTGCGGTGTGCGCAACGTGACTTCCAACATACGGATGCCGCCCGCCACCAGGGCGCGCGCCAGCGGCACGGCATGGGCGACGTCGTTCAGCACGATCACCGGGATCACCGGCGCGTCTTCCATGACCTGGCGCGCCGTCCAGCGGCCGTTTGCGTTCTTGTTTACATCCATGTGAGAGCTCCTTGTTCTGCAGTCAGGGCATTGCGACGCATGCCCGAAAATAATTCACGGCCCATGCCCAAGCCATTGGCCACGCGCAAGGCTTCAGGCATGGTTGCCAATGGCCGCGCAGCCCATTCATCATCAGGCACCAGGGCCTGCAGGGTGCCAGCAATCGCATCCAGGCGCACCACGTCGCCATCCAGCAACTTGGCCAGCGGGCCACCGGCCAGCGCCTCGGGAGAGACGTGGATGGCCGAGGGCACTTTGCCCGATGCACCACTCATGCGGCCATCGGTCACCAGCGCCACCCGGTAGCCTTTACCTTGCAGCACGGCCAGCGGTGGCGTCAGTTTGTGCAACTCTGGCATACCGTTCGCCTTCGGGCCTTGCCAACGCACCACACAAACCACGTCCCGGTTTAGTTCTCCGGCATTGAAGGCCACATGAAGTGCCTCTTGCGAATCAAACAGGCGCACCGGCGCTTCGATGACATAGCGGTCTTCCGGCACGGCGGATGCCTTGATG
Organism: Rhodoferax sp. GW821-FHT02C08; assembly: GCF_059421805.1. Classification (NCBI taxonomy): domain Bacteria; kingdom Pseudomonadati; phylum Pseudomonadota; class Betaproteobacteria; order Burkholderiales; family Comamonadaceae; genus Rhodoferax; species Rhodoferax sp. GW821-FHT02C08. The sequence continues at coordinate 11,942 of NZ_JBWKVR010000010.1, forward strand.
ACGCTGCGCCCCAAGTTGCCCTGCAACAGCTTCAAACCACCTGTTGCACTGAACGGCGCACTGGCTGGACGCACGATGCTTGTGTCCTTGGACGGGCCTGTAGGTTCCCACTGCAGGCTGTCACCGGCTAGTACCGGCACGCCTGTGTATTCACGGATACCACCGGCGCGCACCGTCAACACGTCTTCATGCATGAAACCGGCATCCAGCAGCTCGCGGATGATGAAGCCGGGGCCGCCTGCGGCCTGGAACTGGTTCACGTCGGCACTGCCGTTGGGATACACATGCGAGAGCGTGGGCACCACATCAGACAATGCGCTGAAGTCGTCCCAGTCGATCACAATGCCGGCTGAAGCGGCTACCGCGACCCAGTGAATCAAATGGTTGGTGGATCCGCCGGTGGCCACCAAAGCTACCATGGCATTGACGATGCAGCGCTCGTCCACCACCTTGCCAATGGGGGCGAAGCGTTTGGATTTGACGGCACTCAGCACAGTACGGGTCGATTCGCGGGTCAGTTCATCACGCAGTGCGCCGCCGGGGGCCACAAAAGCCGTGCCGGGTACATGCAGACCCATGGCTTCCAGCAGCATCTGGTTGCTGTTAGCGGTACCGTAGAAAGTGCAGGTGCCGGGCGCATGGTAGGCGGCAGATTCCGCCTCAAGTAGCTCGGCACGGCCAACCAAACCTTGGGCCGCCTGCTCGCGCACCTTGGATTTGGCGCTGTTGGACAGGCCGGATGGCATCGGCCCCGCAGGCACAAAAACCATGGGCAAATGGCCAAACTGAAGCGCGCCAATCAGCAGGCCTGGCACGATCTTGTCGCACACACCCAGCATCAGGGCGGCATCGAACATATCGTGGCTGAGAGCGACCGCAGTAGCCATGGCAATGACATCCCGGCTGAACAGGCTCAACTCCATTCCCGGCGTGCCTTGCGTCACGCCATCGCACATAGCGGGCACGCCGCCAGCGACCTGGGCCGTGGCGCCATGCAGGCGGGCTTCGGCCTTGACCAACTCCGGGTATGTGAGCAGCGGGCTGTGGGCCGACAACATGTCGTTGTAAGCGGTCACGATGCCGATGTTCAGCGCTTTTTCGGCAACCACCTTGAACTTGTCATTGTTCGGCATGCCGGCAAATGCATGGGCCACGTTGGCGCAGCCCATGCGTTCGGCACCGGGCTTGCGCTGTGCAGCGGCCTCAAGGCGTTCCAGATACGCGCTGCGACTAGGCCCGCTGCGTGCGCGAATGCGGTCTGTGACCGCGCTAACGGTGGGGTGGAGTTTCATGTTTTTTGGTAACAAAATTACAACCTCCATGGTACCCCTTAACTGCAATTTTGTACCGCCCCGCAGTTACCAGTGGGTTACGAACGCCCCAGGGCAAACCCTTGGCCGCAACCTCACCACAGGCCTTATTTGGAGCCCAATTTGCGGTACAGCGTATTGCGGCTGACGCCCAGTTGGCGCGCCGCTTGGGACACATTGCCGTCGCATTGCTGCAGCACCCGCTCCATGGTTCGCACCGCCTGCGTATGCAAGCGGCCGTCGTCAATTTCATCTTTTTGCGGCGTGGACACGCGCACATCCTGGACAAAATCGTCAGGCAAATGCTGCCAATCGATCACGCTCTCGCCGCTATCTAGCAGCGCACAGGCGGTGCGCAAAACATTCGCCAGCTGGCGTACATTGCCTGGCCAGGAGAATGCAGCAAAAGCCTGCGCCACTACGGGAGCCAGCTGTACCGCCTGGCCTGGCGCCAGCGACTGCAGCAGCCGCTCGACCAGGGCTGACTGGTCACTGCGTTCGCGCAATGGGGGCAGCAACAACGTCAGGCCGTTGATGCGGTAGTAAAGGTCCTCCCGAAAGCGGCCTGCCTGCATTTCTTCCCGCAGGTTGCGATGCGTGGCGCACACCAGTGCAAAGTCCACGGCGACCGACTTGCCGCCGCCCAAGGCCTGTACCTCGCGCTCTTGCAACACGCGCAATAGCCGAGCCTGGAAAGCCAGCGGCATATCACCCACTTCGTCCAGTAACAGCGTACCGCCCTGCGCCTCACGCAGGCGGCCAGGCGAACCCTCACGACGGGCTCCGGTAAAAGCACCTGGCAGGTAGCCAAACAGCTCGGCCTCGATCAAGGACTCAGGCAAGGCCGCGCAATTGACCGCCACAAAAGGCCCGTCCTTGCGTGGACCGGCCGCATGTACGGCCCGCGCAAACACCTCTTTACCCACCCCAGATTCGCCCTGCAACAGCAAGGGAATCAGCTTGCCGGCCACGCGGCGCGCCTTGTCCAGGGCAGCTCGAAACATGCAGTCACCGGTATCCAGGGCTTGCAATGGGTCGGTGGCAGGAAGGCTCTTCGGGAGCAGATTACCCGTAATGCTGACCGCACGCACACGCCCGCCGTCCACACGCAACCAGAGCGGCCGCCCGTCGGGGCTGCGCAATTGGCGTGCAGTGCCAGCAATAGGCAATATTTCATGCGCCAATGGCCACACCGACTCAAGCGGCACCCGGCCCATATTGTCCCGGGGCAGTCGCAGCCATTGCAGGGCCGCGGTATTGGCGCCCAGAATCCAGCCCTCTTCAGACAAGGCCAATAGGCATTCGGTCACCGTTCCTATGCCTTCCAGCTGGGTATGGAAGCGCAGCCTGATCTGGCCGGCATAACGGGTTTCAAATAGCTTGTGCTCGATCATGCGGGCCGCTGACCGTACCAGGCCCAAGGTGTGCGGGTGGTAGCCACGGTGGTCACCAGAAATATCCAGTACGCCCAGCAAACGTCCAGCGGGGTCGTGTATGGGTGCTGCGGCGCAGGTCAGAAAACCATTGCGCTCAAGATAGTGCTCACTGGCATGGACCACCACCGGAGACTGCTCCGCCATGGCCATACCAATGGCATTGGTACCCCTATATTGTTCGTGCCAGGTTGCCCCCGGGCGTAAGGCCACGCGGCTGGCCCGGTCCAGGAAATCGTCATCGCCCAGGGTGTGCAGCAGCATGCCGCTGCCATCAGCCAACACCACCATGCAGTCGCTGTCACGGGTTTGCTCAAAAACAAACTCCATCACCGGCCGGGCGTGGGCCACCAGCTCACGTTGGTGTTCCAAGGCCCGGGTCAGTTGCGCCGAAGATGCATGGGGCGCCCCCGGTGTACGCCCGCTGGCTTGCAAGCCAAAGGACAGACTGCGCCCCCAGGAGCGCGCCAGCCTGTCGCCCAGCAGCTCCTTGGGGATATCTCCTTGGTTCAATAACTGGCGCCGTGCCTGTCGCAGGGCCAGCGCGGGCGTTCTAACGGTACTGTGTCCGGAATCCATGGTCTGTCTCCTTGCCACGCCCGGTACGTGCCGGGTGCAGTCATGTAGTGCCACTGTAGTGAGCTGGCGCATATGTGCAAGCGGTTTAACACAAGCCTGGTTGTGGCTGCTCCATTTTGGAACACCTGTCCCACAACAAGCTGACAACTGCAGGCCCATTGAGTGCGGCGTACCGCTACTTTCGCGCAGGAAACCGGCTTTCACGGCCCACAAAAGCATGTGGCACACACCCTGCACTACTTGCTGCGCACTAACTTGCAAGTGCTCAATAACCCAAAAGGAGACATCCATGCTTTATCCCCATCCCGGCAGCGACAATGCCCCCGTACAGTTCAAAGCGCGTTATGACAACTACATTGGCGGCAAATGGGTTGCCCCCCTCAAAGGCGAGTACTTTGACGTCATTACGCCTATTTCTGGCAAAGTATTCACCCAAGCCGCCCGGTCGGGTCCAGAAGACATCGAACTGGCCTTGGATGCCGCGCATGCCGCGGCTGATAGCTGGGGCCGCACCTCGGCTGGCGAGCGCTCCAATCTGCTACTGAAGATCGCCGATCGCCTGGAAGCCCACCTGGAAAAGCTGGCCTACGCCGAAACCGTGGACAACGGTAAACCCATCCGCGAAACTCTGAACGCGGATATTCCGCTGACCATCGACCATTTCCGCTACTTTGCTGGCTGCCTGCGGGCCCAGGAAGGCGCTTTGAGCGAGATCGACGAAAACACCATTGCGTACCACTTCCACGAACCCCTGGGCGTGGTGGGCCAGATCATTCCCTGGAACTTCCCTATCCTGATGGCCGCCTGGAAGCTGGCGCCCGCCATAGGGGCCGGCAACTGCGTAGTGCTCAAGCCGGCCGAATCCACACCAGTCAGCATCATGGTGATGCTGGAGCTGATCGCCGATCTGCTGCCAGCGGGTGTGCTGAACGTGGTGAATGGCTTTGGCCGCGAAGCCGGCATGTCGCTGGCCACCAGCAAACGTATTGCCAAGATCGCCTTCACCGGCTCTACCGCCACAGGCCGGGTGATCGCCCAGGCTGCCGCTACCAATTTGATCCCGGCGACGCTGGAGCTGGGTGGCAAGTCGCCCAATATCTTCTTTGCCGACGTGGCTGACGCAGACGATGACTTTTTCGACAAAGCCATCGAAGGCTTGGTGCTGTTCGCCTTCAACCAGGGCGAGGTCTGCACCTGCCCATCGCGTGCCTTGATCCACGAGTCCATCTACGACAAGTTCATGGCCCGCGTGCTGACCCGCGTCAAAGCTATCAAGCAAGGCAGTCCGCTGGACACCGACTGCATGATGGGTGCCCAGGCGTCCCAGGTGCAGATGGACAAAATCATGTCTTACATGGATATCGGCATCAACGAAGGCGCTGAACTGCTGGTGGGCGGTCAACGCGCAACCATGCCAGCCGATCTGGCTGGCGGCTACTATGTTCAGCCAACCCTGTTCAAGGGCCACAACAAGATGCGCATCTTCCAGGAAGAAATTTTTGGCCCGGTGCTGGCCGTGACCACATTCAAGGATGAGGCTGAAGCCTTGGCGCTTGCCAACGACACGCCATACGGCCTGGGAGCCGGCGTTTGGAGCCGTGATGGCGGCGTGGCCTACCGCATGGGCCGTGCCATCAAGGCCGGCCGGGTCTGGACCAACTGCTACCACGCCTACCCTGCCCACGCGACCTTTGGTGGTTACAAGGAGTCAGGCATAGGGCGTGAAACCCACAAGATGATGCTGGACCACTACCAACAGACCAAGAACCTGCTGGTGAGCTATAACCCCAAGAAGCTGGGCTTCTTCTAAGCCCCTACCTGCAGTAGCCCAATCGCCGCTGCAGGGTCTGAAATTAAGCCGCCCATGGATGGCCATGGCGGCTTATCAGGCTTGGTTCGGCGGCACAATCCAAGCCATGAGCCTAACTACTACCCAGCTTGCCGATCTGCGTAAAAGCTACGAGCGCGCAGAACTCAATGAAGAGGCATCTCACGCAGACCCGCTACAGCAATTCGAACAGTGGCTGAACGAGGCTGTAGACGCCCAGGTACCCGAACCCAATGCCATGACCCTGGCTACGGTGGCACACAATTTGCGGCCATCGACCCGTATCGTGCTGATCAAAGGGTTTGATGCCCGTGGCATCGTTTGGTACACCAATTACGAAAGCCGTAAGGGCCAAGAACTGGCGGGCAACCCCTATGCGTCCCTGCAATTCCACTGGGTGGAGCTGGAGCGTGTAGTACGTATAGAAGGTGTGGTGGAAAAGGTCAGCGATGCCGAAAGCGACGCTTATTTCCAAAGCCGCCCGCTGGATTCCCGGTTGGGTGCATGGGCATCCCCCCAATCACAGGTGATTTCCGGCCGCAGTACCCTGGTGGCCAATGCCGCCAAGTACGGCGCGCAGTTTCTTTTGAACCCGCCGCGCCCTCCCCATTGGGGCGGCTACCGCCTGCAGGCCGATCGCTGGGAGTTCTGGCAAGGACGCAAGAGCCGGCTACATGACCGCCTTCGCTATACATTAGATAGCAACACCCGCTGGATTCGCGAGCGCTTGGCGCCTTAAATATTTATAAGTCTGCAGGCATGTCATCCTCGCGCCCGCCTCCGGTCAAACCTATTCCCTGGCTCTTGCCGGGTGAACCCTTTCCACCTGTAACACAGGCCTGGGGTCCAGCCGATCCTGCCCCTGGCCTATTGGCTGCGGGCGGCGCGCTGGATGTAGACAGTCTGCAGCGCGCCTATCGACAAGGTATTTTTCCCTGGTTCAGCACGGGCCAGCCCATCCTGTGGTGGAGTACCGATCCGCGCATGGTCTTGCACACCCAGGAGTTTCGCCTGCACCGTTCGCTGCGCAAGACTCTGGCACGCTTCGTCCGGACGCCGGGCTGCGAGATCCGCATAGACCATGCCTTTGCGGACGTCATCCGGGCCTGCTCAGGCAGCGCACGGCCAGGGCAAACGGGCACCTGGATCGTGGCCGACGTCATGCAGGCATATATAGAGCTGCACCAGGCCGGCTACGCACACAGCATAGAGACCTGGATAGACGGAGAGCTCGCTGGCGGCTTGTATTGCGTGGCTCTGGGCCAGGCTGTCTTTGGCGAATCCATGTTCACCCGCGTGCCCGACGCGTCCAAGATCGCGCTGGCCGTCCTAGTATGCTTTTGCCGTGCCCACGGCATCCCACTGATCGATTGCCAACAGAACACGGGCCACCTGGCGTCTATGGGTGCGCGCGAAATCCCCAGGGCAGACTTTTGTACGCAGATCGTGCGCAACGCAAGCCAAGCTGCACCGCACTGGCAATTCGACCCCGTATACTGGGACGCAATGCTTGCTTCTAAGCCCGGCCCGTGACAAACCTCCATGAATTGCCGCTGCAAACCCTGCAGTTTTATGCGACGGCACCCTATCCCTGCAGCTATCTGTCGGACCGGCAGGCACGGTCTCAGGTGGCAACCCCCAGCCATTTGATCCAAACGGAAACCTATTCGGAGTTGGTACGCATGGGTTTTCGCCGCAGCGGCCTGTTCACCTACCGCCCCTATTGCGATGGTTGCCAGTCTTGCATGCCATTGCGCGTGTTGGCCCATAGTTTTAAACCCGATCGCAGCCAAAAGCGCGCCTTGGCCCAGCACGGCTCGTTGCAATCACGCGTGTTGGAACTTGGCTTTGTACGTGAGCATTACGAGCTGTATCTGCGTTACCAAAATGGCCGCCACGCGGGCGGCGGCATGGACCAGGACAGCATTGACCAGTACACGCAATTTTTACTGCAAAGTCGGGTCAGTTCGCGTTTGGTCGAATTCAGGGAATTGGCTGCAGACGGATCTGCCAGCCGACTCAAGATGGTGTCTATTTTGGATGTGCTGGACGACGGCTTGTCCGCCGTGTACACCTTTTACGAACCTGAGCAGCACACAAGCTACGGCACGTATAACGTTCTATGGCAGATCGAACAAGCGCGGCAGCTGGGTTTGGACTACGTCTACCTGGGCTACTGGATTGCGCAGAGCCCCAAGATGCTCTACAAGTCCCGGTTTGCACCCCATGAAATCCTGAAAGATGGTGTCTGGACCGCTGTGGCAAGCTAGCCCAGCGCATCTTTAGCGGGCTTCATCAACGATGAGTTGATTTCATATTGTGCAACCGTACATTTCATAAGGTAAGATCCAGTATCTCTTAATGGGAACTGCAATGAAGCCATCAGAACCCAGTGCACCCGCCACTCCGACCGTCCAAGTCATCGAGCGCATGTTTGCGCTGATCGATGTTCTGGCATCCCGTGAAGATGCCATGTCGCTCAAGGAAATCAGCGAAAGAACGGGTCTGCACCCCTCCACCACCCACCGTATCCTGAATGATCTGGCGACCGGCCGCTTTGTAGACCGACCAGAGCCTGGCAGTTACCGCCTGGGTATGCGCTTGCTGGAGCTGGGCAACTTGGTCAAAGGTCGTTTGAACGTACGTGACGCCGCCCTGATCCCCATGCGCGAGTTGCACCGACTTACCCAGCAGCCCGTGAACCTGAGCCTGCGCCAAGGTGACGAAATTGTTTACGTCGAACGGGCGTACAGCGAGCGCTCGGGCATGCAGGTTGTGCGCGCCATTGGCGGGCGGGCTCCATTGCATCTCACCTCGGTAGGCAAGCTGTTTCTGGCCATGGACGAACCACAGCGCGTACGCGCTTACGCCATGCGTACGGGCCTCAGCGGTCAGACAAAAAACAGCCTGACCGATATCCACATGCTGGAGCGTGATTTGGCCAAAACCCGGCAGTACGGCATCGCACGCGACAACGAGGAGCTGGAATTGGGGGTGCGCTGTATAGCCGTCGGCATTTACGACGACCAAAGCAAGCTGGTGGCAGGCCTGTCAATCTCTGCTCCAGCGGACCGCCTCGACGAAGGATGGTTGCCAAAATTACAAAATACGGCAAATGAAATATCCGCCGCCTTGGGTTACAAGACGGCGGATCTCAACTAAGCAGCAAAGCAACTGCTGCGGACGAGATGTACTCAGCCCGCAGTCTTGACTACAGGGTTGGATTCCACCCAGTGGCGCACGCGTTCTGCATCGGCAATGCGGCTCAGTTTGCCGGCAGAGTCCAGAAACACCATGATCAGTTTGCGTCCAGCAATCTTGGCTTGCATCACCAGGCACTGACCGGCCTCTGAGATGTAACCAGTCTTTTGCAGGCCAATATCCCAATCCGGGCTTTTCACCAAACGGTTGGTGTTATTGAACTGCAGCGTTCTGCGGCCAATGTCAACTTGATAACCAGGAGAAGTGGAGAGCTCGCGCAGAGTGGGTTCGTTGTAAGCAGCATTCACCAGGGTGGCTAGATCACGGGCGCTGGATTGGTTGTTGCTAGACAACCCCGTAGGTTCAACGTAGCGGGTGTCCTTCATGCCCAGCATCTTAGCTTTGGCATTCATCAGGGAAACAAAGGTAGGCAAGCCACCTGGATAGGTGCGCCCCAACGCATGGGCAGCACGGTTTTCGCTGGACATCAAGGCCAGGTGCAATAATTCGCCTCGGCTCAAAGTGGTACCTACGGTCAGCCTGGAGCGGCTCCATTTTTCGGTGTCCACATCATCTTGGCTTATTGTGATGTCCTCGTCCATCGGCAGATTGGCTTCGTTAATTACCACACCCGTCATCAGCTTGGTCAAGGATGCGATTGGCAAAACCGCCTGGTCATTCTTGCTGAAAAGAACTTCGCGCGTGTCTTGATCAATCACCAGAGCGACACTGGATTTGAGTGCCAAGGCATCTGGGGCACCGTGCAAACCCGCCAATTCACCAAAGGACTGCTTGGCAGGAATGATGGCTGCTACAGGCCGTGCCACCTTCTTGGTAGCGATCAAGGTTTTGGATACACGTGCATTGCGGCTGGTTTTCACCACCACCGCACTGCGCTTGGACTTGGTTGTTACGGCTTGAACCTTTTCAACACTCACTTTTTTACGCTGCGCGGCATGCGCAGGGGCACTTGCCATGAGCGCGGAACAGGTAATAACAGAAACAATATGTAGCAGGCGGTTCAAAACGGGGCTTTCAGGGAGTGGCATGAGTTCATCTCCGGTTCAGAAACGATCCAGAAGGAGTGTATCCAAATCAAAAACTTCACACAAGATCAAAGACTTAGCGAATATATTTAAGGTGATATTTTTGGCCTGAACTTTACACAAGGTCTACCAGGGAAAGACAAACCATAGAGCCCGCAGCACAGTCATATACAGCTGGAAAATGTACGGACTGCAATAGCGTGTAATAACGTTTTGCGCATGGTTCTTGCTGACAAGACAAAGCACAAAAGTTGTAAAACTTGCCTCGTAGAATCAAACAAACAACCCAGGGAAATCAATGAGCTCTATCAATTTTATTGGCGGTGAAAAAGGTGGCGTAGGCAAATCGGTCACCGCGCGTGTGCTCGCACAATATTTCCTGGATGCCGGCCTGGCATTCACGGGGTTTGACACCGACCGTTCGCACAATTCGTTTACCCGCTTTTATCCCGACTTTGCTTCCCCCGTCTTGGTTGACAGCTTTGAAGGACTGGACCGGATCGCCGAGGCTTTTGAGGCCAACCCCCACCAAAACGTCATCGTAGACTTGGCGGCACAGACAGCCGCGCCTCTGGCGCGTTGGATCAAAGACTCAGATTTGTTTGAGGTACTCACTGATCTGAACATAGCCGTCAACTTCTGGCACGTTATCGATGAAGGCAAGGATTCGGTCAGCTTGCTGACGGAACTGATGCAGAACTTTGGCAGCGCACCCACCTACATCATTGTGATGAACCACGGACGGGGCTCGGATTTTTCGCTCATGCGCTCCTCCAGCGCCATGGATGAAGCCCTGAAGCTAGGCGCCCGCGTCATCGAACTGCCCGCACTACAAGACGCTTGCATGCGCAAGATCGACCGCCAGAACGCCAGTTTCTGGAGTGCAGTACACGAGCGCAGCGAAAACGATGGCCTGGGTATTCTGGAACGCCAGCGCGTCAAAACCTGGCTTAAAAAGACTTATACGGCGCTGGAAGGATTGCCGCTGTAAGGCATCAACCAACACGAGCAGCACCAAATAAAAAGGGGCGGTACCCGAGAGTACCGCCCCTTTTTTGTTTTACTGGTCAGCTCAACCCGCTGTTGCCTCTTCCGACTCAGGCTTGGCTCGGCCTTCCTTCTTGGGCAAAGGCTGGATGTCCAGCTCTACTTCACCGGACTCCACGCCTTTTTCGTCCTTGGTGATCTTCATGTCCACCGTAAGGCGGCCGCCATCGATCAAACGGCCAAATAGCAATTCGTCCGCCAAAGCGCGGCGAATCGTATCCTGGATCAGGCGCTGCATCGGACGGGCGCCCATCAACGGGTCGAAGCCCTTCTTGCCCAGATATTTACGCAGAGTGTCGGTAAACGTTACGTCCACCTTCTTCTCGGCCAACTGGGTTTCCAGTTGCAGCAGGAACTTGTCCACCACGCGCAGAATGATGGTTTCATCCAGCGCCTTGAAGCTTACGGTGGCATCCAGACGGTTGCGGAACTCCGGTGTGAACAGGCGCTTGATATCGGCCATTTCGTCACCCGATTCACGCGGGTTGGTGAAGCCAATGGTCGCCTTGTTCATGGTCTCGGCACCCGCATTCGTCGTCATGATGATAATGACATTGCGGAAGTCGGCCTTGCGTCCGTTGTTGTCGGTCAGCGTACCGTGGTCCATGACCTGCAGCAGCACATTGAAAATGTCCGGGTGGGCCTTTTCAATTTCGTCCAGCAGCAGCACGCAGTGCGGCTTCTTGGTAACGGCCTCGGTCAGCAAGCCACCTTGGTCGAAACCGACATAGCCTGGAGGCGCACCAATTAGGCGGCTCACCGCATGGCGCTCCATGTACTCGGACATGTCGAAGCGGATCAGCTCGATGCCCATGATGTAGGCCAGTTGCTTCGCCGCTTCGGTCTTGCCCACGCCCGTGGGTCCGCTGAACAGGAAAGAGCCGATCGGCTTGTCGCCTTTGCCCAGACCCGAACGCGCCATCTTCACAGCGGATGCCAGCACGTCCAGCGCCTTGTCCTGGCCAAACACCACGCTCTTCAAGTCGCGTTCCAGCGTCTTGAGTTTGCCGCGGTCGTCGTTCGAGACATTCGCGGGCGGAATACGGGCAATCTTGGCCACGATCTCTTCCACCTCGGCCTTGGTAATGGTCTTTTTGCGCTTGCTGGTCGGCAGGATGCGTTGGGCGGCGCCGGCTTCGTCGATCACGTCAATTGCCTTGTCGGGCAGATGGCGGTCGTTGATGTACTTGGCGCTCAACTCGGCAGCGGCCTGCAAAGCAGCCAAAGCGTACTTGACGCCATGGTGTTCTTCAAACCGCGACTTCAAGCCCTTGAGAATTTCCACCGTCTCCTGAACAGACGGCTCTACCACGTCCACCTTTTGGAAGCGGCGTGACAGCGCAGCGTCTTTTTCGAAGATGCCACGGTATTCGGTAAAGGTGGTGGCGCCAATGCACTTCAGCTGGCCGCTGGACAACGCCGGCTTCAGCAGATTGGAGGCATCCAGCGTGCCGCCCGAGGCTGCACCGGCGCCGATCAAGGTGTGGATTTCATCAATAAACAGGATCGCGTTGGGCTTGTCCTTCAAGGACTTGAGCACACCTTTCAGGCGCTGCTCGAAGTCACCGCGGTACTTGGTGCCCGCCAACAGGGCGCCCATGTCCAGGGAATAGACCTGCGCCTCGGCCAGGATTTCCGGCACGTCTTTTTGCGTTATGCGCCATGCCAGCCCCTCGGCGATGGCGGTCTTGCCCACGCCGGCTTCACCCACCAGCAGCGGGTTGTTCTTGCGGCGGCGGCACAGGATCTGGATGGTGCGCTCAACCTCGTATTCACGGCCGATTAGCGGGTCGATCTTGCCCTCTTTGGCCATCTGGTTCAGGTTCTGGGTGAACTGCTCCAGTGGGGAGGCTTTTTCATTCTTCTCGCCGCCGCCCTCTTCGCCTTCAGCCTGGCTGTCGGCGGCCTTCAAGGGCTCGGGTGGATCACTCTTCTTGATACCGTGGGCGATGAAGTTCACCACGTCCAGGCGCGTCACGCCTTGCTGGTGCAGGTAGTAGACGGCGTGAGAATCTTTTTCGCCAAAGATGGCGACCAGTACGTTGGCGCCGGTCACTTCCTTCTTGCCGCTGCCGGTGGACTGCACGTGCATGATGGCGCGCTGGATCACACGCTGGAAGCCCAGCGTGGGCTGGGTATCCACATCGTCTGTGCCGGCGACCTGGGGTGTGTTGTCCTTGATGAAGTTGCTCAGCGACTTGCGCAAATCGTCAATATTTGCGGAGCAGGCACGCAGAACTTCGGCCGCGCTGGGGTTGTCCAGCAAAGCCAGCAGCAGGTGCTCAACCGTAATAAATTCGTGGCGTTGCTGGCGCGCTTCCACGAAAGCCATGTGCAAACTGACTTCCAATTCTTGGGCAATCATGTGAATTCCTTTTTTGCCTTGCTGTTACAACACTCTGATGACGCACTCTACTTGGGATGCAATTTGACTTATTCAAGCAGCCGTTATTCCAACGGCTCGCTGACACACTGTAGCGGGTGTCCAGACTGTTTGGCGGCTTCTAGAACCTGGTCTACCTTGGTGGCTGCCACGTCCTTGGAATACACGCCGCACACGGCTTTTCCATCCAGATGGATCTTGAGCATGATCTGGGTGGCGGTTTCGCGGTCTTTGTTGAAAAACTCTTGGATTACCACCACCACGAACTCCATGGGGGTGTAATCATCATTGAGCAGCAGCACCTGGTACATGTGCGGCGGCTTGATCTTTTCGGTGCGACGCTCAAGCACGACCGAATCGCCGTCGTCGGATTTCGACGGCTGGTTCACGGGCGGCGGTGGCTTTTTGGGAATTTTGGTGGCCATGCTGTCATTCTATAGACGCATTCACACCGTTACCGGCAGAGGTGAATTAGGAGGTTACTTCACCGCGTTTGCGTCCACCATACGGTAATACAAACCGTAGGGATCATCGTTCAGAACGGCAAAACGCCCTTCCACAACCACGGGTTCCATGCTGTATTTCACGGGAGTCTTGGTTTTTATTTCGACCATGCTCTCTGGCCCACCTGGCAGGCAGAAGGCGCAGGTCAGAGGCACCGAGGTCAGCAGGAAATGTTTTTGCTTCTCGCCCGGCTCCAACGGCATCATGAAGCCCTGCACGCGCTGCACCTTCTGGTGCAAGGCGAGCTGGGGCAGGCCGAAATTGGGCAGGATGCGGTTTTTCTCGGCCCGGGTCTTCACGGCGGTCAGCACCGACCAGGGCACCACGTCTGCACGCTCCTGCAGCGGTGCAAACGGGCTGTTGGGGCTGTGGTAGCCGGGGCCAGAGCCGGCCGGCAGGTCGATGGAGCCCAGAGGCGGTGTCTGCGCCAGCGCGGAGCCCAGCGTCAAGGCACTCAGCAGGGAGATGGCGGCGAGTTTCATGGCGTGCTCCGGTGGCTTCTCTGTGAATTGCAAGTTTAATGCTCGTGCTTCATGCCGCAGAATTTGCCAATGGCAATGCCCTTGCAGGCAGCTTGCAATTCCTTGAAGCACACGTCTTCGCCCTTGCCAGCTTCGCGGCATTGCGCGGCAGCTTCATGTGCCGCCGCCATGGCGCGGTGGCGGGCAATGTCTTCCTTGGCCTGGCTCATGTCTTCGGCGGCAAAGGCGCTGGCAGTCAGCAGGGACAGCAGCAAGGCGGTGGCGGTTTTGGTCATGGCAAAGCTCCGATTCAAAAATTTAACGGCTATTCAATAAGGTAGTGACATCCAGCCGGTAGGCTTCCAGCGCCGGCAAGGCTGCGGCCAAAGTGGCCACCACGCCACCCAGCAGCGGCACCCACCATTCGGACGGCAGCCAGATCCAGCCGGTCAGCGGCAGCGAGCGTTCGGCCTGCAGCCAGCTGCCCACCAGTTGGGCTAGCAGATGGCCGCCCAGCAAGCCCAGGGCCGTGGCCATGGCGGCCAGCAGCAGCGCCTCGCACAGCACCAGGCCGGCCACCTTGTAGGGCGACGCGCCCAGCATGCGCAGCATGGCCAGGTCGGCGCGGCGCTCGCGCACGGCGTTCCACAGGGCGATGAAAACGCTCAGGCCGGCGGTCAGCAGCAGCACGGCGCCGAAGCCGCGCAGCACGTCGGTACCCACACCCACCATACGCAGCAGGCGGGTGATTTCTACCGCCGGCGCGGCGGCCTGCATTTCGGTGGCAGTGTTGATGTAGCGCGGAAAGGTCACGGCGGCCAGTGGGCTTTTGTAGGTGATCAGCGCCAGCGTGATCTCGCGCTCGGCTTCCATGATCTTCTGGTCTTCGTCGTCCACGGCGGTGGCTTTTTCATGCACCTTCCAGACCGATTCGGTGGCCGTCAGCACCAGCCGGTCCAGCACGCAGCCGCAGGGGGCCAGTACACCGGTCACCAAGTACGGAAAGTCGCCGTGGATATGGCCGCCGCCGCCCAGACCGTGCGAGCCGTAGAACTTATTGCCCATCGCCAAGCCGGTGTTCTGCGCCACCTGGGCGCCCACCACGGCCTGCATGGGCTGGGTCCACATGGTGCCGGTGGCCAGCTTGGCGTCGTAATGCTCGGCGTAGGCAGTGGTGGTGCCGACGATGCGAAAACCGCGGAAGGTGTCGCCCAGGCTGATGGGGATCAGCTTGGCCACCCGCTTGTCTTTTTCCAGCTCTTGCACGGCGGTGAGCGGGATATTGCCCGGTGGCACGTCAATATGGAACACGCCGGCCAGTATCAGCTGCATGGGGCTGCCCTTGGCCCCGACCACCGCGTCGATGCCGGCCAGGTCGCGGTCAAAAGCGCGGTCCATTTGCTCGCTAGTTAGCCATACGAAGGTGATGGACGCCAGGCCCAGCGCCAGCAGCAGCAGATTGAGAGATGCGGCCAGCGGACGCGACCACAGGTATTTGAAGGATATCGCTACTATTTTCATAGCTTCTCGCGCAGCTTATCCGTGCGTTGCAGGCCAATTTTGCATGTAACTGCATGGGGTAAAGCGGCTGCCACCCGCGCGTCGTGCGTGGCGATGACCAAGGTGGCCTGGCAACGGGCGGCACTGCTTTGCAGCAGGGCCAGGGCCGCTTGGGCCGCATCGTCGTCCAGGCTGGCGGTGGGCTCGTCGGCCAGTATCACCTTGGGCTGCAGCAGCACGGCCCGGGCCAGGGCCACACGCTGGGCCTGGCCGCCGGACAGCTGGCTGGGTTTGCGCTGGGCCAGCTCGGCCAGGCCCAGCACGTCCAGCGTGGATTGCACTGCCTGCGGGTCGTCGACCACGCCGGCTGCCCACTGCGCCATGGCCAGGTTGCCGCGCACGGTCAGCGCCTCGCTCAAATGCAAACGCTGGGGCAAAAAACCGATAGCGCCCGCCCGCCATGCGTCGGTAGCTACCTTTTGAATAGCATTCAGGTTCTGCCCGGCAACCTCGATATGGCCGCCGCTGGCGCGCAGCAGGCCGGCCGCCAGTGCCAGCCAGGTGGATTTACCCGCACCGGACGGGCCTTTGAGCAGCAGCGTGCCACCCTGGGGCACATCAATATCGGGAAAAACCAGCTCGGAGCCCAGATCGGATCTTTTGGCGTAGCGGTAGGCCAGACCCGCCGTACGGATCACGCGCTGGCCCCGGCGGCGCAGTCTATGCACACGCCGCGCACGGCGAAATCCATGCTCATGTCCTGGTAGCCCAGCGCCTGCAAGGCGGCGATGGCGGACTGGGCGGCGCGCTCCAGGTCGCTGGCATTGGCTTTCAGGGCGCCGGCCAGCGGGCTGTCGCGGTGGCAGCTTTGGCATTCGAAATGGGGGATGGCGTGCACGCTGGCCGGCATGGCCTGGTAGCGGCGCACGCGGTTGGCGTCGACACGGCAAAGCAGCAGGCCGACCTGGGTCAGTCGGTCGATCAGGCGGTACAGGGTCACACGGTCGAGGCTTACGGGGTCCTGTGCCTCGCTGCTGTCGCTGGCCAGGGCCGCCTGCAGCTGCGCATGGGTGTAGCTGGTGTCCGGGTGGGCCAGCAGCCAGCCCAGCACCAGGCGCGCGGCACTGGTGCGGCGCAGGCCGTGGGCCGACAACAGCGCGTCAATCGGGTCGACAGCAGTGGGGGGCAACGAGGAAGCCATGGCGTGGTGCTTTGTAAATCTTGACGAAAAATTTAATAACGCAACAAAGTTGCATTACATTAACCGCAATCAGGTTGCATTATTACCGCAACCGGGTGGCTTTATGCCATCTCATTATGTAAAGCCATGTTCACCTTATTCCTACAAAAACTCTTCCAGCGCAGTGTGCTGGCCTGGCCCGCCTGGTTGCGGGTACTGACTCTGTTGCCCGTGGTGGCGCTGCTATGGCTGGCCGTGGCCTGGGCCAATATGGATGTGGCGCCATGGTGAATGACCTCACGTTGTACAACCTCACGGTCAGCTACCGCCAACACCCTGCCCTGCACCACATCAGCGGTCAGTTTGCCCCCGGCTCGCTGACAGCCGTGGTGGGACCGAATGGCTCGGGCAAAAGCACGCTGCTAAAAAGCATCATGGGCCTGTTGCCCTTGGGCGGTGGCCGGGTGGACCTGCCTGTGCCGCGCCAGCGTATTGCCTACCTGCCGCAGCTGGCCGAGATAGACCGGGGCTTTCCCATGGACGTGCGCGACTGCGTGCTGCTGGGCTGCTGGCCGCGCCAGGGCGCCTGGGGCGGTGTAGATGCAGCCCAACTGGCCCGCGCCGATACCGCCCTGCAGGCCGTGGGGCTGGACGACTTTGGCCGGCGGTCCATCGGCTCCTTGTCCAGTGGGCAACTACAACGCGTGTTGTTTGCCCGCATGGTGGTGCAAGACGCGGACCTGATCCTGCTGGACGAGCCTTTCAACGCCATGGACAGCAAAACCACTGCCGCCCTACTGGGCCTGATCCGCGAATGGCATAGCCAGCAGCGTACGGTGATTGCCGTGCTGCACGACGACGCGCAGGTGCGCGAGCATTTCCCGCAGACCCTGCTGCTGGCGCGCGAACTGGTGGCCTGGGGGCCAACCGCACAGGTAATGACCGACGGCAATCTGCGCCGCGCGCGCGCCATGGCCGAGGCCTGGGACGAGACCGCCGAAGTCTGCTCCATAGACAACTTGGACCAGGTACAAGCCATGCGCGCACCATCCGCCCAGAAAGTACTCGCGTGATGGATCTGCTGCACAGCCTGTGGGACATTGCTTTGGCCCCGTTCGCCGATTTCGCCTTCATGCGCCGCGCGCTGGTGGCCACGCTGGC
This sequence comes from Rhodoferax sp. GW821-FHT02C08, assembly GCF_059421805.1. Taxonomy (NCBI): domain Bacteria; kingdom Pseudomonadati; phylum Pseudomonadota; class Betaproteobacteria; order Burkholderiales; family Comamonadaceae; genus Rhodoferax; species Rhodoferax sp. GW821-FHT02C08. Next base: position 29,575 of record NZ_JBWKVR010000010.1, read on the forward strand.
CCTGTCGCTCAGCGCAGCGCCGCTGGGCGTGTTTTTAACGCTGCGCCGCATGAGCCTGCTGGGCGATGCGCTCAGCCATGCCATCCTGCCCGGCGTGGCCATCGGCTTCATGCTCTGCGGCCTGTCACTGACGGCCATGGCCCTGGGCGGCGTCGTCGTCGGCATGCTAGTGGCGGCGCTGGCCGGCTGGATCAGCCGCGCCACCGCGCTGAAAGAAGACGCCAGCCTGGCCGCCATCTACCTGGTGTCGCTGGCGCTGGGCGTTACCTTGATATCGCGCCACGGCACGCAGTTGGATCTGCTGCACATCCTATTCGGCAGCGCCCTGGGGGTGGACAGCGCCGGCCTGCAACTGGTGGCGACGGTGGCCAGCGTCAGTGTGCTGGCCCTGGCCGCTGCCTACCGAGGCCTGGTGCTGGAGAGTTTCGACCCGGTATTCCTCAGCGCTGCCGGCAAGCGCAGCTGGGGTACCTGGGTATGGCAGCAGGGCTTTTTGATGCTGGTGGTCATCAACCTGGTGGCTGGCTTCCAGACCCTGGGCACGCTGATGGCCGTCGGCCTGATGATGATCCCAGCCGTGTCGGCCCGGCTCTGGCACGACACCCTGCCCGCCCAGTTGGTCAACGCCAGCCTGCAAGCCATGCTGGCCGGCGTGGCTGGGTTGCTGCTGTCCTACCACTTTGACACGCCCTCCGGCCCAACCATCATCGGGTGCGCCGGGGCTTTGTACGCGGCTTCGCTGCTGCTGTCGCCCGGCGGCTGGCTGCAACGTAACTGGGTACGCACGCATCGCGTGGCCTAACTGCTTTTCCACTCCAACCTGTCTATCTCTATGCACAACATCGTCCGCAAACTGCTCGTCCCCCTGGCCGCCGCCGTGCTCAGCACCACCGGCTATGCCGCCGACAAAATCCCCGTGGTCGCCAGCTTCAGCATCCTGGGCGACCTGGTGCGCGTGGTGGGCGGCGACCGTGTGAACGTCAGCACCCTGGTCGGCCCGAACGAAGACGCTCACGAGTTCGAACCCAAGCCGGCGGACGCGAAAAGCATCGTCCAGTCCAAGCTCTTCGTGGTCAACGGCCTGGGCTTTGAGCACTGGGCGCAGAAGCTGGCCAAGTCGGCCAACTACAAGGGCGTCACCGTGGTCGCATCGACCGGCGTGAAGGCCCGCACCATGGCTTCTGAGGACGGCAAGGGCGTGGAAACCGACCCCCACGCCTGGCAAAACCCTGAAAACGTGGTGCTATATGTGCGCAATATCGCCACCGGCCTGGCCAAGCTCGACCCCGAAGGCGCCGCTAGCTACAAGGCCCATAGCGAAGCCTATGTGAAAGAGCTGCAAACGCTGGACAGCTGGGCCAAAGAGCAGTTCGCCAGCCTGCCCAAAGAGAAGCGCAAGGTGATTACCTCGCACGATGCGTTTGGCTACTTTGCCGCGCACTACGGTATCCGCTTCCTGGCGCCGCAGGGCATCTCCACCGACGCGGAACCCAGTGCCAAGCAAGTCGCCCAGCTGATCAAGCAGATCCAGCGCGAAAAGATCAACGCCGTGTTCCTGGAAAACATGAGCAACCCCAAGCTGCTGGAGCAAATCAGCAAAGACGCCGGCGCCACCGTGGGCGCCAGCCTGTATGCCGACGCCCTGTCCGTCCCCGGCCAGCCCGGCGCAACCTACCTGGAAATGGCCCGCTACAACGTCAGCGCCCTGCTGGCAGGCATGCAGAAGAACTGAACAGCATTGCTATTGATTAGATAGCTACCAGCGCAGGTATTACCTGCGCTAGAACCCTAAAAATCTTGTAGACATCCCCGAGCCCGCCGCCGGGGCTGGACAACCCACGCCCATACCATGCCACAGCAGCAACTCACTTTGACACCCCTGGCGGCCAGCATCCTTGCCCTGGCCGCTCATGGCGCCCACGCCCAGGACGCCGCGCCCAAGTCACTCGCCCCGGTGGTGGTGAACGCCAACCCTACGGTCACCCAGCCCGGCTCGCTGCGCAGCGACATCGTCAAGACCGAAAGCATCAACGCCAAAGAGATCGCCAAGACCGGCGCCACCAACCTCACCGAGTTGATGGCGCACCGCCCCGGCGTGGACGTGCAGGTGGAATGCTCAGTCTGCAATGTGCGCAACATCACGCTAAACAACCTGCCCGGCCGCTACACCACGCTGACGCTGGACGGCGTGCCCATCTTCTCGTCCGTCTCCAATGCCTACGGCCTGGACATGGTGGGCGTGAACGGGCTGGAGCGGGTGGACATCTCGCGCGGCGCGGGCACCAGCCTGGTCGCCCCCGAATCGCTGGCCGGCACGGTCAACCTGGTCACCCGGCGGCCCCACAAAGACGAAGGCGAGCTGGACCTGAGCGCGGGCAGCTACGGCATGCGCCGCGCCACGGCCTATGCCGCCAAAGCCTTTGACGGTGGCGCCATCACCTTCAACGCCACCCAGCAGCAACACGACAGCGTGGACGGCGTAGGCACCGGCGTGTCGCAATACACCGGCTACCACCGCACGCTGGGCGGCCTGGGCCTGTTTCTGGACGATGTGGGCGGCTTCAAGCTGAAGGCGCGCTTCGACTCCATCGAAGAAAAGCGTATGGGCGGCCCGCTGGGCGACGACTATGACGGCGTGCGCGCCGACACATCCGGCAATCCGTTCGATTTCAGCAAGGGGCCACACGCCTCGCCGGTAGCGAACAGCTGGGTCAACCCGTCGGACGGCAGCACTATGCCGGCCTATGACGACGGCCGCTTTGGCCTGGCGCAAATCATCTTCACGCACCGCGACCAGTTCGTCAGTACCGCCGAGCGCGACTTTGGCGACACCAAGCTGCGCTTTGCCTTTGGCTATGCCGAGCACAAACAGGACTCCTGGTACGGCGGCGACGCCGACTACTTCGGCAAGCAAAAGCAGTACTACCTGGAGAGCAGCCTGCAGTCCTGGGTCGGCGCCACGCTGCTGACCGGCGGCATCAACTACCGCTATGAAGACCTGCACAGCCTGTCGGTCAGCGAAGACCCGTCCACCCCCACCTTCGGCATTCCGCGCAGCGATGCGGACACCTACACCTACCGCACGCCGGGCGTATTCCTGCAGGGCTACCGCACCTTTTTTGACGACGACCTGGAAGTGACCGGCAGCCTGCGCTATGACCGCAACAACGTCTACGGCGGCATCACCACCCCGCGCCTGGACATGCTGTGGCACCACACGGACAGCATCTCCAGCCGGCTGGCGCTGGGCCAGGGCTTCCGCCTGCCGACCTCGTTCTTCGAGTTGGAGCATGCCATACTGTCGGCGCCCGCGGTGGACCGCTCGCAGGCCAAGGCCGAGAAGTCGAACAACATCTCCTACGCCTGGAATATCGAGACCGACCGCAACTCCTTCACCGCCTCGGTCAATCACACGCGCATCAACAACCTGGCGCTGTTCGTGGACGATACGGCCAACTCCGGTGCCTTCCTGCTGCAGCCGGCCAAGAGCGGCTACACGGTGAACAACGTGGATGTGGTGGGCACCTGGCAGGCGACGCCGGCCGACAAGCTCAGCGCAGGCTTCGAGCGCTACCAGTACCGTTTCAACACCACAGACTTCCAGGGCAGCCTGTTCGCCCGGCCCGATTACCGCGCCACCTTCGGCCTGGATCACGACGCGGGCGGCTGGAACTTCAATCTGCGCGCCACCTACACCGGCCCACAAGACCTGGCCAAGTTCTACGACTATGCCGACACCCCGCGCTTCAACCTGGACGGCACACCCAAGCCCGACAAAAGCCCCGGCTTCTGGCTGGTGGATGCGCGCACCTCCTACCAGTGGAACAAAAACGTCTCCACCTACCTGGGCATCAACAACGTATTCAACTACCAACAGGCCAAGAAGGACAGCTTTCTGTGGCTGGACCAGAACGGCAATATCGACGTGACCCACATCTGGGGCCCGAACATAGGCCGCAGCATTACGGCGGGCGTGAAGCTCACGTTCTGAATGCAGCCACGCTCCACTTTGTCCAGGCGGCAGTGGCTGGGCCAGGCCGCCTGTGTGCTGGCTAGCCCGGCCCTGGCCGCGCCCGCCACCTGGGACTTCACCCTGCCCACGCTGGAGGGAGACCGCTTTGTGCAGCTATCCCAGCTGCGCGGGCCGGTGCTGGTCAACTTCTGGAGCCGCGACTGCCCGCCCTGCGTGGCCGAACTGCCGCGCCTGCAGACCTTTGCCAAGAACCAAGCCGGCTGGACCCTGCTGCTGGTAGCCACCGATGCGCCGCAACTAGCCCAGCAGTTCCTGCTGCAGCGCGGCATAGTCGGGCTGACCGTGTTGCGCGCCAGTGCCAACCCCGCAGCGCTGATGCGCGGCGCCGGCAACCGCAGCGGCGCCCTGCCCTTTAGCGTGGCACTGCGCGATGGGCGCATCTGCCAGGCGCATACCGGCGAGCTGACCGATGCCGATCTGCAGACGCTGCTTACGGCCTGCGCCGGCCCAACTTAGAAATCCGTGCCTGGCGCAGATATTCAGGCGCTTTTCCGCTATCTTTTCAATAGCTTACAGGCAAATACGCACTGCTTTGCAGACCATGGTCAGCACATCGCCGCCCAGCATGGAGAACTGGAACAGCTTGTGCTCGTCCGGTACGAGCTGGTGCGCAAGGGGCTCGGCCAACTCCAGGCCGTTTTCACTGTTGGTTAGCATGACAAAGCCATCCCCGGTTTGAAGGGACGCCATCACGAAGGCGCGGTAGCCGGTGTTATTGCCCCAGTGCCAGATATAGAGCCCCTGGCCGGTGGTCTCCAGTCCCCAGCCCAATCCCCAAGAGATGCCCAGGCGGGGCTCCACCGGCACGGGAGAAGCCGTCAGCTGCTGGAGCAAGGGCGCATCGTTAAGCACCGTGGCCAGAAACTTGCCATAGTCTTCGGCCGAGGTGTACAGCGAGAAAGCGGCAATCGGTTGCTTCAACTGCAGGGTTGTCCTGGGTGCGCCGTTGGTTTTGGTCCCAGGCACGACCTGGTGTGCAAGCTCGTCTTTCCACACATAGCTGCTGTGCTCCATACCCAAGGGCTGGAATACCTGGGCGGCCATGAAGCGGTCCAGCGGCTCGCCGGTCAGCGCTTCCACCGCCCGCTGCAGCAGCACAAAGCCCTCGCCGGAATAGCCCCAACGGGTACCTGGCGCCGCATCGAAGCCCAGCGGACCGGATGCCCAGTTGGGTAGCCCGGAGGTGTGGGTCAGCACCATGCGTGCCGTCACGGCCTCGATGCGCGGGTCCGCCACCAGGTCGAAAGGCTCAGCCTTCAAAGGCTGGTGCCGGTGCTTATAGCCCTGGGGCAGGTAGTGCATCAAGGGCGTATCCAGTGCCAACCGGCCCTGCTCCACCAACTTCAGCACCGCGTAGGCAAATACCGGCTTGCCCAGGGAGGCCGCCTGGAAAACGCTGTGGGTGTCCAATGCCGCCGCCGGAGTGCAACCGGAGGCTGTTTCGATGGCATCCAACTCGCGGTTCTTGATGACCGCCAAGCCCACGGCGCACACATGGTGTTGTTGCGCCAGTGTTTGCAGAGTGTTGTGCAGGTTGTCAGTGCTGGAATCCACCCGGCCCGGGGACGCACATCCGTACAGAAAAATAGCGGCAGCCGGCGCCAGCGCCCGGCATTTGCGCCAATGACGTGTCCATGGCATCGAACGCCCGAATGGCTTCTGTATCCCCTTCATCGCGTGAACACCAGCAGCAGGTTATTGGCCGGCATCTGCACCCGCTCGCGCAGCTGCAGGCCCGCCAGCTTTGCCTGCTGAGCCACATCGTCCAGCTGGCGCAAGCCCCAGGCGGGGTTGCGCTGGCGCAGGTCGGCATCAAAGGCCAGGTTGCCCGGGGACGTAGTTACACCCGCTTCCAGATACGGACCATAGGTGATAAGCACGCCTTGTGGCGTCAATTGTCTTGCCGCGCCCGCCATCAGCGCCGCACAGCAAGCCCAGGGGGCGATGTGCAGCATGTTGGCGCAGTACACCAGGTCCATGGCTTGTACAGGCCAGTCTGGCGCCAGCACATCCAGCAGCACGGGCGACAAGACATTGGCCGCTCCAGCCTGGGCGCACCAGTAGGCAATCGAGCCGAAGGCGTCCGCCTGGGCGTCGCTGGGCTGCCACTGCCAGCCGGGCAGGCCCCGGGCAAAGCCGGCTACGTGCTGGCCGGTGCCGCTGGCGATTTCCAGCGCATGTCCCTGGGCGGGAAGGATGCGCTGCAACTCGGCCAGGATGGGAGGCAGATTGCGTTCGGCGGCGGGGCTGTGCAGGGGTTCGAAATGCGAGGTCATCTACCGAGCTTAGCGTGGCATCCAGGCACCGCAACTCCAGCATTGTTCAAAGCCGCCCTCCACCAGCTCGCCGCAACAGCACTGCCAACGGCGCTGGGGCACATTCTGCAGGTGGTGCAGCAGCGTGCGGGCCTGGGCCTCCTGGGCCGGGTGCTGAATCCACACCTCGGGCAGACACTGGTCGGGGGGCAGCTCGCCAGCCACACCCACCAGGTACTGGCGCTGCACGCTGGCGGCAATGCCCTCCACCGCCAGGGCGTCGGCCCACAGCGTGGCGATGGCGAGATTGGGGGCCTGGGTCAAGCGCAACATAGCTATAAGCATACGCGCTATGGGGGCGTTTTCGGCAGTGTCTTTGCTGCTTTTTTGATAGCTGCTTGCGCAGGTGAATCCTGCGCTACAGGCCTATTTTTTATAAATCTTTGGCACCCCGCTCAGACGCTGGGCAGCGTGTAGTCCTTGAGCAGCTCGCGCAGCCGCATCTTTTGCATCTTGCCAGTGGCGCCCATGGGGATGGCGTCCACAAACACCACATCGTCCGGGATCTGCCATTTGGCGGTTTTACCCTGGTAGAACTGCAGCAAATCCGCCACGTCCACGACCGCGCCCGGCTTTTTCACGGCCACGATCACCGGCCGCTCGTCCCACTTGGGGTGCTTCACGCCTATGCAGGCCGCCATGGCGATGGCTGGGTGAGCCACGGCGATGTTTTCCAGCTCGATGGAGCTGATCCATTCGCCGCCGGACTTGATCACGTCCTTGCTGCGGTCGGTGATTTGCAAAAAGCCGTCGGGGCAGATGGTGGCCACGTCGCCGGTGGGGAACCAGGCCATGCCATTGGCGTCGCGCACCAGCGGGTCACCGCCATCGCCTTTGAAATACTCCGCCACCACCCAGGGGCCTTTGACCAGCAGGTCGCCCGCCGTGTGGCCGTCATGCGGCAGGGCCTGGCCGTTGGCGTCCACGATTTCCATGTCCACCCCAAACACCGCACGGCCCTGCTTCTGGCGGATCTTCATTTGCGCATCCGGCGGCAGGGCCAGATGCTTTTGCTTGAGCGAACACAGCGTGCCAACCGGAGAAAGCTCGGTCATGCCCCAGGCATGCAGCACCTCCACGCCGTAGTCGTCCTGGAACGAGCGCAGCATGGCTGGCGGGCAGGCCGCGCCGCCAATCACCGTACGTTGCAAGGAAGAAAAGCGCAGGCCGCCGGCCTGCAGATGGCCCAGCAGCATCTGCCACACGGTGGGTACGCCAGCGGCCATGGTGACCTGTTCGGCCTCCATCAGCTCATAGACCGACTTGCCATCCAGCGCCGGCCCGGGAAACACCAGCTTGCAGCCCACCATGGCCGCCGCGTACGGCAGGCCCCAGGCATTGACGTGGAACATGGGCACCACCGGCAGTACGGCGTCGCGCGCGCGCAGGCACATCACGTCGGGCAAGGAGATGGCATAAGCGTGCAGCACGGTGGAGCGGTGGCTGTACAGCGCGGCCTTGGGGTTGCCGGTGGTGCCACTGGTGTAGCAGAGGCTGGAGGCGGTGTTTTCGTTCAGGCCGGGCCAGGTGTACACGTCTGACTGGCCGGCGATCCAGGCCTCATAGCTGCACAGGCCGGGGATGCCGGTGTCGGCCGGCAAGGCATCGGCATCGCACAGCGCCACCCAGTGGCGGACGGTGGGACAACGGCCGCACACCGACCGGACGATGGGCAGAAAACCAAGGTCAAAGCACAGCACCTGGTCTTCGGCATGGTTGACGATCCAGGCCAACTGGTCGATATGCAGGCGCGGATTCACGGTATGCAGCACCCGCCCGGAGCCGCTGACGCCGTAGTACAGCTCCATGTGGCGGTAGCCGTTCCAGGCCAGGGTGGCGACACGCTCGCCGGCGGCCAGGCCCCAGGCGTCCAGCCCGTTGGCTACCCGGCGCGCCCGGGCCGCCACCGTGCGGTAGTCGCTGCGGTGGATGTCGCCCTCGACCCGGCGCGACACGATCTCGGCATCGCCGTGGTGGCGCTCGGCGAATTCGATCAAGTTCGAAATCAGCATCGCCTGGTTTTGCATCAGACCCAGCATTTCTTGTCTCCTTTTGCTATCTCCCCAGTATCGGCGGGGCTTGGCAGACGCGCGTCAGTGTTGTCCCGCAACTTGGGGATGCCTGCAGTTTGCTTCCAAATGGATAGCAGCTGGCGTAGATAGCTCCTGCGCTAAGTACCAATTTGACACATAAAATACCTGGCAAGCAGAACCAAACCGGCCAGCCCGGAGTCCCAGGCTTGTAAGCCGGGGTCTGCGGCCCCACATGGTTTCCACGCCCAGAAGGGCTTTTACCCACGCTGTAAGCTCACCACCATGACACACAAAATTGAAAAGACCGACGCCGAATGGAAGGCCTTGCTGGCCGAAAAAGGCGCGGAACCCGTGGCCTTCCAGGTGACGCGCCACGCCGCCACCGAGCGCCCGCACACCGGCAAGTACGACCAGAACTGGGCCAAAGGTGAATACCGCTGCATCTGCTGCGACGCCAAGCTGTTCGACTCGGCCACCAAATTCGACGCTGGCTGCGGCTGGCCCAGCTTCTCGCAAGAAGCCGAGCCCGGCGCCATCGAAGAAATCACCGACACCAGCCACGGCATGCGCCGGGTGGAAACCGTCTGCTCTCAGTGTGGCGCCCACCTGGGCCATGTCTTTGAAGACGGCCCGGCGCCCACCGGCTTGCGCTATTGCATGAATTCCGCGTCGCTGGACTTCAAGGCCAGTTAAGCTTGAGGGGTGGGCCTTCGGCCTCCCTTCCCATGATGCCACCATGAAACTCCTGCTCGACTTCCTCCCCATCCTGCTGTTCGTCGTCACCTACAAGCTGTCCACCATTTATGTGGCTACGGGTGTGCTGATGGTGGCCACCATCGTCCAGATGGGCATTACCTACGCCATTGAGCGCCAGCTCACCACCATGCACAAAATGACTTTGGGCATGGTGTTGGCCTTTGGCGCCCTGACCCTGGTGCTGCAAAACGAAACCTTCATCAAGTGGAAGCCCACTGTGCTCTACATCGCCATGGCCCTGGCCATGTGCATAGCCATGTGGGTCATGAAGAAGAACTACCTCAAGCTCATGCTGGGCAGCCAGTTGGAGCTGCCCGACGCGGTGTGGATGCGCCTGAACGTGGCCTGGATGCTGTACTGCCTGTTCATGGCCGGCATCAACGGCTATGTAGCGGCCTACTACAGCACCGACGAGTGGATCAACTTCAAGATCTGGGGCTATGTGTTCCCGCTGGCCTTCATGGTCGGCCAGGGCATTTACATCTCGCGCTACCTGGGCCCGGAGCCGGCTGCCGAGGCGGACGCCGCCGACAAGCAAGCATGAGCCCTACCGCCGACCAACTCGCCCAGCGCCTGCGCGGCACTCTGGCCCCCACGCAGCTGGAGGTGCTGGACGAAAGCGCAGCCCATGCCGGGCACAGCGGCTCCAACGGCAGCAACTGGGGTACCCACTTCCGCGTGCGCATTGCTTCACCCTTGTTTACCCAGCAGTCCCGGGTGGCGCGCCATAGGCTTGTGTATGATGCGTTGCAAGAATTTATCGACCAGGGCGTACACGCGATTGCTATTGAAGTGCTGTAAACCGGGTCCGAACCTCTTCTTATCTTGAGCTGTCCATTCCAGGCTGGCTCGCAAACCCCCTTCTAGGAAAACGCATGAAGAAAACACTGTTATCCACCATGGTCGCTGCTGCTTTGCTGGGCAGCCTGGCGCTGTCGGCATCCGCACAAAACGTTGCCATCGTGAATGGCAAGGCTGTTCCGAAGACGCGCGTCGACGCGCTGGCCCAGCAGGTCGCCCAGTCGGGCCGCCCGGTGACGCCGGAAATGGAAGGCCAGATCAAGGAAGAAGTCATCGCCCGCGAAGTCTTCATGCAGGAAGCCCAAAAGCGCGGCCTGGACGCCAGCGACAACTTCAAGAGCCAAATGGAACTGGCCCGCCAGACCCTGCTGATCCGCGAGCTGTTCACCGAATACCAAAAGGCCAACCCCGTCAGCGAAGAAGACATGAAGGCCGAGTACGACAAGTTCGTGGCAGCCAACGGTGGCAAGGAATACAAGGCCAGCCACATCCTGGTGGAAAAAGAATCTGAAGCCAAGGCCATCATTGCCCAGCTGAAAAAAGGTGCCAGCTTTGCCGCCATTGCCAAAAAGTCCAGCACCGACAAGGGTTCTGGCGCCAAGGGCGGCGATCTGGACTGGGCCAACCCCAGCAGCTACGTGAAGGAATTCACCGAAGCGCTGATCCAGCTGAAGAAGGGCCAGACCACCGACACCCCGGTGAAGAGCCAGTTCGGCTACCACATCATCCGCCTGGACGACGAGCGCCAAGCCCAGTTGCCCAAGTTCGAAGAAGTGAAGCCACAAATCGCCCAGCAACTGCAACAGCAAAAGCTGGTGGCGTTCCAGCAAGAACTGCGCGCAGCAGCGAAGGTGGAATAACCCCCAGGCTTGCCCACTTCGTGTGGCCTCCTCCCCCCTTGCAGGGGGCGATACCAGCGGCCTGGCAGAACCAGTTCCGCGGTATCTCTGGAAGGGGTGTTAGTGCGATGGGTTTGAGGGCGTTTAGGCAGCTGGCGCTTATTCCATATGCGCGACCAGCTCCTGAGACCATAGCAAAAAAGCGGCTTCGGCCGCTTTTTTACGTTTTCAGCCAGGCGAAAGCTGTCATAGCACCAATCAGCACCGGCTGGTGCAGCATGTAGTACGGCAGGCTCCAGCGGCCTAGCCAGGCCAGGGGTGCGGGCGCCCTGCCATCTAGCCATAAGGGCCGTTTTTTCAGCAGCCAAAATCCCGCAGCCATGCCCCACCACAACACACCCAGCCAGGGGAACAAGGGCACATAGTCTTCTGTGATGGGCTTTTGCGTGATCCAGCCCAGCCAGTTCACTGATTTTTGGTTGAAAAATTCGGCTGTAGCGCTGATATTGATTGCGTAAGCAGCTATGAATTTAGAAGCAATCGCCAGCGCGCCCATCGGCCACAGCCAGACGCCACAGCCGGCCGTCAACCGCGCCACGATCAGCATCAGCGCGATGCCGTGCAGCACGCCAAAATAAATGAAGCTGTGCGGAAACATAAAGGCCGAACCGGCCGTCACCAGCAGCGCGCAGCCCGCAATCTGCGCCCAGCGCCGCCAGAAGCGCGGCCAGGGAATAGATTGCTGGGCGGCCGCCGCCTGACCCAGCCCCGCGCAAAACAGAAACAGGCTGACGATGGCTGTGCGCTGCCAGGTCCAGAACGGGTCGGCGTAAAAGTTCTGCCGCCAAAAGCCCGCGTGGTCCAAGTCAAAAGAAAAATGGAAGGCCGTCATCCAGACGACGGCCAGCCCACGCAGGGCGTCAATGCGGCTAAAGCGCTGCATCAGCCTGACATCAGCCCTGTGCTGCGACGCGATCTGCCTTGCTTTGCAACTTGTTCAGCGCGCTCAGGTACGCCTTGGCCGACGCGACGATGATGTCTGGGTCGGCACCCACGCCGTTCACCACGCGGCCGCTGTTTTGCAGGCGCACCGTCACTTCGCCCTGGCTTTCGGTGGAGCCGCTGATGGCGTTGACCGAGTACAGCACCATCTCGGCGCCGCTCTGCACGTGGGCTTCGATGGCTTTCAGGGATGCGTCCACCGGGCCGTTGCCATCGGACTCGCTGCTGACTTCCTTGCCGTCCACCGAGAAAACGATCTTGGCACTGGGGCGTTCGCCGGTTTCGCTGTGCTGCGACAAGGAGACAAAGGCATATTGCTCGTTGTCATTGGCCACTGCCTCGTCGCTGACCAGGGCCAGGATGTCTTCGTCGAAGATCTCGCTCTTGCGGTCGGCCAGCTCCTTGAAGCGGGCGAAGGCGGCATTGATGTCGGCCTCGCTCTCCATGGTCACACCCAGATCCTGCAGGCGTTGCTTGAAGGCGTTGCGGCCGCTGAGCTTGCCCAGCACGATCTTGTTGTGGCTCCAGCCCACGTCTTCGGCGCGCATGATTTCGTAAGTGTCACGGGCCTTCAGCACGCCATCCTGGTGGATGCCGGAGGCATGGGCAAAGGCATTCGCGCCAACCACCGCCTTGTTGGGCTGCACCACGAAGCCAGTGGTCTGGCTGACCATACGGCTGGTGGCCAGGATATGCTTGGTGTCCAGGCCGATGTCCAGGCCGAAGTAGTCGCGCCGGGTTTTGACGGCCATGACGATTTCTTCCAGCGAACAGTTGCCAGCACGTTCGCCCAGTCCGTTGATGGTGCACTCCACCTGGCGTGCGCCGCCGATCTTCACTCCAGCCAGGGAGTTGGCCACGGCCATGCCCAGGTCGTTGTGGCAGTGCACGGACCAGATCGCCTTGTCGCTGTTAGGAATACGTTCGCGCAGGGTTTTGATGAAGTTGCCGTACAGCTCGGGGATGGCGTAGCCGACGGTGTCGGGCACGTTGATGGTGGTTGCGCCCTCGTGGATCACCGCCTCCAGCACGCGGCACAGGAAGTCCACATCGCTGCGGTAACCGTCTTCGGGGCTGAATTCCACGTCGGCTACCAGGTTGCGCGCAAAGCGCACCGACTGCTTGGCCTGCTCGAACACCTGATCGGGCGTCATGCGCAGCTTCTTCTCCATGTGCAGCGGCGACGTGGCGATGAAGGTGTGAATACGCGCGTTGGCCGCATCCTTCAGGGCTTCGGCGGCACGCGAAATATCGCGGTCATTGGCGCGCGACAGGCCACAAATGGTGGCGTCCTTGATGGCGCGGGCGATCGCCTGTACGCATTCGAAGTCGCCAGCAGAGCTGGCAGGAAAACCGGCCTCGATCACGTCTACCTTGAGGCGTTCCAGCTGGCGCGCGATACGCAGCTTTTCGTCGCGCGTCATGGACGCGCCCGGAGACTGTTCGCCGTCCCGCAAGGTGGTGTCAAAAATGATGAGTTTGTCGGTCATGGCGGGCTCCTGTGGGTGTCGTTTTTTAAACGGATACGGATTCGGTCAACTGGGTATTTTCGCGCTTTTGGATGCGCTGCAAGCCGCTGGCGATGGCCTTGAGCGAAGCCGACACGATATTCGCGTCCATGCCCACCCCAAACACCGTGTGCTGCTCATTGATGCGCAACTCCAGATACGCCACGGCCTGGGCCTGGGCACCGGAACCCAGCGCATGCTCGTGGTAATCCAAGACCCGCACCTGGGTGGCTGAAGTGGCGTTCCAGTGGGTCACAAATGCATCGATCGGGCCCACGCCCTGCCCGCTGGCGGGCAATGGCGGCGTGATAGTGCTGGCCAGGGCGTATTCACGATCAAACAGATTCCACAGATCTTGCGCCGTGAGCTCCTTGTTCGCTCCGTCCATCACGGCCTGCACGATCTGGCTGAACTCGATCTGCAGCCGGCGTGGCAATTCCAGGCCGTATTCGGTTTCGAGTAAATACGCCATGCCCCCCTTGCCCGACTGGCTGTTGACGCGGATGACCGCCTCGTAGCTGCGGCCCAGGTCTTTCGGGTCGATAGGCAAGTAGGGAATCGCCCAGACCGCATCTTCGGTGTGCAGGGCAAAAGCCTTCTTGATCGCATCCTGGTGGGTGCCGGAAAAGGATGTGTAGACCAGCTCGCCCACGTAGGGGTGGCGCGGGTGCACCGGCAGCTGGTTGCAGTGCTCGACCATGCGGCGGATCTCGTCGATCTGCGAGAAGTCCAACTGGGGCGACACGCCCTGGGTATAGAGGTTCAGCGCGATATTCACGATGTCCACATTGCCGGTGCGCTCGCCATTGCCGAACAAGCAGCCTTCTACCCGCTGGGCGCCGGCCATCATGGCCAATTCGGCTGCTGCCACGCCGGTGCCGCGGTCGTTGTGCGGGTGTACCGACAAGACGATGCTGTCGCGCCGCGCCAGGTTGCGGTCCATCCATTCGATCATGTCGGCGAATACATTGGGCGTGGAATGCTCCACCGTGGTCGGCAGGTTGATGATGCAAGGCTGGGCCGGCGTTGGCTGCCAGACATCGGTGACCGCATCGATGACGCGCTTGGAGAATGCCAGCTCGGTGCCGGAGAAATGCTCGGGCGAGTATTGGAAGGTCCAGGCCGTCGCCGGTTGCTGCCGCGCCAAATCTTGGATCAGGCGGGCGTGGCTGGTGGCCAATTCGACGATCTGGTCTTCGTCCATGCCCAAGACCACGCGGCGCATGAGTGGCGAGGTGGCGTTGTACATATGAACGATGGCACGCTTGGCGCCGACCAGAGCTTCCATCGTGCGGCGGATCAGCGGTTCCTTGGCCGGAGTCATGACCTGGATGGTCACATCGTCGGGCACCATGTTGTCGTCGATCAGGCGGCGCACAAAGTCGAACTCGATCTGCGATGCGGCCGGGAAGCCGACTTCGATTTCCTTGAAGCCGATCTCCAGCAGGTGCGTGTACATGCGCAGCTTGCGTTCCATGTCCATGGGCTCGATCAGCGCCTGGTTGCCGTCGCGCAGGTCGGTGCTGAGCCAGACCGGGGCCTGGGTCAGCTGCACATTGGGCCAACTACGGTCGACCAAACGGATGGGCTGGAACGCTGGATATTTGCTGGCAGGTTGCTTCAACATGGTGTACTTCTCAAGGTTCAAAAAACCAGCAACCCAATGAAAAACGGCCCGTTGCTGGTGCATACGGGCCGTTTTGACTGGAATTGCGCGTGCGCTACCGTCTCCGCCCGGAGGGGATCAGTAGTAGCGCTAGCGAAATTTTGTTCATAGCGTGCGATTCTAGCGGTTTTTTTATTTGTGCAGACCGCGCTCGTCAGGTTCGTCTTTCGAGGTGCTGATCACGCTGGTCTGCACGCCCTTGAAGCGGCGCCAAGCGTACACACCGTAGCCGCTGAAGCCATAGATCACAAACGCACCAAACAACACGATAGGCGGATGAATGGTGATGACGGCAATGCCCAGCGCGATCAGCACGATCACCACAAACGGCACGCTCTTCTTCATCTGTATATCTTTGAAGCTATAGAACGGCGCATTCGTCACCATGCTCAGGCCAGCGTACAGGGCCAGCGCAAACATCACCCACGCAACGTCCGCAGGCGACACATTCAGATCGTTCATCAGCCAGATGAATCCGGCGATCAGCGCAGCCGCGGCAGGCGACGGCAGGCCCTGGAAATAGCGCTTATCGACCACGGTGGTATTCACATTAAAGCGAGCCAGACGCAGCGCGGCGCAAGCGCAATGCACAAACGCCGCAATCCAGCCCCAGCGGCCCAGGCCTTTCAGGGTCCACATATAGGCGATCAGCGCCGGAGCTGCACCAAACGACACCATGTCGGACAGCGAGTCCATCTGCTCACCAAACGCGCTCTGGGTGTTCGTCATGCGGGCCACACGGCCATCCAGGCTGTCCAGTACCATGGCGCAAAACACGCCCACAGCGGCCTGGTCGAAGCGCCCATCTACCGCCATCACGATGGCATAGAAGCCGCCAAACAAGGCAGCCAGCGTGAACAGATTGGGCAGTATGTAGATGCCCTTGCGGCGCTTGCGCACCAGGACGGGCGCGCCCGGAACCCGGTCGGAGTCGTTGCCGTTATGCATGGCGAAAGCCTGATAAATGGATATAAAACAAAAGAAACGCGGCACACGCCAAAGGCGCAAGCGGTATGAAACAGAGGGACCGCAGTGTAAGCCAGCCCTGACCCAAAAACCGCGTCTGAGGTCTGCGCAAATTTAGCCGCGCACAAACATGGTCACCAGTGGCTCGTCGCCCACTTGCTGGCTCCAATGGCCATGGATGGCGGGGTCGAACGTAGCGCCCTCGGGCAGCACATCGGCCGAATAGAAATGCTCCCCCGCCTTGAAGATGCGCGACACGCCGCCTTGCAGCCCAATCTCCATCTGCCCGCCCAGAATCAACACCCATTGCGGGGCGCCCGTGCAGTGGAAGCTGCTGCGAAACCCGACTGGGCTCTGCCGTAGTTGGTAACCACCGCTGGCCATCAGCGGCGACAGCTGCGAGCTGGGCGTACCTTCACCCAGCTCCATCGCCTCGTCGCGAAAACGCGCACGGCCATCGGTGTCGGTGAATAGCACTACTTTGGTAAATACAGTCATGGCAAATTCCTTGGGATTCCTCGGGGATAGGACTGGAATCATAAATTGCGTTTACCTAGGGCCACACGATCTGCGACCTGGGGCTGTTCCATAATCCCACCCCATGAATCCCTTGCTTTCCAAACTCCAGCCCTACCCCTTCGAACGGCTGAAGCAACTTTTTGCCTCTGTCACACCCAACCCCGCTTACCGCGCCATCAGCCTGGGCATTGGCGAGCCCAAGCATGCTACGCCTCACTTCATTGAGGAAGCCTTGGTGTCCGGCCTGCCCGGCTTGGCCGGCTACCCCGCCACCGGCGGTGAACCGCGCCTGCGAGAGGCCTTTTGCGCCTGGGTGCAACGCCGCTACGGCCTGAAGCTGAATCCGGCTACCCAGGTGCTGCCGGTGAATGGTTCGCGTGAAGCGCTGTTCGCCTTTGCGCAGACCGTGATCGACCCGACCCAGCCGCAAGCCACCGTGGTCTGCCCGAACCCGTTCTACCAAATCTACGAAGGCGCGGCACTGCTCGGCGGCGCAACGCCCTATTACGCGCCCAGCGACCCGGCGCGCAACTACGCGGTGGACTGGGACAGCGTGCCGGCCGAGATCTGGGCCCAAACCCAGCTGCTGTTCGTCTGCTCGCCCGGCAACCCCACCGGCGCGGTAATGCCGCTGGACGAGTGGCAAAAGCTGTTCGCCCTGAGCGACCGCTACGGCTTTGTAATCGCCTCTGACGAGTGCTATAGCGAGATCTACTTCCGTGACGAGCCACCGCTGGGCGGCCTGGAAGCAGCCGCCAAGCTGGGCCGTAACGACTTCAAAAACCTGATCGCCTTCACCAGCCTGTCCAAACGCAGCAATGTGCCCGGCCTGCGCAGCGGCTTTGTGATGGGCGACGCCGCCTTGGTCAAACCCTTTCTGCTGTACCGCACCTACCATGGCAGCGCCATGGGACCGGTGGTCCAGGCCGCCAGCGTGGCCGCGTGGAACGACGAGCAGCATGTCGTAGAGAACCGCGCGCTGTACCGCAGCAAGTTCGCCCAGGTCACGCCTATCCTGGCCGAGGTGATGGACGTGGCCCTGCCCGACGCCGGCTTTTACCTCTGGGCCCAGGTGCCCGGCCCGGCCGTAGTCGACGGCCTGGACAGCGACGTGGCCTTCGCCCGCGACCTGCTGGCTGCCTACAATGTGACGGTGCTGCCTGGCAGCTACCTGGCACGCGAAGCCAACGGCCAGAACCCCGGCCGCCAGCGTATCCGCATGGCCCTGGTGGCCGAGACGGCCGAGTGCGCCGAGGCCGCCCAACGCATCCGACAATTCATCCAATCCAAAACCTGAAGCAGAGAACAACATGACACAACAACTCCAAGCCACCATCGACACCGCCTGGGAAGACCGTGCCAACCTGTCGCCCACCGCCGCCTCGGCCGAGGTGCGCGACGCCGTCGCCCACGTCATCAACGAGCTGAACAACGGCCACCTGCGTGTCGCCACCCGCGAAGGCGTGGGCCAATGGACCGTGCACCAGTGGATCAAGAAGGCGGTGCTGCTGTCCTTCCGCCTGAAGGACAACGAAATCATCAAGGCCGGCGACCTGGGCTTCTACGACAAGGTGCCGACCAAGTTCGCCCACCTGAGCGCAGATGAGATGAAGGCCACCGGCGTGCGCGTCGTGCCGCCGGCCGTGGCCCGCCATGGCAGCTACATCGCCAAGGGCGCGGTGTTGATGCCGTCCTACGTGAACATCGGCGCCTACGTGGGCGAGAACACCATGGTCGACACCTGGGCTACCGTGGGCTCCTGCGCGCAGATCGGCAAGAACGTGCATTTGAGCGGCGGCGTCGGCATCGGCGGCGTGCTGGAGCCCCTGCAGGCCGGCCCCACCATCATCGAAGACAACTGCTTCGTCGGCGCCCGCTCCGAAGTGGTTGAAGGCGTGGTGGTCGAAGAAAACTCAGTCATCTCCATGGGCGTGTACATCGGCCAAAGCACGCCGATCTATGACCGCGCGACCGACACCGTGACCTATGGCCGCATACCATCTGGCTCGGTGGTCATCAGCGGCACCCTGCCCAAGGACGGCGGCAAGTACAGCCTGTACGCGGCCATCATCGTCAAGCGCGTAGATGCACAAACCCGCTCCAAAACCAGCCTGAACGACCTGCTGCGCGACTGATAAATAAGGTCCAGCCGGCACGCAACGCCCTTGATGCAATAACCGAGGTAAACCATGAGCAATATGGAGCGCATTCTGCGTTTAATGCAGGAAAAAAATGCCTCGGATGTGTATCTGTCGGCCAATGCGCCGGCCATGATACGTATCAACGGGCAGTGCGTGCCCATCAATGGTCAGGTGCTGCAGTTCGACACGCCGCGCAATCTGCTGGCCGAAGTCACCACTGTGGAGCAGATGCGCGAGCTGTCTGCAACCGGTGAGCTGAATGTGTCGGTCTCCATGGCCAGTGTGGGTCGCTTTCGCGTAAGTGCCATGCGACAGCGCGGCAGCTACTCGGTGGTGGTGCGCTACATCAATATCGAAGTGCCGCAGCTGTCCTCGCTGAATGTGCCCGCTGTGCTGGGCGACCTGGTGATGGAAAAGCGCGGCCTGATCCTGATGGTGGGTTCTACCGGCGCCGGTAAAACCACCACCCAGGCGGCAATGATCGAGCACCGCAACCAGCGGGCCAGCGGCCACATCCTGACCATTGAAGACCCGATCGAATTCCTGTTCAAGAACAACCGCTCGGTGATCAACCAGCGTGAGATCGGTTCCGACACCGCGTCCCTGGCCATTGCCCTGAAGAACGCGCTGCGCCAGGCGCCAGACGTGATCCTGATCGGCGAAATCCGCGACCGCGAAACCATGACCGCTGCGCTGGCCTATGCCCAGACCGGCCACTTGTGCATGGCGACTCTGCACGCCAACAACAGCTACCAAGCATTGAACCGCATATTGAACTTCTACCCCGTGGAAGTGCGCGCCACCATGCAGGCCGATCTGGCTTCGGCGCTGAAAGCCATCGTCTCGCAGCGCCTGCTGCGCACCCCCAAGGGCACGCGCGTGCCAGCGGTGGAAGTCATGCTCAACAGCCTGCTGGTGGCCGACATGATCTCCAAGGGCGACATCGGCGGGGTGAAAGAAGCCATGGAGAAATCCATCGCCGAAGGCTCGCAGACCTTTGAAGCCGATATTGCGCGCCTGATCACCACCGGTTTGATCGATCGCGCCGAGGGCCTAGCCCACGCCGACTCGGCCACCAACCTGATGTGGCGCCTGCAGAACGACTTTACCCGGGGCTCCACCGCACCTGCCGCGGCCCCCGAGGTGCCCGACGACGAACCCTCCTTTACCGAATTCACCCTCGACGTGAAGACCTGATGTCCCACACCCTGTACCTGGCAGAGCAACTGATCGCCCTGCCCTCCATCACACCGCTGGATGCGCAGTGCCAAGAACTGATCTCCCAGCGCCTTGCGCCCCTGGGTTTCACTTTTGAGACCATCATCAGCGGGCCGGACGACTTCCGCGTCACCAACCTGTGGGCGGTTCGCAAAAGTACTTTCAAGGGTTTTGCCCCTGCAACGCAGGCAACATCTGCGTCAGAAGCTCCTAAATTAATAGCATTTGCCGGCCATACCGATGTGGTGCCCACCGGCCCGCTGGCGCAGTGGAGCAGTCCGCCCTTCAGCCCTACGCACCGCGATGGCAAGCTGTTTGGCCGGGGCGCCAGCGATATGAAAACCTCCATCGCCGCCTTCGTGGTCGCGGTGGAAGAATATGTCGCGGCCCAGCCAGATACTCCGCTGTCCATCGCCCTGCTGCTGACCAGCGACGAAGAAGGTCCGTCGGTGGATGGCACGGTAGTGGTTTGCAAGCTGCTGAAAGAACGCGGCGAGACGATCGACTACTGCATCGTCGGCGAACCCACCTCGGTGGAACGCACCGGTGACATGGTGAAGAATGGCCGGCGCGGCACCATGAGCGGCAAGCTGACCATCCGTGGTGTGCAAGGCCATATCGCTTACCCGCAATTGGCCAAGAACCCCATCCACATGGCCATGCCAGCGCTGGCCGAGCTGGTGGCGATGGACTGGGATGCTGGCAACGACTTCTTCCAGCCCACCAGCTGGCAGATGAGCAATATCCACGCAGGCACCGGCGCCAACAACGTCATTCCCGGCACCGTGGTGGTGGACTTCAACTTCCGCTTCTGCACCGAATCCACGCCCGACGGGCTGCAAGCCCGTGTGCACGAGGTGCTGGACCGCCACGGCCTGAGCTACGACATCGCCTGGACCGTCGGTGGCCTGCCCTTCCTGACCACGCCCGGCACCCTGGTGGAGGCACTGCGCAACGCCATCCGCGCAGAGACCGGACTGGAGACCGAACTGTCCACCACCGGCGGCACCAGCGATGCGCGTTTCATCGCCCAGATGTGTGCCCAGGTGGTCGAATGCGGCCCACCCAACGCCACCATCCACAAGATCGACGAGCACATCGTGGTGGCCGACATCGAGCCGCTGAAGAACATCTACCGGCGCACGCTGGAGAACCTGGCCAGCACACCATGACCGTCATAGAACTGATAGAACAATCTGCCGCCCAGCTCAGCGCTGCCGGTGTGTCCTTCGGCCACGGCACGGCCAACGCCTTTGACGAAGCCGCCTGGCTGGTCATGTGGCGCCTGGGCCTGCCACTGGACGATCTGGATTCCGTGGCAGATCAGCCTGTAGCGCAGGACAGACAAGCGCTGGTAGCTACACTTTTGGAAGCACGCATCCAGACCCGCAAGCCCGCCGCCTACCTCACGCAAGAGGCCTGGCTGCAGGGTGTGCCGTTCTATGTGGACGAGCGCGCCATCGTGCCGCGCAGCTTCATTGCCGAACTGCTGATCGACGGCGGTATCGACTACTGGTTGCACGAGCACACCCACATGGTGCTGGACCTGTGCACCGGCAACGGTAGCCTGGCCGTGCTGGCGGCCATGGTCTACCCGGACGTACAGGTCACCGGCGCTGACATCAGCCCCGATGCCCTGGCCGTGGCCCGTATCAATGTGGACAAGCACCAGTTGCAAAGCCGCATCCAGCTGGTCGAGTCCGACGGCCTGGCACAGCTGGCCGGCCCGTTCGACTTGATTCTGTGCAACCCGCCCTACGTCAACAGCCAGAGCATGGCCGCCCTGCCGGCCGAATACCAGGCCGAGCCGGTGCTGGCCCTTGCCGGCGGCACGGATGGCATGGACTTCATCCGCAAGCTGCTGCAAGACGCCGCGGCCAAGATGTCGGCCGACGCCGTGCTGGTGCTGGAGATCGGCAACGAGCGCGAATATTTCGAGGCCGCGTTCCCGGCACTCGAAGTGGTCTGGCTGGAAACCAGCGCGGGCGAAGACCAGGTGCTGCTGGTCACGCGCGAGGCGCTGGACACCCTCTAAGCCGGACTCAACCGATCACTTCCGGCCACTCGGTATGGAAGAACTGGCCTTCGGGCTTGTCGGTGCGCTCGTAGGTATGGGCGCCAAAGAAGTCGCGCTGCGCCTGCAGCAGATTCGCCGACAAACGATGGGAGCGGTAGCTGTCGTAGTAAGACAGTGACGAGCTGAAGGCCGGCACCGGAATCCCATTACCCACCGCCAAGGCCACCACTTCGCGCCAGTTCTGCTGCGCGGTGTTCAGCACGTCCTTGAAGAACGGCGCCAGCATCAGGTTCACCAGCGCCGGGTCGGTGCGGTAAGCGTCGGTGATGTGGTTCAGGAAACGCGCGCGGATGATGCAGCCGCCGCGCCAGATCGACGCGATGCCGCCAAAGTCCAGGCCCCATTGCTTCTTTTCGCCCATGGTCTTGATCAAATCGAAGCCCTGGGTGTAGCTGATCACCTTGGAGGCATACAGCGCATCGTGCACCTTGGCGACCAGGTTCTTCTTGGCGGCGCTCAGGTCGGCCACGGGGCCTTGCAGATGCTCGCTGGCCGCCACGCGCTGCTTCTTCTGCGACGACAGCACCCGGGCTTCCACGGCGGCGTTGATGGTGCCGATGACCACCGCGTTCTCGGCCGCGTTGAGCTGCGTCCACTGGCCCGTGCCTTTCTGGCCGGCCTTGTCCAGGATCAGGTCCACCAGCGGCTGGCCGGTTTCCGGGTCTCTTTGCTCCAGCGCTTTGCCGGTGATCTGGATCAGGTAACTTTGCAGCGCGCCTTCGTTCCACTCGTTGAAGATGGCGGCCATCTCGTCGGTGGTGAAACCGGCCGCCTTGAACAGGCTATAGGCCTCGCAGATCAGCTGCATATCGCCGTATTCGATGCCGTTGTGGATCATCTTCACGTAGTGGCCGGCGCCGCCGGGGCCGATGTGGATCACGCAGGGCTGGCCGTCCACCTTGGCAGATATGCTTTCGAAAATCGGCTTCATCACCTCCCAGGTGGATGCCGGGCCGCCGGGCATGATGGCCGGGCCCTTGCGCGCGCCCTCCTCGCCACCCGACACGCCGGCGCCGATGAAGCGCAGGCCCTTGCCGGCCAGATAGGCGTCACGGCGCTCGGTATCGGTGTACAGGCTGTTGCCGCCGTCGATGATGATGTCGTCCTTGTCCAGCAGGGGAATTAGTTGCTCGATTACCTGGTCCACCGGTGCACCGGCCTTGACCATGATCTGAATCTTGCGCGGCGAAGCCAGGCTTTGCACAAAGGCCTCCAGCGTGTCACAGCCGACCAGTTGTTTCTCGGGGTTGGCGGCAATGAATTCGTTGGTCTTGTCCACGGTGCGGTTGAACACACTGACCTGGAAGCCACGGCTTTCCACGTTCAACACCAGGTTCTGGCCCATCACGGCCAGGCCAATCAATCCGAAATCACTTTTCTTGCTGCTCATAAACACTTTCTTGGGATAGCGCTGTCAACGCCTGGTGCGGAATATCGCCCGGCATTTTTACAGACCTGCGGCCCGGCTGCAGCGCGCTACTGTAAAATTAAGGAAAAAGGCTGGCAGCGCTTATTCCAATTGCGCAAGTGGCTATCATTTAAATAGCAGAGACAAAACCCTCCTCCTCGCATAGCAAAGCGCGGCGGTGGGCTCCCGCAGCAGCCAGGGCCGAGCCGCCTAAAATCCCCGTATGCCGTCGGCCGCAACACCTTGCGGCAGTCCAGGCCACATCTCTTATCCTCCGGCCGCCGACGGCTGCCACATTGTCATGATCACCCTTAAAAATGTAGTTCTGCGCCGCAGCGCCAAAGTTCTGCTCGACAGCGCCAACGTCACCATCAATCCGGGTGAAAAAGTCGGCCTCGTCGGCCGCAACGGCGCAGGCAAATCCACGCTGTTTGCCCTGCTCAACGGCACGCTGCACGAAGATGGCGGCGACTTCAATGTGCCGGCCCAATGGCGCCTGGCCCAGGTGGCCCAGGACATGCCCGAAACCGACCAAAGCGCCACCGACTTCGTGATCGAAGGCGACGTGACCCTGCTGGCCGCCCAGCAGGAAGTCGCGGCTGCAGAAGCGACCGATGACGGCGAACGCATGGCCAATGCCTATATGGCCTTGTACGACGCCGGCTCCGGCGACGCACAGGCCCGTGCCCAGGCGCTGATCCTGGGCCTGGGCTTCAAGACCACCGAACTCGACAACCCGGTGAACAGCTTCTCCGGCGGCTGGCGCATGCGCCTGCAGCTGGCGCGCGCGCTGATGTGTCCGTCCGACCTGATGCTGCTGGACGAGCCCACCAACCACTTGGACTTGGACGCCCTGGTCTGGCTGGAAGCCTGGCTGAAGCGCTACACCGGCACCCTGCTGGTGATCAGCCATGACCGTGAATTCCTGGACGCCATCACCGACGTGACGGTGCACATTGAGACCGCCAAGCTGAACCGCTACGGCGGCAACTACACCAAGTTCGAGGACATGCGTGCCGAGAAGATGGAGCAGCAGCAGGCCTCGTTCAGCAAGCAGCAGGAGAAGATCGCCCACCTGCAGAAATTCATCAGCCGCTTCAAGGCCCAGGCCAGCAAGGCGCGCCAGGCACAAAGCCGGGTCAAGGCCCTGGACCGCATGGAGAAGATCGCGCCGCTGCTGGCCGAGGCCGAATTCACCTTCGAATTCAAGGAACCGGCCAACCTGCCCAATCCGATGCTGTCCATGTCGGACGCCACTTTTGGCTACCCGCCACCTGAAGGCGCACCCGAAGGCACGGGCCCCACGGTCATCGTGCAGAAGGTCAGCAAATCGGTGCTGGCCGGCCAGCGCATCGGCATTCTGGGCGCCAACGGCCAAGGTAAATCGACCCTGGTGAAGACGGTAGCCCGCGCACTCACGCCCATCCACGGCGAGATCATCGAAGGCAAGGGCCTGAACATCGGCTACTTCGCCCAGCAGGAGCTGGACGTGCTGCGCCCGGCCGACACCCCGCTGGAACACATGATCCGCCTGGTGAAGGAAACCACCGCCGCCGGCAAGCTGGCTGGCCAGGGCACGCGCGAGCAGGACCTGCGCAGCTTCCTGGGCACCTTCAATTTCAGCGGCGACATGGTGAAACAGGCCGTGGGCAGCATGAGCGGCGGCGAAAAAGCCCGCCTGGTGCTGTGCATGATCGTCTGGCAGCGCCCGAATCTGCTGCTGCTGGATGAACCGACCAACCATTTGGATTTGGCCACCCGCGAAGCGCTGGCCATGGCGCTGAACGAATTCGAAGGCACGGTGATGCTGGTCAGCCACGACCGTGCCCTGTTGCGCTCGGTCTGCGACGAGTTCTGGATGGTGTCGCGCGGTGGTGTCGAACCGTTTGATGGTGATCTCGACGACTACCAGCGCTACCTGCTGGAAGAGTCCAAGCGCCTGCGCGAAGAAGCCAAGAACGCCAGTGCCGCTCCAGCCCCCGTGGTGGTGGCCGCACCACCGCCAGCACCGGTGGTCAACACCAAGGCACTACAGCGCGAGTTGGAAAAGCTCGATAAAGCCATCGCCGCTCTGCAGACCGAAAAAGATGGCCTGGAACAGCGCCTGATGACCCAGCTGCCGCCCGCCGAAATTGCCCAGGCCAGCAAGCGCCTGAAGCAGGTGGTGGCGGAGCTGGACCCGCTGGAAGAACGCTGGATGAACCTGTCCGAACAGGTCGAAGCCGCCGCTTAAACCACCCATCAACGCGCAAACCTGGGTGCCACCATGACTCTGTCCACCTATCTGCTCTACATTGCCGCCGTGGCGGTACTCGTGCTGTCTCCGGGCCCGACCATGTTGATGTGCATTACCCGTGCGCTGCAGCACGGCTGGGCGCGTGGCGTGGTGTCGGGTGTGGGCAGCATCACGGCGGCGCTGGGCATCATGCTGCTGTCGGCGATTGGCCTGGGTGCGGTGCTGGCAGCGTCTGAAATGGCGTTTACCGTGCTCAAGGTCTGCGGCGCGGCCTATCTGGTCTATTTGGGCATCAAGACTTGGCGCAGCCCAGCGCTGGCATTCACGCCCGAGCGGGCCGGCTCCGTCGCCCTGCCCAGCCTGCGCGCCTGCTACATGCAGGGCCTGATGGTGGGTGCCAGCAACCCCAAGGCGCTGCTGTTCTTTGCCGCCTTCTTCCCGCAATTTCTGGACCCGGCAGCCGCCTGGGGTTCGCAAATGGCCATCCTGGCCAGCACCTTCATGGCCATGGAAATGTCGGTGCTGACCCTGTGCTCCCTGGGCACGGCACGGGTGGCGCCATTTTTGGCATCCAGCAGCCACATCCGCTGGGTCAACCGCGTCTGCGGCGGGCTGTTCGCCACCATGGGTGGCATTTTGCTGACCGTGCGCCGCCACGCCTGACGCTATACATTCGATAGCTATCAGCGCAGGTATTATCTGCGCCAGCAGCCTAAAACGTGCCTTAAATCCCTGCAGGCTTCTGCATGGTGTTCATGCGGTCCACGGCCTTGAGCACAATGGTCTTGATGTCTGCGCCCTGCAACACCGTTAGCTCTATGGAGGCGTCGGGCTCGGCGTGATCCCACAGCTTTTTATAGAACGACTCGAGGGTCGTCACCTTGACGCCGTCCACCGCCAGCACCAGGTCACCGGGCTGCAGGCCGGCCTGCTGGGCCGGACTTTCCTGGTTCACCCTCACGATCTGCACCCGGCCGGCCTGTTCGCTGGAGCTCAGCCCCACCCAGGGGCGGTGGCTTTGCTGGCTGCTGCCGGTCTTTTGCATCTCGCCCAGAATGGGTTTGAGCAAGTCCACCGGTACAAACATATTGCCGGGCACGCCGCGGCTGCTGCCAAACGCATCGCCCACAAACAAGCTGCCTATACCCATCAGCTCACCCTTCTGGTTGAACACGGCCGCGCCCGAGTGGTTACTGATGGGTGGGCTGGTGAAAAGGGCTGCATCAATGTGGTATTCCCAGTAGCCGGAAAATGGCCGCTTACTCACCGCCTGGACCATGGTGATGTCGCCGCCGTCCCCGCTGGGCTGCGGACCAGTCACGGCCATCAGCGGCTCGCCGTTGTGCAATTCACCCAAGCTGCCCAACGGCACGGGCTGCACACCGCGTAAAGGCACCAGCGGCCGTACCAGTCCGAAGCCGGTGGCCAAGTCGTAGGCCACGGCCTGTGCCGGCAGGGTTTTGTTGTCCTGGGTGGTGATTTGGATGGTCTGTGCTTCCAGCATCAGATAGCCGATGGTGAGCACCAGGCCGTCGTCGCCAATCACCACGCCGGAGCCGGCGCGCTGCTGCCCCAGGGTCTGGGCCGAACGCGCGTTCTCTGCCACGCTGACCTGCACACCTACCACAGCCGCATTCGCCTTGGTCAGCGCGGCCACGGCCGTCTGCGTGGTCGGTGGCGGCTGCTCCACCGCCGCCCATACGGGGCTCCATAGCAGCAAAAGAACGCCCAGAGCGCGCCGCGTCCGGGTTAAAAACAAGTGCGTACCGATGGACATGGCGGACTCCTTGTAAACAGCCAACGCCGGCTTACAAAGAATGCGCCTAAATCAATCTGGACACAACGTTAGGGGTATTCACACCCGGCTTGCTTGGTAGCTCAGCGGCTTGGCATGCGCTCCCTGGCCTGGCTGGCCAAAGTCTCCAGGGCCTGCACATCGGCTGCATGGCTGAGCCGGTAATCCCGCTCCTGTGCCTGCAGGGTGGCGATATGCGATTCCAGGTTCGCAGATTGCAATTGCACGCCCCATGCCGGGTCTGGCGCGCCATGCCCCAGCACACGGCCCAATACCAGTCCGCCCAGCGCACTCTTGAAGTGACCGGCCTCCCAGTACCACTGCATGGCGCTATGGCGGTCGCCGCGCGGGGGGACATCTTCGTTCGCATAGCGGTTGAAGCCGCTGAAGTCCCACAGCGGCACAGGCCGACCCGGCACGGAAGCCTGCTCCACCGTACGCACCAACATGCGCTTCCAGTCCTCGAACACCGGCCAATGCCCGCTGAGGCGCATGATCTCCAGCAAGTGGGCGTGGTAGGGGTAGACCACCAGGTGCAGCTCTATGCCGTTCTGCTGGCACAGCTGTATGACGCGGCGCAAGTCCTCCAGCGCGTAGGACGAGCGGCCACCCGCATCCAGAATGCTCTTGGGGCGGCGCAGATAGGCCTGCAGGTTGGCCACGTCCTTCTGCCGAAATACGTTCCAGTAACCCTCGTCCGCCGAGATCTTGACGTAATCCTGCATGGGGTTGAAGCCCAGCGGCGTGAGATCGCTGGCATAAGCGTTGCGCTGGCTGGCCAGGGTCTGCACTGAGTCCAGCAAGGCGCCCATGGTCAGGGTCGATTCCGCATAGTCGCGCAGCTGCTGACGCCAGCGGGTTGGGTTGACAGCGCCGTCATCCTGCGTCAGCCAGCGCCCGCCCGAGCCTACCCCTGCGGGGCTGGACGGCGGCATGCGCGGGTCCACCAAAAAGTCCATGAAATCAACGCCCCAGACCACCACTTTGGGGTGGGCACCGGAGTTGGCCAGCACATGCTGCAAGCTCTGCACGCTGGTGGAGGTGTCTGTACCGGGCAGCGCCAGGTTGAACACCGGTTGTGCGCCCGCAGGCCAGGCCGGATGCTGCGGGTCAAAGCCCACTTCGGCCCGCGAATTGCCCAGTACCAACGCGCCTGGCTGCACCCGCAGCACCTGGTAGGCCTTGGCCATGGCGCCGTGGGCACCAGCCGCAGGTTTGACGCGATTGAACCCGGCACGGTCCACGCCACGGATCAGGCCATATGGGTCCACTACCGCATTGAATACAGCAACCAGCAGTACCAGAACAGCAGTCAAGCCCAGCCAACCCAAAAGATAACGCTTCATGGGTGCCTGGCCTTAAAACTGAAAGTACAAAAACTCGCTGGGCCGGGTCAGCAGCAGCAGGCCGCAGGCCAGCACCACCGCCATCAGCATGCCCCAGCGGCGGTTGGGCGCCCACAGCCAGCGGGCCTGCACAGCGTCGCCGCCCTGGTCCAGCGCGGGCTTGAAGCGGCCCATGATCTGCTGGCTGTTGGGTGCGAAAAACACGATGGGCAGCAAGGCGATCACCCACACAAAAGTCATCACGAAATCACGCCCGCCCCCCGGGGTGAAGGCTACGCCCTGTAGTGCCAGCCAGTTGCCCAGCCCGCCCAGGCGCAGGCCAATCGCGTCCGGCAGGCTGATGCCGTCGCGCCCCAGCATGGCGCCCAGCACGCGCAGCGCGCCATCCAGCGTACTGGCACGGAAGAACACCCAGCCCACCACCACCGCCAGAAAGGTCAGCAGCACGGCCAGCGTATGGCCTAGCACCGTACGGGGCCCGGCGTCCCAGCCGCGCCGGCGGCAGACGGCCTGCCAGCCCTGGTGCAGCACCAGGTACAGGCCATGCAGGCCGCCCCAGATGACAAAGGTCCAGCCCGCGCCGTGCCACAGGCCACCCAGCAGCATGGTGGCCATCAGGTTCAGGTAACGCCAGGACACACCCTTGCGGTTGCCGCCCAGCGGGATGTAGAGGTAGTCGCGCAGAAAGCGCGACAACGTCATGTGCCAGCGCCGCCAGAAATCGGCAATATTGGCGGCCTTGTAGGGCGAATTGAAGTTCAG
Organism: Rhodoferax sp. GW821-FHT02C08; assembly: GCF_059421805.1. Taxonomy (NCBI): domain Bacteria; kingdom Pseudomonadati; phylum Pseudomonadota; class Betaproteobacteria; order Burkholderiales; family Comamonadaceae; genus Rhodoferax; species Rhodoferax sp. GW821-FHT02C08. The sequence continues at coordinate 58,996 of NZ_JBWKVR010000010.1, forward strand.
CGGCAGCCGCACGCCCAGCATGAAAGACAGGCCAATCGCCATGTCGCAGTAGCCCGAAAAGTCGAAATACAGCTGCAGCGTGTACGCTAGCACACCGCCCCAGCTCTGCAGCAGGCCCAGGGCCTCGCCCTGCTCCGCAGCCTTGAACAGCAGGCTGGCGTAAGGTGCCACGCCATCGGCCAGCACCACTTTTTTGAACAGGCCCAGCGCAAACATGGTCAAGCCAGCGGTGAAATTCTCTGAATGGAAACGGTAGGTGCTGGCCCGCGTGAACTGCGGCATCATTTCCTTGTGGTGCAGCACCGGCCCGGCGATCAGGTGCGGGAAATAAGTGACGAACAGGCTGTAATGGATGAAGTTGAACTCCTTGGCCTTGCCCTGCGCCGCATCCACCAGAAACGCGATCTGCGTAAAGGTGAAAAACGAGATGCCCAGAGGCAACACGATGCCTGCCAGTGGGTAAGCCGTGCCCAGGGATGCATTCACGATGCCGATGCTGAAGTCCGCGTACTTGTAGTAGCCCAGCAGCGCCAGGTCCGCCCCCACGCCAAACGCCAGCAGCCACTTGCGGCGCCGCGAACCGATGTCGTCGCCCTGGGCCAGGCGGTAGCCCACGGTGTAGTTGAAAAAAATCGACGCCAGCAGCAGACCCAGATAGGCCGGATTCCACCAGGCGTAGAAAAATAGCGAGCAGGCCGTCAGCCACACCGCACCGGCACGCACGCTGTAGCGGCCGATGCGGAAAAACACCAGCAACAAGACCGGCAGGAACAAAAACAGAAACTCGACCGAATTAAATAGCATGGGGCACCCAAAGCTTCATGGCGGTCACCGAACCACACGGCAGCGGCAACATCATAGCTAGCAATTTAGGAGCTAGCTACGCAGATTGCATCTGCGCGAGCGGCCATTTTTCCTCAAACTCAGACCACGTGGGTCAGCGCCTGTGCCCAGTGCCAGGCCATGGATGGGGAGTTCATGCAGCTGGTGCGCTCGCCGGCGCTACACACGGCGCGCTCCATCAGCTGGATGTCGGCTTCGTGCTGGCGGGCCACGTGCGGATCTTCGAAGAAGATGACCTTCTGGCAGGTGCCGTCCAGCACGCGCTCGGCGATCTGCGCGTCGCCGCCTAGCGGGCCGCTGCGGTAGGGTGTGGCCCAGGCCTTGTCGCGCGGCCAGCCGCGGCTCCAGGCCAGAGCGTTCAGCAGGCCGCCGGTAGTACCGGTGGCCACGCGTTCCTGGTAGCGCGACAGCAGGTCGAAATGCGTGCCGGCAAACTCCACCATCTGGGTCTTCAGCGCATCGTGGGCGATCAGCGCCACCACCTGGGACGGCATGGCGTCCAGCAGGGCCTTGCCGGACGTTTGGGCTGGTGCCAGGCCGGCGTGCAAACCCTCGATCTCCAACCATTCCAGCGCCGCGGCTTCGGTCGCCAGAAAGGGCTTGCCGTGGGTCACGCACTGGCGCTTCAGGGCCAGGGCCTCGGGGTACATCGAGGAAGGGTCTACCGGGTCGATCAGGAAGATCACGCCATCCAGCGCATGCGCGGGGTTCACGCCACCCACGATGTGCGAGACCAGGCGCGTCAGCCCACCTTCAAAACCATTCGGGTAGCGCACCAGGCCGGGGAAGCTGTCCAGCAAGCCGTAGCGTTCCACCGCGTCATAGGTGCCGCCGACAGCGTGCAGGCCCAGGTTGAGTCCGCGTACCGAGGGTTCGGCGGCGCGCAGCCAGCGCAGCAAGCCACTGTCGGAGCCCTGGCGGTGCAGGCGGTGGGCAATGAGTCCGAAACGCATGGTTGTCTCCTCAGGTATTTCTGTAATTTACGCCAACACTTTTCCTTGGGCGTCCAGGCGCTTGCGGGCAAACGGCGGCAGGCCTTGCAGCAAGCGCTGGCCGTACGAGGTGTCGGACAGGCGCCGGTCGTAGCAGTAGACGAAGGACTTGTCCGTCTCGGTGCGGATTGCGCGGCCTGCCCACTGGGCCAACTTGATGGCCGTGGCCGGCACCACCAGCTCAGAAAACGGGTCGCGGCCCACGCCGCGCAGCCATTCGGCCCGGGCTTCGCCCACTGGGTCGTCGGGCGGGGCGAAGGGCAGCTTGGCGATGAACACGGTTTCGCACAGCTGCCCCGGTAAGTCCAGGCCTTCGCCAAAGCTTTGCATGCCAAAGATGATGGACACCAGGCCGGCCTGCACGCGTTCACGGTGCTGCTGCATCAGGCGCATGCGCGGCAGGTCACCCTGCACCAGCACCAGGCTGCGCAGTGCCTCGGGCAAGGCCAGCACGGCCTGGCGCATCTGGTCGCGCGAGGTGAACAGGCACAGCGCGCCATGCTGCACATCGGCCAGGTCGCGCACCAGGGCCAGCACCATCTCGGAGGTGAATGCGCTGGCATTGCGCGGGTCGGCCAGGGTCTGCACGGTGACAAACTGGCCTTGGCTGGCGTAGTCAAAGGGGCTGGCTACCTCCAGCGTGGTGGTGGCGTCGTCTTCTTTCAAACCGGTTTCACGCAGGAAGAAATCAAACTCGCCGCAGCTGGTCAGCGTGGCCGATGTCACCACCGCCGCCCGCACACCGGCCCACAACTGGCCGCGCAGGGCCGAGCCGGGCAAGATGGGGCTGGCATAGGCCTTGATCTGCACCCGGCCGTCGTTGTTCGCCAGGGTGAACCATTTGGCCACCGGGGCGCGAGTCGGGCCCGATGGGTTGGCTGGAACCTCCTGCAACAGCAGCTGTGCCGTGGCGTGCACCGACTCCAGCCGAGGCGACAGCGTGCCCAACTGGGCGTACAGCACCGACAGGCGACGCGCCTCGTTGGGGTTGTCCTTCATCTCGGCGCGCAAGGCCTTGGCGATGGCATTCAGCACGTCCAGAAAGCTCTCGGCCAGCACGCTGACCATGCCCAGCGGCTCAACCAACATCAGCGGCAGCTCGCCCTTGGGTAGGCGCACGCGCGGCGGGCCGTAGGCGCCGGCCGGCTCGTTCAGCACCGGGGCATACAGCTCGGCCACGCTGCGGGCGATCTCCTCCAGCGTCTGCTTGAGCTGGGATGCATAGCGGCCGACCTCGGCCACCTCGGACACGGCCATCAGCGAGCCTATGCGCTTGGAGCGGCTGGCCAGGGTGTCTATCCAGCCCAGCCGGCTCAGGTCCATGGAGCACGAGAATTTGTCCAGCGCCACGGCGGGCAGGTGGTGGCCCTCGTCGAGCACCAGCAGGCAGTTGTCCAGCTCGGGCAAGGTGCGCGTGCCCAGGGTGGACAGCAGCAGGTCGTGGTTGGCCACGATCACCTGGGCGCCGACCAGCTCCTTGCGTTTTTCAAAATACGTGCAGCCGTTGAACACCGGGCAGTGCTTGCCGGTGCAGCTGCTGGCTTCGGCGGCGATGGGTTGCCAGATGTCGGCATCGGGCTGCTGGGCCAGGTTGTCGCGGTCACCATCCCAGGTGGCGCTGGCCAGATCGCGTGCCAGGCCGGCGTACTGCAGCATGCGGGCCTCTTCGTCGTGGCGCACCAGGGGGGCACCGGCGGCGGCCAACTCGTCGGCGAAAAAATCATCTTCGTCCAGCGCACCGCCCTCGCCGGCCAGGCGCGCCAGCTTGAGCTTGCACACATAACGGCCCCGCCCCTTGGCCAGGCCAAAGCGAAAAGGCTCGGGCATCAGGGCCGCCAGTGCAGGCAGATCCTTGCTGACCAACTGCTCCTGCAGGGCCACGGTGGCGGTGGAGATCAGCACCCGGGTCTTGCGGGACAGCGCCAGGGCAATGGCCGGCACGCAGTAAGCCAGGGATTTGCCCACGCCGGTACCGGCCTGTATCACCGCTATGGAGCGCTGGGGTATGGCGTCATCATCCTCCAGCTTGCCCAGCGTAGCCTCGGCAAAGGTCTGGGCCACGCGCTCAGCCATCAGCCGCTGCCCGGGCCGGCTGCGAAAGCCGCCCGCTGCGCCCACCACCTGGTCAAAAGCGTCAAGAGCGGACTGGGCGAGGTTTTCGGGCGACATGGGCAGACAAATGCAGGGCTGTATGGGCTTACAGTTTAACGGAGCAGCTGCATCGGCCCAGGTTTATATGAAAAAATGGCTCTAGCGCAGGATTTACCTACGCTGGCAGCTATCAAAATTGAAGCAATGAAAAATCAGGCCTGGGCCAGCTGCAGGGCCAGGCGGTTGTGCCGCTCCACCAGCGGCCCCAGGTCCACGGTGGTGAGCTGGCCCTGGCGCACCACGACGCGGCCATTAACCACGGTGTAGGCGGCCTGCGGGCTGGCGCACAGCAGCAGGCTGCCCAGCGGGTCGTGCACTGCACCGCCGGCAAAGCCCAGGGTGCGCAGGTCGAACAGGGCCAGGTCGGCGCACATGCCGGGCGCCAGATGGCCGATGTCTTGCCGACCCAGCACCTGGGCGCCGCCCCGCGTGGCCATGGCCAGCGCGTCGCGGGCCGTCATTTCGGCTGGCCCGCTATCACAACCGAAAGCTTCCAGCGACTTGCCCACGCGGGCCAGCAGCAAGGCCTGGCGCGCTTCGGCCACCATGTGGGCGCCGTCGTTGCTGGCGCTGCCATCCACGCCCAGGCCGACGGGCACGCCGGCGTCCAGCATCTTGCGGATGGGCGCAATGCCGCTGGCCAAACGCATATTGCTGCAGGGGCAATGGGCCACGCCGGTGCGGGTGGCGGCGTACAGGCTGATGCCCTCGGCATCGAGCTTCACGCAGTGGGCGTGCCACACGTCGTCGCCCAGCCAGCCCAGCTCTTGCGCGTACTGGGCGGGCGTGCAGTTGAATTTTTCGCGGCTGTAGGCGATGTCGTGGTCGTTCTCGGCCAGGTGGGTGTGCATGCGCACACCCAGGCTGCGCGCGAGACGGGCCGACTCACGCATCAGGTCGCGGCTGACGCTGAACGGCGAACACGGTGCCACCGCCACCTGCAGCATGGAGCCATGGCCGGCGTCATGGTACTGCTGCACCAGACGCTGTGTGTCCTTCAGGATCGCGTCTTCATTCTCGACCACGCTGTCGGGCGGCAGACCGCCCTTGGACGCGCCCACGCTCATGCTGCCCCGGGTGGCAGTGAAGCGCATGCCGATCTCGCGGGCCGCGTGGATGCTGTCGTCCAGGCGCACGCCATTCGGGTAGATGTAGAGGTGGTCGCTGCTGGTGGTGCAGCCGCTGAGCAGCAGCTCGGCCATGGCGATCTGGGTGGACACATGGACCATCTCGGGCGTCAGCCCGGCCCAGAGAGGGTACAGCCCGCGCAGCCAGCCAAACAGCTCGGCGTTCTGCACCTGGGGGATGGCCCGGGTCAGGCTCTGGTACATGTGGTGGTGGGTGTTGACCAGGCCGGGTAGCGCCAGGTGGCCGCTGGCGTCAATCACCTCGTCGGCGCCGTCCGCCAGGCCGGGCGGCATGTCGGCCATGGGCCCTAGCGATTCAATGTGACCGCCGCGGATGAACACATAGGCATTGCGCCATTCCTGGCCCTGGGCGTCCATGGTAGCCAAGCATTCGGCATTGCGTATCAAAAGCGTGGACATAGGCGTGTGCATAGGCCGAAGAGGATAAATGAGCGCGCAGAAAAAAACCCGCCAGAGGCGGGTTTTTTCCAAAGTCTACCCAAGAATTACTTGGCAACCGACTTCTTAGCTGGTTTCTTGCTGTGCTTCTTCTTTGCCATGGTCTTCTTTCGGAGTGAAAAAATAAAAACGTCTGTCATTCAATTCACATTTACCTGCAGACACCTCTAGAACGCAGCGCTGTACGGGCGGTTGACAAGTCTTAGAAAAAAACCTGCGCCTCCCTAACGCCCTCTATTGGGTGCGAATTCTAAGGCTACGGCCCGTGGCTTTTGTGACGAAGCCCGTGTAAATGCCGGCCATGTACCATCGCCCTCCTCTATGCACGCCCTTCTGACGCCCCGATCCGCACTGCCGCCCTACCAAAACCGTGACTTTTTGCGCTTTCTGGTCTGCGCTCCGTTCTTCTGGATGCTGCTGTTCCTGATGGCCGAGGCCGCGCTGGCGGCCAGCACCACCTGGCTAATCATCGAAGCCGGTCGCGACGTGGTGGACAAGGTGTTTCTGGTGTCCGACTTCGTGTGGATCGTAGGCGTGCAATCTGCGTCCTATGTGCTGGGCGCCAGCAGCTGGATTTTTGCCGAGCGCGCCGGCTTTGGCGCCTTTGGCCGCTACATGCTGCGCTTCGCCCGCGACAACCGGGGTCAGGCCAGCCTGCTGGGCGACAAGGACCAGCGTGAAGAGGTGGAGCCGTTTCTAACCAACGAAGCCTTCCACATCTTCTTCGAGCTGGTCTATGAACTGGAAGCCGACCTGAAGCTGCTGTTCGGCCTGCTGTTCAATGCTGCCGTGCTGGGTGTGGCGATAGACGGCGGGCTACCCCTGGTCTACGCGGCGGTGTTTGCCACCTTGCTGCTAATGCAATGGCTGCTGCGCAAACCGGTGGCCGCGGCCTATCTGGCGCACCAGCGCAGCACCAACCGCATGACGGCGCACACCTACAGCGCCTGGGACAACATCTTCAGCGGCAACCGCTACAACTTTCGCCTGTGGCACGCGGGCTTCAAGACCCGGCTGCGCGATGCGCTGGCGGCGCAGATCCGCGCCATCCTGGCGCGCGAAGGTCTGGCCACCATCAACGGCATCGTCTCGCTGGCCGCGCTGTTCGCCTATCTGGCCTGGGTGGCGGGAGACAACGCCGGCAATACCAGCCTACTGGTGGCCCTGGCGGCCACCCTGCCACGGCAGATTGCCCTGTCCAGCGATATGCACGACCTGGCCTCGGGTTGGAACGACTTGGCCGCCGTGTGGACGCGCATAGGCGGCGCCTGCAACGCCATGCGCCCAGCGCCCGACGCGGCCTTCACGCAGCGCATTGCGTATGAAGAGTTGAAACTGCAATGGGCAGCGGGCGGCCCCACCCTGCCCTGTACCGCGCTGGACGGGGTGCTGCAGGCCGTGCATGCCCAACCCGCCGGGCGACTGATGGTGCGCGGCGGCAATGGCTCGGGCAAGTCCACTCTGCTGGCGGCCCTGAAGGTAGCGCTGGGCCAGCAGGCTTTTTACTGGCCTACGCACGACAAGCTGGCATTTGCATTTGCCCAGGGAAATGAAGCAGACGATGCCGAAGAAGATGGCGATGGTGAGGATGCCCCCAGCAACAGCGGCTTTTCATCCGGCGAACGCCAGCTGCGCGCACTCCAGGAGATCACCGACAAGACCAGCAGCCCGGTCTATCTGCTGGACGAGTGGGACGCCAACCTGGATGCCCGCAACCGCGCAGCCGCCGAAAACCTGGTGCAGACCCTGGCCGCGCGCGCCGTGGTGGTAGAGATTTCGCACCGCGCCTGATACGGCTGGCGCTACAGTTTAAATAGCTGCCTGCACAGGAACTACCTGCGCTAGCGGCATATTTCTTATAAACATCAGACTTCTACCGCAACAGGCGCGTAGCCCAGCCACTGGCTGGCTTCGTCCGGCGTCAGCGGCTGGGCGAACAAAAAGCCCTGCAGCTCATGGCAGCCCGCGGCGCGCGCCACCACGGCCTGGGCCTCGGTTTCAATGCCTTCGGCCACCACATTCAAGTCCAGCGCCACGGCCAGTTGGCAAACGGCGCGCACCACGGCCGTGGCATCGGGTGCTGGCAGGGGTTCGATCAGGCCACGGTCTATCTTGACCGACTGCACGGGCAGGCTGCGCAGCATGTTCAGCGACGAGAAGCCGGTGCCGAAGTCATCCAGGCCCACGCCAACACCCAAGGCACGCAAGCGCAAGATCTGCTCGCGCACCTCGGCCTGGTTGGACACCGCTGCACTCTCGGTCAGCTCCAGCAGCAAGGCCTTGGCCGGCAGGTCGTAGCGCTGCAGCAGGCCTTCCACCAGCGCCGGAAAGCCACCACCCAGCATCTGCAGCGGCGAGACATTGATGGCCACCGGCACCACATCGTCAAAACGGGTACGCCAGTCCGCCACCTGTTCGCAGGCCTGCATCAGCAGCAATTGGCCCAGGTCGTCTATCAACCCAGTGCGCTCGGCCACGGCAATGAACTCCATGGGACTGACCCAGCCGCGCATGGGGCTGTCCCAGCGGGCCAGGGCCTCGAAGCTGGTCAGGCTGCCAGTGTGCGCGTCCACCTTGGGTTGGTAGAAGAGCTTGAACTCGCGCCGCTCGATGGCCGTCCGCAAGGCCTGCTCCTGCTCCAGCACGTCGCTGGAGCCCTGCTCGAAGCGCGCCTCCGCCAGCGCCACCGAGGTGCCCGGCGTGCGCTTGGCCACATGCATGGCGGTATTGGCGGCACGCAGCATGGATTCGGCGTCCTGCGCGTGCTCCGGGAAGAGTGCGATGCCCATGGACACGTCGATGAAGAAATCATGCTGCGACAGCAACAACGGGCGCTGCAGCAAAGCCTGCACCTGGCGCGCCAAAGCCTGTGGGCGATCCAGGTCGTCGTCGCAGGACACCACGAAGGCGAACTCGTCTGCACCCAGACGCATCAGGCCGCAGCCTTCGCCCATCTCGTGCAACAGCATGGCCACCAGGGCCTGCAGCACCTCATCACCCACCGTCAGGCCATGGGCCTCGTTGAACAGCTTGAAGCGGTCTATGCCCAGCAGCACCAAGCCGAATGGCCCCCCTTGCGGCTGGTTGCCACAGCGCTCACGCAGCGCCTGCAGCAAGGCGCGCCGGTTCGGCAGGCCGGTCAGGTCGTCATACATGGCTTGCAGCTGCAAGGCCTGCGTGACCTCGCGGCGCCGGGTCTGGTCCGTCACCAGAAACTGGATGGCCTTCACATCGTCCCAGCGCGTGCGCCAGGCCGAAAAGCGCAGCCACACGGCCGAGCCGTCCTGGCGGTACCGCAGGCCTTCCCATTGCACATGGTCGGCACGACCGGAATTCAACTGGCGCAGATGGCCGTGCACCTGTTCCACCTCGTCCGCCGGAATGCCTTGCAGCAGCGATGCGGGGGCCACCTTGGCCAGGTCGGTAAAACCGTAGATGGCCATCAAGGCCGGGTTGGCAAACAGTACATGCGGGCCGGCACACACCATGATGCCCTGGTGCGAACGCTCCACCAGGCGCTGGAAGCGGTTGTGCAGACGGCGCGACTCCAGGATGGAGCGCTCCAGCGCCACATACATCAGCACCAGGCCCAGGGCCAAGCGCAGCACCGAGACCAGATTTGTCTGCAGCACGGCCATGCCGTCCTGCGCCAGCAGCGCCTGGCCCACGCCGAGCACACCCAGCAGCAGCATCAACGGGCCGACGGCTCGTTCGGTGCTGCCACTGCGGTGCAGGCCGCGGCTGACCATCAGGCCGGCCCACACCAGAAATACCGGAACCAGCCACGCCAGGGCTAGCTGCTGCTGGAATCCCAGCACCGCCAGGTCCGCCAATAGAAATAAGGAAAGGAATCTCTGCCACTCACGGCGGCTGAGCTTCCAGTCAACAAAGCGGGTACTGCCGCGCAGCATCAGCAGGATGCTGGCCGTCTGGCTGATGACCACCAGCGCCAGGCCAGCACCGGCCCATGCAGGCTGGGCCCTTTGTCCAAAGATGTAACCCCAGGGCACGAGGAACTGGGCCAGCTGCGCGGCCCCCATGTCACGCGCGAACAGCTGGTTGCGACGGCCCAGCCATACCCATAGCAGAGCCAGGCCCATCGTCAGGTTCACAACTGCATTCACCAGAAGCGAATAAAGAACAACGTCACTGGTGTAGGGCAGCATGAATCGTATACAAAATAACCTTGGAAAATAGATTGCCCGCTATCGTAACCGGATGTGCTCTATAAACCGCATCGATTTGCAATAACCTGAAATAGCGGAATCCGCAAAGCCACTTCAGCTTCTTTGTTACATTTCACGCTGGGAAGTCGTCAAAATGTGGGACAGAAATCCCCTGCAGACCCGCCCGCTACCACCGCCCTGCGCCCACCCCGGCCGGGGTGTACATTGCCCCTAACGCCATGCCGCAAGACCGCTCGCCTGAGGACCACCCACTGCCGCAAGTTGTGCGCGACCTGCGCGCCTACCAGGCAGAACTGGAAAGCCAGAACAAGGTGCTGCGCTTCAGCCAGGCTGCGGCCGAAGCCGCGTCCGAGCGTTTTGAAACCCTTTTCTCCGGCGTGCCCCTGGCCCTGATGGTGGTGGACGACCACGACATGGTGGTGCAAAGCAATGCCATGGCGCAGCGCCTGTTCCAACCCACCGAGCGCGACCGGCCGCTGCACTTTTTGATGCCCTTCGTCAGCCCCGGCTGTACCGAGCAGGTACGCCAGGCCTTCCGCGAAGCGCGGGTGGATGGCCACTGTGAAGCCACCGAGGTGGTGTTCAACATCGGCCCCACGGGCACCATGTCGGGTGACCTGCACATTGCCCGCCTGGAAAGCGCCCAGGAATCCCTGGTGCATTACATCTGCGCGGTGGTGGACCAGGGCCCACTGCTGGCCGAGCGCCGCGCCCTGCAACTTAGCGCCACCGCCCTGCGCCAACGTAACGGACAGTTGCGCATGAGCGAAAGCCGGCTGGAGGCGGTGATCAACTCCGCGCTGGACGCCATCATCTGCATCGACAAAGACCAGCGCATCACCGTCTTCAACCCCACGGCGGCGGCCCTGTTCCAGTGCCCGTCCGAGCAGGCGCTAGGCAGCGCGCTGGCGCGCTTCTTCCCGGACGCCGAGCACGCCCTGGCCCTGAACCAGATCTCCACCCAAGCCTTTCTGGGCGAAATGCAGGCCCTGACGGCCAGCGGCCGCACCCTGTCGGTCGAGGTCAGCGTGTCGTTCGAGCGGCACCCCACCGGCGAAACCACCACCGTCTTCGCCCGCGACCTGACCAGCCGCAAGCGCGCCGAAGCCCAGCGCGGCGTACTCGAAGCCCAGCTGCGCGAATCACAAAAAATGCAGGCCGTGGGCACCATGGCCGGTGGTATTGCGCACGACTTCAACAACATCCTCAGTGCCATCCTCGGCAATGTGGAACTGGCCAAGGAAGACGCCGGCCCGAATTCGCCGGCCCAGGTCAGCCTGCACGAGATCGAAAAAGCCGGCCGCCGCGCGCGTGACCTGGTGCGCCAGATCCTTACCTTCAGCCGCAACGAGGCGCCCCGGCGCAGCCCCGTGTCCCTGGCCGAGGTGGTGGTGGAAACCGAACGCCTGCTGCGCGTGACCCTGCCGCCCGCGGTAGAGCTGCACATGCACATCAACCCCGACACGCCGGTGGTGCTGGCCGACCCGGTGCAGGTGCAGCAAGCCGTGCTGAACCTGTGTACCAATGCCATCCAGGCCTCAGTGGAGCCACGCGGCGTGGTCAGCATCGAGCTGTCCGGCGTGGTACCCGATGCGCGGCTGTGCACCCGCCTCGGCCTGGCGCCCGGCCCCCACGCCATGCTGGCCGTGCTGGACAGCGGCAAAGGCATGGACGACGTGACCTTGCGGCGTATTTTTGAACCTTTCTTCACCACCAAAGAGGTGGGCCAAGGCACGGGCCTGGGCCTGGCCGTGGTGCACGGGGTGATGCGCAGCCATGCGGGCGCTGTCGATGTGCAAAGCGCGCCCGGCCTGGGCAGCCGCTTCACCCTGTACTTCCCGGCCTCGGAAACAGTCTCCGCCCCGCCTCCGGCCGCCCCGGCCACACCCGCCGCGCCCAGCGCCGGCGTGCAGGGCAAGCACGTGATGTATGTGGACGACGACCACGCCCTGGTGTTCCTGGTGGAGCGCCTGCTGCGCCGGCGCGGCCTGCGCGTGAATGGCTTCTCCGACCCCAACAAGGCCGCGGCAGAGCTGCGCGCCAATGCCGCCGAATACGACCTGCTGGTCACCGACTTCAACATGCCCGGCTACTGCGGCGTGGACCTGGTGCGCGAAGCCCAGCGCATACGACCGGACCTGCCGGTGGCGCTGGCATCCGGCTACATCACCGCCGAAATCGAGCAAAGCGCCATCGCCGAGGGCGTAAAGGCACTGATCCACAAGCCGAACGACGTGGAAGAGCTGTGTGCTACCGTGCAGCGCCTGATTCTGGACAACGCCTCTTCATGACTGCCGACTTCACCCCCACCCCGCCCCAAAGCCAGGCCCGCAACCCGCTGCACGGCGTCACGCTGGAATCCATACTCACCCAGCTGGTGGCCGCCTACGGTTGGGACGAGCTGGGCCGGCAGATCAATATCCGCTGCTTCACCAGCGACCCCAGCGTCAACTCCAGCCTGAAGTTCCTGCGCAAGACGCCCTGGGCGCGCGAAAAGGTCGAAAGCCTGTTCCTCTTCATGCAGCGTGAACAACGCCGTGGACGGCTCTAACCTCCCTGGCCCCGGCCTGGACACGGTCTACGCCGACCCGCATCTCCTGGTATTCAACAAACCCAGCGGCCTGCTGTCCGTGCCCGGCCGCGGCGAGGACAAGCAGGACTGCCTGAGCACCCGCGCGCAGCAGCTGTACCCGGATGCGCTCATAGTTCACCGGCTGGACATGTCCACCTCCGGCCTGCTGCTGATGGCGCGCGGGCCGGAGATGCAACGCCTATTGAACGCCGCCTTCGCCGGCCGCAAGGTGGACAAACGCTATACCGCCGTGGTGGCTGGTCAGCTGCCCGCGCCGGCCAATGCCGACGGCTGGGGCCAGATCGACCTGGCTATCCGCGTGGACTGGCCGAACCGGCCGCTGCGCATGATTGACCCCGCAGAAGGCAAACCCAGCTGCACGCGCTGGCAGCCCCTATCCACCACAGAGCACAGCACACGGCTACTGCTGGAGCCCGTCACCGGCCGTTCGCACCAGCTGCGCGTGCACCTGGCGGCCATCGGCCACCCGATACTGGGCGACGCGCTATACGCCCCGCCCGCCGTACAAGCCCAGGCCCCGCGCCTGCTGTTGCATGCCTGCAGGTTGGCGCTGCAGCACCCAGCCACAGGCGAGGCACTGCTATTCGAGAGCACCGCGCCGTTCTAGCGGTCTCGCCCGTCGCAGTCGTACACCTGGCCTGGGCCAAGGCACGATCTACTACACTATTGATAGCTGGCAGCGCAGGTACTAGCTGCGCTGAAGCCGTATTTTTCATGCAAGTGGAGGCAGGCTCCCCTCCGGGAACGGATGGGTGTATAACCAAGCCCCTCCGGTCATGTACCCGGCTTTTGGCGCCGCGCGCATGCCAGCACACACCCGAATCCCCGCGCACAACAGCGCAGCAACAGCAAGGACAAATAAACATGGGCGCACAGTGGAAAGCAAAAGGCAAGGAACTGGCGGCAAATGCCCGCGGCCGCGCCTTCGGAAAACTGTCTAAAGACATCATGGTCGCCGCACGCAGCGGCGCCGACCCGGCAGCCAATGCCCGCCTGCGCCTGCTGGTGGAACAGGCCCGCAAGGTCTCCATGCCCAAGGACACGCTGGACCGCGCGATCAAGAAAGGCGCCGGCCTGACCGGTGAGGCCGTCAACTTCGAACACGTGATCTACGAAGGCTTCGCGCCGCACCGCGTGCCGCTGATGGTTGAATGCCTGACCGACAACGTGAACCGCACCGCGCCCGAAATGCGCGTGCTGTTCCGCAAAGGCCAACTGGGCACCTCCGGCTCCGTCGCCTGGGACTTCGACCACGTGGGCATGATCGAAGCCGAGCCCGCCAATAAGGACGCAGATGCCGAGCTGGCCGCCATCGAAGCCGGAGCGCAAGACTTCGAGCCCGGCGAGGACGAAGGCAACACCCTGTTTCTGACCGACCCGGCGGACCTGGACCTGGTGAGCCGCGCCCTACCCGCCCATGGCTTTACCGTGCTGTCTGCCAAGCTGGGCTACAAGGCCAAGAACCCGATCGACCCGGCCAGCCTGAGCGCAGAGCAGCTGGAAGAAGTCGAAGCCTTCCTGGCCGCCATCGACGCCAACGACGATGTGCAAAACATCTTTGCCGGCCTGGGCGGTTGATCCGATTCACAACAGGTTCACTACAGTATCCATAGCTGCTACCGCAGCAGCCACCTACGCTGGAGCCCTATTTTATGCCTGAGACATCTGCCCAACATCTCACCATACTGACGGGCGCCTCGCGCGGCATGGGCCTGGCCATGGCGCAGCAGCTGGCACAGGCCGGCCACCATCTGGTGTGCATTGCACGCAAGGCCAACCCGGCCCTCGCCTCACATGCCGCGGTGGCGCAGTGGCAGCACGACCTGAGTGACGCCACACCCGTGGCAGCGCGCCTGGGGCAATGGCTGCAGCAGCACGACGGCACGCAGTGGGCATCGGTCACGCTGGTCAACAACGCCGGCACGCTAGCCCAGCTCACACCCCTGCAAGACGCAGAGTCGGCAGACCTGGCGCAAGCACTACGAGTGGGATTGGAAGCTCCGATGCTGCTGACCGCCGCGTTCTTGGGCGCAACGCGCGGCTGGCCAGGCAGGCGCCGGGTGCTGAACATCTCATCCGGACTGGGCCAGCGCGCCATGGCCTCGTCGGCAGCCTACTGCGCGGCCAAGGCCGGGCTGGACCATTTCACGCGCTGCGTGGTGCTGGAAGAGGCCCGCCTGCCGAATGGCGCCAAGCTGTGCTCGCTGGCACCGGGCGTGGTCGACACCGACATGCAGGCACAGTTGCGCGGCGCCGATGCCCGCAGTTTTGCCGACCAGGCGTCTTTTGAACGCCTGTACAGCCAGGGCCAGCTGACCTCGCCGCAGGAGGCGGCTGCCCGCGTGCTGGCTTATCTGGAGCGGCCCGACTTTGGCAGCCAGCCGGTGGCGGATGTGCGGGTGTAATTTGCGGCGCAGAAGCAGCAGGCACGCACAAGGGACTTACCCCGCGCGGGCCACCTCGCCCACCGGCAATAAATTGGACGCCTTCAGCTCCCGCAAAGACAGGTTGGAGCGGATACTGAGTACGCCGGGCAGCTTTCGCAATACCTTGTCGACAAAACGACTGTAGTCATCCAGATCTTTGGCGACCACTTGCAGCAAGAAATCTGCCTCTCCTGTCGTGTTGTGGCAGGCAATGACATTGGGGCAGGCCTGGATCAGGTCTTCAAACGCTGCAGTCACGTCTTCACCATGCTGCGTGCACACCAGCTGCACAAACGCCATCACGCCCAAACCAATTTTGCGCCGGTTCACATTGGCCTGGTAACCGGCGATCACGCCCATTTCCTCCAGGCGCCTGACCCGCCGCCAACACGGCGTCTCGCTCAAAGTGAGCTGCTCGGCAAGCTTTGCATTAGACAACCTGCCGTCCATTTGCAAAAACTCCAAAATTTTGGCATCGACCCTGTCAATTTCGCTCATTCTGAAAAAATCCTCCAGATTCAATAGATCTACAGAAATAGTCTCCTCATTATTTGTTATTTTTGAAATAAAAAAGGCAGGCAATTTCTCGGCCAATCTCTACACTTTGGCAGGCACCGAGCGCGGGGCGAAATGCGCATTACGCTTTTGACCTGCATGGCTATATCCCTCTCGATCCAGGAGCATTCGATGAAAGCAGTCGTTTTTGAAACCTTTTCCGCGCCACCTCTGCTCAAGCGGGTGCCCGATCCAACACCAGAAGACCACGGCGTGGTGGTCAAAGTCATGGCCACGGGGGTTTGCCGGAGCGATTGGCATGGTTGGGTGGGGCATGACACCGACATTGTGCTGCCCCATATCCCGGGGCACGAACTGGCCGGAGTGGTCGAAACAGTCGGTAAAGACGTCACCCGGTGGAAGGCCGGCGACCGCGTCACCGTACCGTTTGTCGGTGGGTGCGGCGCCTGTCCAGAATGCCACTCTGGGAATCACCAGGTGTGCGACAAGCAGTTTCAACCGGGCTTTACCCATTGGGGCTCGTTTGCCGAATACGTGTCCATCCACAAGGCCGACATCAATTTGGTGAAGTTGCCGGAGTCACTTGACTTCGCTACGGCTGCCAGTCTAGGCTGCCGGTTTGCCACCTCGTTTCGGGCCGTGGTTGACCTGGGTAAAGCGTCGGCTGGACAATGGGTTGCCGTCCACGGCTGCGGCGGTGTGGGGTTGTCTGCCATCATGATTGCCCACGCTGTGGGCGCCAACGTGGTCGCCATCGACATATCAGACGAAAAGCTGGCCTTCGCCCGAGCTATGGGGGCAGTCGCCACAGTCAATGCAATAAAAACCACCAATGTGGTGGAAGCCGTCAGGGAGATCACGCATGGTGGTGCCCACGTATCCTTGGACGCGCTTGGACACCCAACGACATGCTTCAACTCGATCAGCAATTTGCGCAAGCGAGGCAAGCACGTACAGGTAGGACTGATGCTGGCGGAAAACAGCACGCCCGCCATTCCCATGGACAAAGTGATTGCACATGAGCTGGAAATCTTGGGCAGCCACGGCATGCAGGCGCACCGCTACGGCGCGATGCTGGAGATGGTTCAGTCTGGAAAACTCGCCCCTGAAAAGCTGGTTGGCAAAAAGATCAGCTTACAACAGTCCATCGACGCACTGATGAACATGGACAAGTTCGAAGGCGTCGGGGTCACCGTGGTGACTGAGTTTTGACCCGTTAACTGATCGCGCCGCAGCAGCCCTTTGCTGCTACACGCGGCAGCCTATGTTCTGCCGGCCAGCCAGGCAAATGATCAATAGATCTCGGGCACCACGATCTCGTTCGGCACGGGTTGGCGGATGTAGTCGTCATGCCGCTCGCGCTCGGGCAACTGGATCGCCGGGTGTGGTACTTCCTGGTAGGGCATTTGCTGCAGCAGGTGGTGGATGCAGTTGAGCCGGGCCTTCTTCTTGTCCACGGCCTGCACCACCCACCAGGGTGCCTCGGGGATATGGGTGCGGTCCAGCATCACTTCCTTGGCCTTGGTGTATTCCTCCCAGCGGCGGCGCGACTCCAAGTCCATGGGGCTGAGCTTCCACTGCTTCAGCGGGTCGTGGATACGGCCCAGGAAACGCAGATGCTGCTCCTGGTCGGAAATCGAGAACCAGTACTTCACCAGTTGGATGCCGCTACGCACCAGCATGCGCTCGAACTCGGGTACGGTGCGGAAGAACTCTTCGTACTGGTCGTCGGTACAAAAGCCCATGACCCGCTCCACCCCCGCGCGGTTGTACCAGCTGCGGTCGAACAGCACGATCTCGCCGGCCGCCGGCAGGTGCGATACATAGCGCTGGAAGTACCACTGCGTGCGTTCGCGATCGTTCGGTGCAGGCAGCGCCGCCACGCGGCAGACGCGCGGGTTCAGGCGCTGGGTGATGCGCTTGATGACACCGCCCTTGCCCGCCGCGTCGCGGCCTTCGAACAGGATCACCACCTTGTGGCCGGTGGCCACCACCCAGTCCTGCAGCTTGACCAGCTCGGCCTGCAGACGGAACAGCTCGCGGAAATACTGGCGGCGCGCTTCCTTCTGGCTGGGGCTGTCCTCTTCGACCGACATGCCGTCCAGACCGACCAGCTGGCGGTCTTCGATCTCCATCTCCAGCTCTTCGTCATAGCTGTCGAGCAGGTCGCGGTGCACGCGTTGCATCATTTCATCGGTATAGGCGTTCAAGGCGTTCTCCATGGATCTAGGCTAGGTATAGCCCAAGACCTTAGCTTTGATCCATGTCAACTATGTGACAAAACCGTGTAAGCCTGGTGCCGGGCAACAGGCACCATACTCCGCTTTCCATTTCCAAAAAGGAGACTCCCATGCCCCGTGAAGTTGTTGTAGTCAGCGGTGTGCGCACCGCCATTGGTACCTTTGGCGGCAGCCTGAAAGACCAGGCGCCCAGCGCCTTGGGCGGCCAGGTGCTGCGTGAAGCGCTGCTGCGCGCCGGCGTGGACGGTGCCGATGTAGGCCACGTGGTGTTCGGCCATGTGGTCAACACCGAGCCCAAGGACATGTATTTGTCGCGCGTGGCGGCCATCCAGGGCGGCTGCAGTCAGGAAACGCCGGCCTTTAACGTGAACCGCCTGTGCGGCTCCGGCCTGCAGGCCATCGTGTCGGCGGCCCAGTCGATTTTACTCGGCGATACCGACATCGCCATCGGCGGCGGTGCCGAGAGCATGAGCCGCGCGCCCTACGCCTCGCTGAACACCCGCTGGGGCGCGCGCATGGGCGACACACAGATGGTGGACATGATGGTCGGTGCGCTGCACGACCCGTTCCAGAACATCCACATGGGCGTGACCGCCGAGAACATCGCCAAGAAATGGGGCATCAGCCGCGAGACGCAGGATGCGCTGGCGGTAGAAAGCCATAACCGCGCCGAACGCGCCACGCAGGCCGGCTACTTCAAAGAGCAGATCCTGCCCATCGTCTTGAAAAGCAAGAAAGGCGATGTGGCATTTGCCGACGATGAACATTTCCGCTCCAACTGCACCCTGGCCGACATGGCCAAGCTCAAGCCGGTCTTCATCAAGGAGAACGGCACCGTCACCGCAGGCAATGCCTCCGGTCTGAACGACGCGGCTGCCGCCGTGCTGCTGATGGAAAAGTCCCAGGCCGAAGCGCGTGGCCTGAAGCCGCTGGCCCGCCTGGTGGCCTATGCGCACGCCGGCGTGGACCCGCAGTACATGGGCATAGGCCCGGTGCCGGCGAGCCAGAAGGCGCTGAAACTGGCCGGGCTGACGGTGCAGGACCTGGACGTGATCGAGGCCAACGAAGCCTTTGCCGCCCAGGCCTGCGCCGTAACCCAGGACCTGGGGCTGGACCCGGCCAAGGTGAACCCCAACGGTTCAGGCATCTCGCTAGGCCACCCGATAGGCGCCACAGGGGCGGTGATCACCGTCAAGGCCTTGTACGAACTGCAACGCATCCAGGGCCGTTATGCACTAGTGACCATGTGCATCGGCGGCGGCCAGGGGATTGCGGCGATTTTCGAGCGCATGTAAACCCGGACGGTATGCAACACCTGAGACCGATCCACTACTTGGAAGTCAACGTGAATGCCATGCCGTCGGGGGCAAGACATACCTCCGACAAAGCCAGGAGCTGCTCGCGAGGCACGGCTTTGCTGAAAAGAAAGCCTTGTACCAGCTGACAGCCCTCTGCTGCCAAAAAGTCGGCCTGCTCCCGCGTTTCCACACCTTCGGCCACCACTTGTTGGTTCAAGGAACGGGCGATGGACAAGATGGCCCGCACCAGTTCGGTTCGAAAATCGGTGGTCACAGAATGGATAAATGAACGGTCGATCTTGAGCGTGTCGATGGGAAAGCGGGCCAGATAGGCCAGGGCCGAATAGCCGGTACCAAAGTCGTCAATGGCTATCGTCACCCCCATGCCGCGCAGCGCCTGCAAGGTACTGAGCACGGGGCCATCTTCGTCGAGCAGCAGGCTTTCCGTGATTTCCAGCTCCAACCACTGGGGCCGGCAACCGGTCTCCAACAGAATGCCCGCCACCTGCTCCACCAGACCCGGTGTCTGGATCTGGCGAGCCGATAGATTGACCGCCACTTTGCGCGGCACGACTGCCTGGGAATTCCACGCAACGGCAGTGCAGCAGGATTCGCGCAACACCCAGGCGCCCAGTTCATTGATCAAACCCGAGTCTTCCGCCACCGGGATGAACAGGCTGGGCGAAACCATGCCCAGGCGAGGATGTGTCCAGCGCAGCAGCGCCTCGCATCCCACGACTGCACACGACTCCAGCAGCACCTTGGGTTGGTAGTGCAACGCCAACTCACCGCGCTCAAACGCGTGGCGCAAATCGGATTCAAGCGTCAGCCGCTCCTGGGCCCGGGTCGTCAAATCCTTGGAGTAGAACCGGAAGCTATTGCGCCCGCTGTGTTTGGCAGAGTACATCGCGGAGTCCGCGTATTTGAGCAGCTCTTGCGCCACCGCACTGTCTGACGGATAGACCGAAATGCCCATGCTGCAGGACACAAATATCTCCCGCCCCTCCAACCAAAAGCTTTGGTTGAAGGCGGCCCGCACCTTGCCCGCCACGCGCGTGAGATCTGGCCCCGCATGCATTTTTGGCAGCAGAATGCCGAACTCATCACCGCCCAGCCTGGCGATAGTGTCATAGCTGCGCACACTGGCACGCAGGCGCATGGCCACCTCTTTGAGCAAGGCGTCTCCCGCGGCATGGCCCATGCTGTCATTGATCTGCTTGAAGCGATCCAGGTCCACCACCATCACCCCGGCCTGGTAGCGGTGGTAGGCTGCATCGTTCAGCATTTGGGCCAGACGGTCGTTGAACAAAACCCGGTTTGGCATGCCCGTCAGCGGGTCGTAAAACGCCATCTGGTGGATCTGGTCCTGGTAGGCTTTGAGCTCGGTAATGTCGCGCCCCACCATCAAGATGCTGGCCACCCGGCCATCGACACCCACCTCGGGCGTCAGGCTCACCAGGCTACAAATGCTACGGCCCTGGGCGTCGGACCAGTGCAGCTCAAACTCAAGCGACTCTTTGCTGTCCACCACGCACACCAGGCGCTGCGTCAAAGGCTGTCCTGCCGATGCGCCCCATAGCGCCGCTGGCGAACACCCCAGCGCACCCGTATTGAGTCGATCCAAAGCCCGGAGCAACACCGGGTTGGCATAACGGCAGCGGCACTGCAGGTCAAAACGGGCAATAACATCTGGCGAATGCTCCACCAGGGTGCGGTATTCGCGCTCACGGTTGGTCAGCTCCTGCTGCAACTCCAGCCGCTGCGTCACATCGCGTGAAACGGTAATGAAGCGTGACCCCGACTCCCCCACACTACGCATGTGTGACACCGACAATTCAAAATAGCGCAACCCCAGCGGAGTCATGACCGGTATGACATGGCCCAAAGAAACGCCAGACTTCTCTGCCTCGATGTAGGCAAGCTCGGCGATGGCAACGCTTTCGGGCGAAAGCACGTCCCCCAATGTTCGCCCCAGCAAGCTCTCCCGGTTTGCCGCCAGGAGCTCGGGGCTGCGCGTCCATACGTTCAGATAACGGCCATTTCGATCTGTTTCAAACAGCAGGTCCGGTATGGCATCAATGACGCCCTGCGTGAAGGCCAGCGCCTTCTGAAGCTCGCTCTCCGTATGCTTGCGATCCGTGATGTCTCTGGAATAGCCAACTGTGCCCACCACCTTGCCATGTTCATGCAACGGTGACTTCCAGACCTCCATCCAGCGCCGTTGGCCATGCTCGTCGACGTAGATCTCCTCCACGTAATGGGCCTGCCCCGACGCCATGACGGCTTTGTCATCGGAAACATAGATCTCCGCCAAGTCCTGGGGAAAGAAATCAAACTCGGTACGACCTTCCAGTTCCGCCGTAGAACCCACGCGCGCCACCCTGGCATACGCGGTGTTGGCTGCCAGCAGACGGCTTTGCGTGTCCTTGAGCCAGACAAAAAATGGAAACTCGTCCAGCAGGGTGCGCCAATACTGCTGGCGTTGCAGCAGAGCCGCTTGCAGCTGCTTGGATTCCGACATGTCATGAACGATGGACACGGCAAACAAGTGCTCGCCCATCCGCAAAGTCACACCATGCACCCGCACCGGAATCAGGTTGCCGCTTTGCGTCCTGTGCACGGATTCAATGACGAAGGCCTGTCCCTGCGGCTTGTGCAGTATTTCCAGGCATTGCTCCCATGAAATATTCGGATCGATGTCTGGCGGCCCCATGGTCAGCAAGGTTTCGCGGCCGTATCCAAGGACCCGTACGGCGGCATCGTTGGCATAAACGAAACGCCTTTCCTCACCCACGATGAACACACCATCCTGGGACAAGGCGAGCCCCTTGCCCAATAGCACCCAGGCCAGACCCGCGTCATCGCTAAGCGTACTCAAGTCGCTTTGTGCCAAAACCACCGAGTCTTCGACTCTTGTCATGTGCCCCTTGCCTGCATACGTCTCCACCAAGGAAATAGGAGTGAAACAAAGCTCTGCCCACGAGGGCCTTTCACCAGCGATGGGCTAGGGCTGCCCCAAATGCATTAGCAAGTATCGCACCGCGCGGCATACGTGTATCAAATTGAAAGCAAGCCGTGTACAGAGAGCTTGCATGGCCTGCACCGCATGGTCGGATTTTGGTAGGGGCTGGCCCAGCAACGCGCTCTCATCACCTTACATGATCCAGTGGGCAAAAATCCAGTCACCAGCCAGGCAAGAAAGGATAAAAAGGGGAGCACCAGGCGTGCCCCCAGCCAGGCGAGGGCTTAATCGTCGAATTTGCGATTGCCGTGGCCATGGCCATGGCCATGGCCATGGCCGTGACCTGGGCCGCGGTCGCCTTGGTCGTTCTGGCGGAAGTCCTGGCGCCGATCGTCACGGCGCTCTTCGTGGCGCTCCGGGCCACGCCCGCCATCGCGGCCACGCTCCCACCATCGGTTGGAATCATTCACCCTGACGAAATACACCGGACGACCGCAGGCGTTGTACTCGGCGCAATGCTTTGCCCAGTGTTTCGAATGCCCCGGCGGAACATACAAATACAAAGGCGGCGGCTGTACCGGCGTACGCTGTATCCAGACCGGCTGGGCATACAGCACCGGTGGTGGTGGCTGGCTACCGAAGCTGATCTGGCCATACACCCCGGGGGCAAAGGCACCGCCCACGGTGGCGTTCAAATACAGCTCCTGCGCCTGTGCCGAACCCGTACCAAGCGCCCCCACAGCCCCCAACAAACCCAGCACCAGACCGGCCTTGCGCAGCTGCTTAGCAGCCAACAACCGGGAAACCATAACAAGCGGATATGCCATAAAAGACTCTCATTCGAAAAAAGGACTAGCGATTAAACGCGACAACACAGCCGCAGGAGGACCGGAGCGACCATCCTCTTGTAACAATAATATTCCATGCTCAAAGGGCCACGCAGGCCCCAGTGCTCAGGGCGCTATCAGCATCTGGTAGATGTCGTCCTTGATCTTCAGCCGCTTTTTCTTCATGTCTTCCATGGCTACATCGGAGATGGCACCGCCGTCCTGCTCCAGCTGGGTCACGGCGTGGTTCACCTCGTCATAGGCTTCAAACAAGTGCTGGAAGCGCACACTGCTGAGCTTCAGGCTGCGGATCTTGCCCACCAGTTGGGGGTATTCATGGGCCAGGTCATGGTTGAGAAGTTGCATTTTGTCTCCTGATTGTTGTGGGAATGCACCTTAGAACGTAAACACGTTCTTAGCTACTCTGGAAGCTGCGGGCCCTGAAGGTCAGGACTAGCGTATCCCGGTAGCCGCCCGGTGCCAGGGGCTGGATGGGGGTGGACTCGTGCACCACGCGCGCATCGTCCAAGAACAACAGGCTCCAGGGTTCGGTCAGCGTGAAGCGCTGGCCGTTCGGGCCGTCGGCCTCAAAGACCCGGGTTTCACCGCCCTTGATGCCCGAGCGGCCCACCAGCAGCACGGCCACAAAGTCCACACCGTCACGGTGCGCGCCTTCGGGGGTGGGCCGGCCTATGCCGTCCGTGGTGTCGATGCGGAACTGGTGGGCTTCCACATACCAGGGCGGTGGGCCGCCGGCCTGAGCCCCGCCACGCAAGGCGGTGCATGCACGGCCCAGGGCCAACAGCAGCTGCGACCACACAGGCTGGGCCACATTGGCGTCCAGCATGGGCGCAAACCAGCGCTCCATGCCGCCGTGCAGAGCGTTGTACTCCACCGGCTGCCAGTGCGCTCGGTGCGGAACCTGCTGCAGCGTATCGGCCTGCAGCACAAAGCAGGAATGGCGCCGGCGGCGGTAGCGGCCGCCGTCCTTCAGGTATTCGTCAGGCGGCAAATCGTTCCAGCTGGGGCACAGCGCCAACAAATCGTCCAGCGTGCAACCCGCCAGCGCAGCCAAGGCCGCCGGGTCCAAGGTGGCATAAGCCTGGCGGTTCACCACATCTACAAACTGCGCCACTGGGGTGAATGGCGCGGATAACAGTGTTGTGCTCATGCTTCTATCTTCACGCCTTTCCAGAAGGCGACGCGGTCCGTGACCTCTTCGGCACCAGACTTGGGGTTGGCGTAGTACCAGGCGGCGTCGGTGTTCATTTCGCCGTTGACCATCAGCGAGTAGTAGCTGGCCTGGCCCTTCCAGGCGCAGGTGGTCTTGTGGTTGCTGAAGCTGACGAACTCGCGGTTCAGCGAACTCAACGGGAAATAGTGGTTGCCTTCAACCACGGCGATGTCGTCGCTTTCGGCGATCACGGCGCCGTTCCAGATGGCTTTCATGGGGATTCCTTGTGGTGGACGGGTCAAGTGGGTCAAACAAGTGAAGCGGCGCACGCCTGGATGGCAGGATAAACCAGTGGTGCCCCCACCTGCAAAGACCGTAAGCCTGAAAATACTATTGAAAATATAGCACTTGACGCAGGCAAAATCTGCGCTGGACGTGTTTTTACTATGAATGCAAGCCAGGTCGTATGATTTCGGTCAAGCGGCGCCGAACTCTGCGCCCAAAGGGCTCCATGGACACGCATTACCTGACATCACTCTTCTCCCCCGACTCGATCGTGGTGTTCGCCAGCCCCGAGTTGCAGGCCCTGCCGAACGCCCTGCGGGCCCAGCGCTTCAGCGGCCGGTTGAACTTTCTGGACATTCATACCACCGGCACGCTGGCCGACCTGGCGCAGACCCGTGCCGACCTGGCCGTCATCGCTCTCCCACCCGAGGACATGGCCGCCGCACTGGAGGTGGCTGGGCGCATCAAATGCCGCTCAGCGGTGGTTGTCTCCAGCGGCGTGCCGGCCAGCCTGGCCGGCGAGCTGCACCGCGTGGCACGCCGCCACGGCATGCATTTGATGGGGCCGAATTGCCTGGGCTTCCAGCGCCCGCAGCTGGGGCTGAACGCCAGCCTAGCGGGTGCACTGGCCGCCCCCGGTCCGCTGGCCCTGGTGTCGCAATCGGGTGCGCTCACGGCCTCGATACTAGACTGGGCGCGGCACAACGCAGTGGGCTTTTCCAGCGTGGTGTCGCTGGGGCCGAATGCGGCGGTGGACATTGCCCAGGTGCTGGACTTTCTGGCCTCCGACCCGCAGACGCACAGCATCGTGGTCTGCATGGAAGGCATTGCCAACGCCCGCAGCTTCATGAGTGCGCTGCGCGCAGCGGCCAACGCCAAGCCGGTAGTGGTACTGAAAGCCGGGCGCAAGTCGGCCGGCAACACGGCGGCGCATACCCATTCGGGCACCATCGTCGGCAGCGACGATGTGTTCGACGCGGCCCTACGCCGCGCGGGCGCGGTGCGCGTGCGCTCGTTCGTGCAGCTGTTTTCTGCGGCCAAATGCCTGGCATCGCGCTACCGGGCCGTGGGCAAACGCCTGGCTATCGTCACCAACGGTGGCGGGCCCGGCGTGCTGGCCGCCGACTGGATCACTGAAATTGAGCTGCAGCTGGGCCTGCTCAGCCCCACCACCCAAGCCGCCCTGGCGCCACTGCTGCCGTCGCAAGCCTCACTGTGCGATCTGGTGGACCTATCGGAAGACGCCCGCCCTGCCCACTACCGTGCGGCGGTAGAAGCAGCCAGCCACGACAGCCAGGTGGACGGCGTGCTGGTTATCCATTCGCCCAAGGCAGGCTGCGACGCTACCGGCGTAGCCCAGGCGCTCGCTGATTTCAAGCCCCACCTATCCAAACCGCTGCTGACCTGCTGGATGGGCGACGCCTCGGTGGGCGAAGCGCGCACCGCACTGAACGCGGCAGCCATCCCCACATTCCGTACGCCGGAGGCGGCGGTGGGTGCGTTTGGCAACATCGCTTCCTTCTACCAAAACCAGCAACTGCTGCAGCAAACACCACCGCCGCTGTCGGCCCTGGCCAAGCCGGATGTAGAAGGTGCGCGCCTGCTGATCGAAGGCGTGCTGGCCGAGCGCCGCAAAGTGCTGACCGAGATGGAGTCCAAGGCCCTGCTGGCGGCCTTCCACATCCCGGTGACGCAGACCGTACTGGCCCGCAGCGCCAATGAGGCGATGATGATCGCCACCCAGCTGGGCTACCCGGTGGCGCTGAAGATCGACTCGCCCGACATCAGCCACAAGTCCGACGTAGACGGCGTGGCACTGAATGTGATGAACGCCGTGGGCGTGCGCGACACCTATAACGACATGGTGCAGCTGGTGGCGCGGCAAATGCCCGATGCGCGCATCCACGGTGTGACGGTGCAGAACATGGCGCGCCACAAGCGTGGCCGCGAGGTCTGCATCGGCCTGGTGACCGACGAACCGTTTGGCCCGGTGATCGCCTTTGGCGCGGGCGGCACCATGATTGAGCTGATCAACGACCGCGCCATGGAGCTGCCGCCACTCAACCAGTTCCTGGCACGCCAACTGATAGACCGTTCCCGCGTGAGTGAGACCCTGGGTGAATGGCGCGGCGCCAGCGCGGTGGACATGGACGCGCTGGAGCGGGTGCTGATGCGCGTCTCTGAAATGGTCTGCGAGCTGCCCCAACTGCGCGAGATGGACATCAACCCCATCATCGTGGACGCCTCCGGCGCCGTGGCGGTGGATGCGCGCATCGTGATCGACAGCGCATCCCCCGCCGGCAGCGGGCGCGGCCCCGAATACCAGCACCTGGCCATACTGCCCTACCCGGCCCGCTACGAACAGGTCTGGCCCCTACGTGGCGGCGGGCAGACCACGCTGCGCCCAATACGCCCTGACGACGGCCAGATGCTGCAGGACATGGTGCGCGGCCTGTCGGCCGAGAGCCGCTACTTCCGCTATGTGTCCATGCTGTCCGAGCTACCGCCCAGCATGCTGTCGCGCTTCGCGCTGATCGACTACGACCGTGAAATGGCCCTGGTGGCCGTGCACAAGCAGCGCAGCCCTGACGCCAACGGCGAGATGCAGGAGACGGAGCGCATCATCGGCGTGTCGCGCTTCATTACCAACCCCGACAACGCCAGTTGCGAATTTGCGCTGGTAGTCGCCGATGACTTCGGTGGCCGTGGCCTGGGCACACGCCTGATGCTGTGCATCATGGACGTGGCGCGCGAAAAAGGCCTGAGTGAAATCCACGGCCTGGTGTTGGCCAACAACCCTGGCATGCTCAAGCTGATGCGCAGCCTGGGTTACACCATCCAGCCCTTTGCCGAGGACCCCGACTTCCGGCTGGTGACGCACACTTTGTGAGGTTCTAAAACCGGTGGCGGATACCCAGCCCCACGCTGTTGCCCACAGCCTGGTTACTCGCCTTGTCGTACAGGTAGGTAGCGTAGACGTCGGTTCGCAAGCTCAGAAAATGGTCATAACCCAGCGCTGCGGTATTGCGGGTGAACGACGCAACCGTCGGATTGTCGGTACTGGTGTGGGCCCACGAAACCTGCACCGCGCCCGCGGCAGTCACGGGAATGGACGTGCCGACCTGGTAGGTGTGCGTCTTGATGTCTGTCACCGCGTTGTCGGTCGTCTGTGCCGACCCGTATAACTTGGCCGGACCGAAGTCATAGCCCAAGCCCGCCTGGTAGGCCCGTTGGCCCGTCGATGGCGCTACCGCTGCAGTACGCACGTTTTGCGCCGACAGCACAGCCACGAATGGCCCATTGGCGTAGTTCAGGCTCAGGCCCGCATTGTTGACAGCCGTATTGGTAGCAACCTCACCCAGGCTATAGATCGCGGTTCCGCTAACCCCGCCTATTTTGGGCGACACGTACTGCACCGCGTTGTCCCAAACCGTGTCGCCAATCAGAGTACCGCCGAACGTAGCCACGTAGGACTGCAGCACCAGCGGTGAAAACACCACTGACGACTGGAACGGATTCACAGCCTGCATCGCCACGTAGTACGGCGAGGTTTGTCGCCCCAGCGTGACAGCGCCAAAGTCACCTTGTAGCCCTACCCAGGCGTTGCGGGAGAACGCTGTGGGGTCCTTGGCCGAACGGCCCGCGCCGCCGGTATCCGACTGAAAAAAGTTCTCCAGCTGGAACACGCTTGCCAGTCCGCCACCCAGATCCTCCTTGCCACGCAAGCCAAAGTAAGAGGTGGTCAACCCGCCAGAACCGACCACGGTGTTGCGCACCGTAGTGTCGCTGCGTTTGATGCTGGCTACATAAGTGCCCACCAGCCCGTAGAGCTGCACGCTGCTCTGGGCAGTAGCCTGTGTGGCAAATGCCAAGGCACTCAGGGTGGCCATGGCGCCGGCGGCCCATTGCATGGATTTTGTGTGAAGTAGGGACATGCGTATTCTCAATAATGTGAAGGTGGGTGTCGTCCAAAAGGGCGACGCAAGCAATCTGCTTTGGGCTATTCCCGGTTCAGTACCCGGTGCATTTGTTCTTGGTCCAGCCCGTTCTCCCATTTGGAGACGGCGATGGTTGCCACGGCATTTCCGATGAGGTTGGTTGGCACCAGGCCTTCTGCGAGCAATCGGTGCACGCCCAGGATCAATGCAACGCTGGTCACGGGAATGCTGCCCACGGTCGACAGCGTCGCCGCCAGCACCACGAACGCAGCCCCAGCGACGCCAGCTGCACCTTTTGACGTCAGCAGCAACACGCCAAGCAGCAGGAGTTGCTGGTAGATGTCCAGCGGCGTATTGGTGGCCTGCGCGAGAAATACCGCTACCGAGGCCAAGTAAAGACAAGTCCCATCCAAGTTGAACGAATAGCCCGTAGGAATCACCAGACCGACGACGCTGGCCTTGCAGCCCAGGTTCTCCATCTTGACCAACATGCGTGGCAGCACGGCTTCGGAGGACGTCGTTGCAAAGCAGATCAACAGTTCCTCGCGCAGATACCGCAGCAGCTTGAAAAGGCTGAAACCCAGCAATTTGCACAACGGTGCCAGGACCAGGAACACAAACACCAGGCAGGTAAAGTAAAAGCAGACCAGCAGATTACCCAGAGATGCGAGCGCGCCCGCACCATAACGACCGACGGTAAAGGCAATGGCGCCAAATGCCCCGATAGGCGCCAGGTACATCACAATGGCGACGGCGCGAAACAGCATCTCCGAGCCAATGTCCAGCAGCTGGACCACCGGCTTGGCGCGCGGCCCGATAGCGACCAGCGTGCTGCCCAGGATCACCGAGATCAACAACACCTGCAGCACGTTACCCTCGGCGAAAGCACCCACCAGGGTCGAAGGAATAATCTCCATCAGGAAGCTCACCGTGCCATGCGACTTGGTCTGGTCGACATACATCTTCACCGACCCAGCATCCAGCGCCGACGTGTTGACGTTCATGCCCACGCCGGGCTGCCACACATTCACGATCACCAGCGCAAGAACCAACGCCACGGTGGTCATCACCTCGAAGTAGATCAGGGCCTTGATGGCGACCTTGCCCACCTTCGACATGTCGCCCATCTTGGCGATACCGAGCACAACGGTGCAGAACACGATGGGCGCGATCAGCATGCGTATGAGTTTGATGAAACCATCACCCAGGGGTTGCATCAGCTTTCCGGCGTCAGGATAGAAATGTCCGAGGACGACGCCCAAGCCCATCGCCACCAGTACCTGAACCCACAACTGTCGGTACCACGCACGCCGCGGCTTCGGCTGCGACGCATCCGCAGCGATGCTTTCTGTATTCATTTTGTCTCCTGGATTGCGCTCGCTATAGCGAGACTCTTATGGGTATCTGCGAAATGGCCCATCGGCACACCGATCAGAAGTGGCTTGGACGGGTTGGCAGCAAGAAATCGACTCCGACGCCGATTCTGGGGGCACGAGACCCTACAAGCAAGTTCTAGCAAACGCTAGCAGCTATGCATCCACAGCATGGCTTATGAGAAGATCCGGACATGAACCTGAATCAACTGGAGACTTTTGTACGCGTTGCCGAACACGGCAGCTTCAGCAAGGCAGCTATGGTGCTCGGTGCTGCGCAGCCGGCCCTGAGCCGGCAGGTGCGTGCGCTGGAGGTTGAAATGCGCGAACCCCTGCTGCTGCGCCACGGCCGGGGCGTGGAGCTCACCGAGGCCGGTCGCCGGTTGCTGGACCATTGCTACAACATCCTCCATCTGGTCGAGCAGGCCAAGGAGAACGCGGTCACGCAGCGCGACGAGCCCACCGGCAGCATCGTGATCGCCATGCCGCCCACGCTGGCGCGCCTGCATACGCTGCCCTTGATCGAGGCCTTCCGCGACGAGCTGCCTAAGGCCCACCTGGCGATCATCGAAGGCTTCTCGACACACATCACCGAATGGCTGGTTTCAGGGCGCTGCGACCTCGGTCTGGTGCACAGCCCGGAGCCCTTGCCCGCGCTCGACATCCAGCCTCTGCGAGAAGAACGGCTGTGCCTGGTGAGTCCAGCAAAGCAGGCGCCCACTGGACCGGTGACCTTGCGAGACCTGTCGAAGTACTCGCTGATCATGCCCGAGCGAGGGCAAACCTATCGCAAGCTGATGGAGTCTGCTGCGGCGATGGCGGGCGTGCCCTTGCATGTCGAGTGGGAGGTTTCCAGCGTGTCGGTGATCCTCGACCTCGTAAGTGCCGGCATAGGGCACGCTACCCTGAGTGAAGACGCCATTCGCGTATTTGCGCATCCCAAACGGCTGGTCGTGTCGCCGTTCGAACGCCCCGAGATCAAGACCACGCTCTGCCTTGTCACGCCTGCGCAGCGACGGGAAACGCCGCTGAGGCGCCGCACGGCTGCGCTGGTTACGCGGCTGATCCGCGGTCGTTGATGCTTTGCTATTGAATTAATAGCTTCTCACGCAGGTAAATTCTGCGCCAGCGGCCTTTTTTACCCCAACTGCTTCCAGCCAATCACACCTGGGCGGCTGGCATAGCGCACCAGGGCGTCCAGCGCCTCCACCTGCACACGGGCGGCGCGACCACGGTAGACCTCGGCGGCCAGCCATTCGCCTTCGGCCTGCAGCGCGGCTTCGTCGGCCAGGCGGGTGTGCCAGACCTTTTGGGTGGCGTCCCAGCGGTAACCGCGCTCTTTCAGCGCGTCCTTGGCGTCGAACGGAGCACCGGTAGCCTGCAGGCGGTAACGCGTGGCTTTGGACGCCTGCAGTAGGCGCGCCAGGCCGCTTTCACCAGAGCTAGGTAAACTGGCCTGCAGCACGGCCAGCAAGGCATGGCAGTCCATCTCGGCACGGTGGGCGTCATAAAACCAGCCCAGCTCCAAGGCCAGGGCAGACAATTTGGCGGATTCACGGCCCTCGGCCTTCCAGTCGATATCGGCAAACGAGCAGGCCCAGGCTTTGGCGGCGAAGGCCGGCAAGCGGGCTTCGACAAAGGGCCGGTCGAAAGCCGCGTTGTGCGCCACCACCAGGTCCACACCATCCAGCAGCTCGGCGACGCGGGCCTCGTCCAAGTACTGGCCCTGCACCATGCTGTCGTCTATGCCGGTCACCTGGCGGGCAATCGCGGGGATGGGCATGCCCGGGTCTTCCAGGCCGTCATATACCTGCACCGTGCCGCAGGGCAAGCCGGTGGCGGTGTCCACGTCCACCCGCAGCAGAGCCAGTTCGATGATCTTGTCGCGGCTGTGTTCCAGGCCGGTGGTTTCGGTGTCCAACACCAGCAGACGCAGCACACCGGATGCGGGTGGCGCGGCAAACTGCAGCTGCGGTACCAGGCGACGCAGCACGCGGTAGTCGGGGTGCTGCTCCAGCTGCGCAGCCATGGCCTCCATGCTGTGCTCGGCAGGCGGCGGTGCGGCAGCGGCTTCGGGTTGCACAACTGCGAGCTTGGGCACCGGGACGGTACGCACGGGGGCAGGTTTTTCGGCTGGCGGCGCGGGGGCTGCAAAGACATCGTCCGCAAAGCCCAGGCTGAGCTGCTGCGAAGCGTCCACCACGGCCTTGCGGGCGCGTGGTGTGCGGGTCAGAGGACCCGAGGAATTGGAGGGCATCGGCAAGAGGAATGACAGAGGGGCGCCGAGTGTACGCTGCCCCCACCCGCCCCCACCGGCGACCCGCTGGCTCAGGTACGGCCAGCCAGCACGATGGCGTCGCGCGACAGGCCGTCGATCTTGCCGGTGATGCCGGTCAGCACGTTCGCCACCACCGCAAACTCGCGGCCAAAATTGCCGGCGCGTGCGGCAATCACCAGCGCGTTGAAGCTAACCACCTTGGCCTCGCGGGCCACGCTCTGGATGTCGCTCACGATGCCGGTCAGCTCACGCTTCATGCTGTCAGACTTGGATTTGCTGATGTCGTCAAACACCGTGGTGGCTTTGTTCAGGGCGTCCAGCACCACATCGGTCTGCTCCACCAACTGGGCCACCGACGCGGCCTGACGGTCGTCGCGCTGGGCTATCTGTGCCAAAGCGGTGCGCACCAAGCTGGTGAATTCCTGGATGGTGGTGGCCACGCCATGGTCACCGTGGTAGACCGCGTCCAACTTGCGGGCATTGGCAACATCCAGCGTCTTGGAAAATTCCAGCAGCTGGGCCTGGCTTTCAGAAAACAGCGCCAGAGTGCGCTCCGCCGCCTGGCGTTTGTCTTTATCCCCCTGTGAAGCCAACACGGTTTGCAGAATCATGCGCTGCGACAGCATACGTTGGCGCGCCGCCAGATTGACGGTGGAAATACCGGCGGGGCTGGCGGCCGGGGCGACCGCGGAGCGGGGGCTTGTATGCATCAGGTCTCCAGAAATCGACTAGGGGAAAGTCCCCGCTGTCAATGCAGCAAACCCTGTGCCACTCCCCTGCCTGGCAGTATCAAAACTCTTCGGTATCCACGTCGGCCTGGTTGGCCGAGCTGTAACGTGCCGCCGTGACGGTGCGCTGGTTGATGAGCGCATCCAAGCGGGCCAGCAGCTCGGGCGACAGGCGCACATCGGCCGCATCCAGGTCTTCGTCCAGGTGGTCCACACGGGTGGTGCCAGGGATGGGGATGATGTGCTCGCCCTGCTGCAGCACCCAGGCCAGGGCCAACTGGGCCTGGGTGCAGCCGGCTTCGCGGGCAATGGCTGCGTAGCCGCTGAGCAGGCGCAGATTGGCGGTGTAGTTCTCGGGCGCAAAGCGGGGCATGCCGCGGCGTATGTCCTTGGCGTCCAGCGTGTTTACGTCTTGCAACGTGCCAGTCAAAAAGCCTCGCGCCACCGGACTGAAAGCCACAAAGGCCGTGCCCAGCTCCTTGCAGGCCTGCAGTACCGCGATCTCGGGGTTGCGCGTCCACAGCGAGTACTCGGTTTGCAGCGCGGTGATGGGGTGCACGGCATGGGCTTTGCGCAGCGTGCTGGCCGATACCTCGGACAGGCCTATGGTCTGGATCTTGCCCTCGCGCACCAGGTCGGCCAGCGCGCCCACACTGTCTTCAATCGGCACGGTTTTGTCCCAGCGGTGCAGGTAATACAGGTCGATGACCTCGGTGCGCAGGCGCTTCAGCGCCTCTTCACAGGTGCGCTTGAGGGTAGCCGGGCGGCCGTCGATCACGCGCTTGCCGTCCACGCCGGTCATGCCGCATTTGCTGGCCAGGGTGAACTTGTTACGGTGCTTCGACAGAGCACGCCCCACCAGCTCTTCATTGCTGCCAAAGCCGTACAGCGCGGCAGTGTCAAACAGGGTCACGCCGCGGTCCAGCGCGTGCAGCAAGACGGATTCGCCCTGCTCTGCCGTGACCGGCGCGCCATAGGCGTGGCTCACGTTCATGCAACCCAGGCCGATGGCGGAAACTTGGAAGGGGCCGAGCGCGCGGTTTTGCATAGCTTTCAACTCTCCATAAAAATGCTGCTAGCGCAGATATTACCTGCGCTAGCAGCTATACATTCAGTAGCAATGTATCAATACGTCAATGTGCCGATCCGGTCAGGATGACCTCAGGCGTGGTCACCGGGCCGGAGCCACTGAAGCGCTCCAGGGCCAGATAGATCACCGGCGTAATGAATAGCGTAATGGCCTGGGAGAACACCAGCCCACCGACCACGGCCAGGCCCAGCGGCTGGCGCAGCTCAGCGCCCGCGCCTATGCCCAGGGCAATCGGCAAGGCGCCCATCAGCGCAGCCAGCGTGGTCATCATGATGGGGCGGAAGCGCAGTATGCAGGCCTCGCGGATCGCCTCGGCAGGCGTCATGCCACGGTGGCGCTGCGCCTCCAGCGCGAAGTCGATCATCATGATGGCGTTCTTCTTCACGATACCGATCAGCAGCACGATACCGATGGTGGCAATCAGCGTCAGGTCCTGGCCGAACAGCATCAGCGTGGCCAGCGCCCCCACGGCGGCAGACGGCAGGCCGGCCAGAATCGTCAATGGGTGGATATAGCTCTCGTACAGTACGCCCAGCAGCACATAGATGACCAGCAAGGCCGCGACCACCAGAATCGCCTGGCTGCCCTGCGAGCTTTGGAACACCGCCGCATCACCGCCATAGCTGGTGATGATGCTGGACGGCATGCCAATGGCCGTGCTGGCCGCGTCGATCTTGGCAGTCGCATCGCCCAGGGCCGCACCGGGCGCCAGGTTGAATGACACAGTTACCGCCTGCAACTGACCCGCATGGTTGATGGCAGTGGGACCTACGGTGCGCTCCACCGTGGTGAAGCTGGACATGGGCACCAAGGTCCCGTTGGACGAGCGGACATAAATACCGTTCAATGCACGTTCATCCAGCTTGGCCTCAGGGGCCACTTCCATGATCACCTGGTAACTGTCGGTGGGCAGGTAGATGGTGGACACCTGGCGCTCGCCGAAGGCACTGAACAAGGCGGTGCGGATGGTGTCAATCGACACGCCCAGGGTGTTCGCGTTGTCGCGGTTGATCTTCAGCTGGGCTTGCAGGCCGCGCAGCTGCGAGTCGCTGGTCACGTCACGGAAGATGGGGTCGGCACGCAGCTGCTCTTGCAGCTTGTTAGCCCAGGTGTTCAATTCATCAGCCTTGATGCTTTGCAGGATGTACTGGTACTGGGCCTTGCTCTGGCGGCCACCCAGCTGCAGGTTCTGCACAGGCCGCATGAAGACGTTGATGCCGGCCACGGCGCGCAGCTTCTTGCGCAGGCCTTCGACCACCTTTTTCATGGGCAGGCGTTCGCCTTGCGCCTTGAGGTTAATGAACATGCGCCCGGAGTTCTGTGCGTTGTTGCCGCCGGTGAAGGAGCTGACCGTGGCCACGTTCTCGTCCGCCCGGAAGATCGCCGCCGCACGCTCCTGCAGCTTGACCATTTCAGGGAAGGACACGTCTTCCGCAGCTTCGGTGGTGACCTGGATCTGGCCTATGTCTTCCTCGGGGAAGAACCCTTTGGGAATGATGTAAGCCAACCAGAACGTGGCGACAAACGTACCCGCCGCCACCAGCAGCACCAACTTGCGGTGGCGCAGAGCCAGGTCCAGCGTCTTGGTATAGCCGGCCAGCACCACGTTGAAGCCAGTCTCAAAGGAATGCACCAGGCGGCCTGGCGGCTTCTTGTGCGACTCGTCACTCAGAAAGCGGCTGGCCAGCATGGGCACCAGAGTCAGCGACACAAAGGCCGACACCACGATGGACAAGCCCACCACCACGGCGAATTCGTGGAACAGCAACCCGATCACGCCGGGCATGAAGAAGATGGGAATGAACACCGCGATCAAGGAGGTGGACATGGAAACGATGGTGAAGCCCACCTCGCGCGCCGCACGCAGCGAGGCCTGGAATGGGTCTTCGCCGTTTTCGACGTGGCGGATGATGTCCTCCAGCACCACGATGGCGTCGTCCACCACCAGGCCCACGGCCAGCGTCAGGCCCAGCAGCGAAATGTTGTCCAGGCTGTAATTCAAGCCCCACAACAAGGCCACGGCCCCCACCAGGGACAC
Organism: Rhodoferax sp. GW821-FHT02C08; assembly: GCF_059421805.1. Taxonomy (NCBI): domain Bacteria; kingdom Pseudomonadati; phylum Pseudomonadota; class Betaproteobacteria; order Burkholderiales; family Comamonadaceae; genus Rhodoferax; species Rhodoferax sp. GW821-FHT02C08. The sequence continues at coordinate 94,521 of NZ_JBWKVR010000010.1, forward strand.
GGGCAAGGACAAGGCCGGTATCAAGGTGGCGATGAAGCGCCGCAGGAACAGGAAGATCACCAGCACCACCAGCGCAATCGTGCCCATCAGGGTCAGCGACACATCGTGCAAGGCCTCGCGCACGGACTTGGAGCGGTCGTTCACCGGCGTCATGGAAACCGACTGCGGCATCTGGCTTTGCAGCCTGGGCAGCGCGGCGCGGATGGAGTCCACCACCTTCACCGTGTTGGCGCCCGGCTGGCGCTGGATGGCCAGGGTGATGGAGTTCTCGCCGTCCAGCGTGGCCCAGCTCTTCAGCGTTTCCAGGCTGTCTTCCACGCTGGCCACGTCTTTCAGGCGCACCGGATTACCGCCCCGGGTGCTGACGATCAAGTCTGAGAAGTCGGCCGCGTTGCGCAGTTGCCGATTCGCCTGCAGCACCAGGGTTTGGCGCGGCCCTTCCAGGGTGCCCACCGGCGTGTTCACGTTGGCGGACTTCAGGGCACTGCTCAGCTCGTCCAGGCCAATATTGCGCACCGCCAGGGCTTGCGGATTCACGCGCACACGTACGGCGTAGCGCTTGGCGCCAAAGATATTCACCTGGGCCACGCCGTCGATGGTGGACAGCGTGGGTGAAATCAGATGCTCGGCAAAGTCTTGCAGGTCAGCCGGTGCCAGCGATGGCGAGGTCATGGCCACCAGCAGCACCGGCGCGTCCGCCGGGTTCACCTTGCGGTAGGACGGCGGGTTCGTCATGTCGGTGGGCAAGGAGCGCTGCGCACGCAACAGGGCCGCCTGCACGTCCACCGAGGCGGCGTCGATATTGCGGCCTTCGTCAAACTCCAAAGTCAGCGAGGTGCTGCCCAGAATGCTGGTGGAGCTGATGGTCTTCAGACCGGGCACGGTCTGAAACTGCTTCTCCAGGATCAGCGCCACTGAGCTGGCCATGGTCTCGGGGTTGGCCCCCGGCAAGGTGGCCGACACGTTGATCACCGGCGTGTCGTAACTGGGCAGGGCCGCCACTGGAATCTTCTGGAAACCAATGACGCCGGCCATGACCACCGCCGCATTGAGCAGCACCGTCATCACCGGACGGCGGATAAAGACTTCAGAAAAGCTCATGGTGCGGCAGGCCGAGGTGTGTTGGCGGAATCGGCGCTGGCGCTCTTGGCAACCGAGCTGGCGGCGTCACTTGCAGCGGGGCTGGAGGCCGCGGGTTTGGCGTCATGGGCACGCTCGACCACGCGGGAACCTGGGCGCACGTTCTGCTTGCCGTCCACCACGATGGCGTCACCGGCATTCACGCCCGTGACAGCAGCGTCCGTGCCCTGGGCATATACCAACTGGATGGGTTTGGACACAGCCTTGCCCTCCTCCACCGTGTAGACGATGTTGCCGCGCGCGCTCTGGATGATGGCAGCCTGGGGCACAACCACCGCACCCTTCAGGGTGTTGAAGGTTTGCGATACCTCTACAAAAGCACCGGGCCACAGCTTGCCTTCTTTGTTGGTGAACTCTGCCTTGGCCTTGACCGAGCCCGAGCTGGCATCCACCGCGTTGTCCACAAACTGCAGGCGGCCCGTAAATGAGCCGCCGCCATCGCCCAGGGTTGCAGTCACGGGTGCGCCGCCGCCCTTCAATGCCGCAAGAGCATTGGGAAGATTGCGCTGCGGCAGGCTGAAGCCCACCGAGATCGGGTCCAGCTGGGTAATCGTCACCAGAGTGGTGACATTGGCCTGCACCACGCTGCCGGTAGACACCGGCACCTGGCCTGCACGGCCAGTATTGGGCGCGGCTATGCGGTCAAACGACAGCGCGACCTTGGCCGCGTCTATCGCCGCCTGGTCTGCTGCCACGGTGGCAGCCAGGGCATCGACCTGGGCCTGGGCGGTATCCAGAGCGCCCTGGGAAATAAAGCTCTGGCGGAAAAGCTCCTGGCTGCGTGCGTACTGCCGTTTGGCATCGGCCAGGGAGGCGTTGTCCTTGGCCAATTGGGCGCGGGCCTTGGCCAGGTTGGCCTCGTCGGTACGCGAATCCAGCGTGAACATCAACTCTCCGGCCTTGACGAACTGCCCTTCCTGGATGTGCACCTTGGCCACCACACTGGTGACCTGGGCCTTGACGTCCACACTGGTGATGGGCGTGACCGTACCCGTGGCCTTCAGCACCACCGGGAAGTCCTTGGACTGCGCCTTGACCGTGGTGATGGTGACCGGAGGCGTAGCCGACGAGGCCCCGGCGGAAGGTGCGGCGGCGGCACTGGCGCCACCTGCAGGGGCCGCCACATCGGCCTTACCTGAGCAGCCCGCCAGGACCAGCACCAGCGCGCCGCAAACAGTATTCAAAAGAATGGGAACAGTCTTCATGGGGTTTCTAGGTCGGGTCGAAAAGTGCGCCAAAGAATGGCCAATCCTGCTTGCAGGTCGCGTAGCTCTTTGCCGGTACAAGCCGTCAAAGCACGTTCTAAATCAGCCTGCGCATCCTGCTGGATATGTGCAAGCTGTGCCAGCCCGGCATGGGTGGGCTGTAATTGGGTACGCCGCCGGTCGTCGCTGGCGGTTTGGGGGGAGACCAGGCCGCTCTGCACCAGGCGGTCCGTCATGGCCGAAGCCGTGGGCATAGTGACGCCCAGAAAAGCCGCGACCTCGCCAATCGAACAGTCCGGCTTGCGTGCAATGAAGTTTAGGCAACGAAACTGCGGCACCGACAAATGTGCACCCGCACCTAGCCTCATCGCCTGGCGGATGGAATCCATCACGGCGGGCACAACCTCCAACACCATGGCGGCATGTTTTTGTACGGACGATGAAGCGGGCAAAGCAAATAATTGGTTAGCTAAACTAAGTGAAATCATATGCTGCCCCGTCAGGCCGGATGCCAGTACAAGGCCTGTTGCATATCGTCACAAGGTAAAGAATTGCAAAATTGTTGGCGGATTATCCGAATTCGCTGTGCATTTGCCATGACAACAACCCGGAGTTCTATGCTGACCTTGCACCACCTGAACAACTCCCGTTCGCAGCGCGTGCTGTGGCTACTGGAAGAACTGGGCCTGGACTACCAAATCCAGCGCTACCAACGCGACGCCACAACCATGTTGGCGCCGGCCAGCCTGCGCGCAGTACACCCCCTGGGTAAATCGCCGGTGCTAACCGATGGCGCCACGGTGCTGGCCGAATCGGGCGCGATTGTGGAAACCGTGATCGAACAGCATGGCCAGGGCCGGCTCGCCCCGGCTGTCGGCACGCCGGATCGTCTACGCTACCGCTACTGGCTGCATTACGCCGAAGGTTCGGCCATGCCGCCCCTGCTGCTCAAGCTGATCTTCGACAAGATCGAGAACACCAAGATGCCGTTCTTCGTGAAGCCCATTGCCAAGGCCATCAGCGGGAACGTGAAAAAGAGCTTCATCCTGCCGCAACTCAAAACCCATCTGGACTTCATGGAAGCGGAGCTGGGCAAAAGCCTGTGGTTCGCAGGCGCCGAGTTCAGCGGGGCCGACATCCAGATGAGCTTCCCCATCGAAGCCGCGCAAGCCCGCGGAGGCCTGGACAGCAGCCGCCCGAATCTAATGGCCTACCTGGCCCGCATACACGAACGGCCCGCCTACCAGCGTGCGCTGGAAAAAGGCGGGCCGTTCACACTGGGCTGAATCCAGCGATTTATAAGGAATAAGCCACCAGCGCAGATAAAACCTGCGCAGGCAGCTACTATTTCAATAGCGAATCAAGCGACTGCGTTGAGTTGTTGCTCCAGCTTGTGCAGCACCTGGTAGCACGGCAGCACCTTGGCCACGCTGCTATTAGGTTCGCGGCCTTCGCGGATGGCGGCGAAGAACTCGCGGTCCTGCAGCTCGATACCGTTCATGGACACAGCCACCTGGCTCACGTCGATCTTTTCATCCTTGCCGGTGAACAGGTCGTCGTAGCGGGCGATATAGGTCGCGCTGTCGCCGATGTAGCGGAAGAAAGTACCCAGCGGGCCATCGTTGTTGAAGCTCAGCGACAGCGTGCAGATCGCGCCATTGGCGGCCTTCAGCTGGATGGACATGTCCATCGCAATACCCAGCACCGGGTGGATCGGGCCCTGGATCGCATTGGCCTGCACGATGGGGCTGCCACACTGGTAGGCGAACAGGTCCACTGTGTGGGCCGCGTGGTGCCACAGCAGGTGGTCGGTCCAGCTCCGTGCCTGGCCCAGCGCATTGGTGTTGGTACGGCGGAAGAAATAAGTCTGCACATCCATTTGCTGGATGTTGAACTTGCCGGCCGCAATTTGCTGGTTAACGTACTGGTGGCTGGGGTTGAAGCGGCGGGTGTGGCCCACCATGGCCACCAGGCCGGTCTTCTTTTGCAGAGCCACGACTTCTTCGGCACCCGCCAGGCTGTCGGCCAGAGGGATTTCCACCTGCACATGTTTACCCGCTTGCAGACACTGGATGGTCTGGGCGGCATGCATTTGCGTGGGGGTGCACAGAATAACGGCATCCAGCTCGGGCAAGGCCAGGCTTTCGGCCAGGTCGTCGGTCACGTGGCCAATGCCGTACTTGGTGGCGACTTCGCGGGTTTTGTCCATATCGCGGCCAATAACCGAAATGGCCTCCACGCCGTCGATCAGCTTGATTGCATCCAGATGCTTGGTGCCAAAAGCGCCAGCGCCCGCCAGGGCGACTTTGATTGTCTTAGCCATTTAGTTGTTCTCCATAATTAGATGTCCCACCGCCGTATTCGACGCTGGTACATGAAAGAAGCGGTGCTTCAAGGTAGGCGCTGCACCGCCAGCCACGTCGGCCATGGCGCCGCGGGCAATCAGCCACATCACCAGCTCGATACCTTCCGAGCCAGCTTCGCGCACATAGTCGATGTGCGGCACGCTGGCCAAACCATCGGGGTCGGCGATCAGGCGGTCCAGGAAGGCGTTGTCCCACTCCTTGTTGATCAGGCCGGCGCGCGCACCTTGCAATTGGTGGCTCATGCCGCCCGTGCCCCAGATCTGCACCTTCAACGGTTTGTCGAACGATTCGATCGCCTTGCGAATGGCCTTACCCAACTCGAAGCAGCGGCGGCCCGATGGCACCGGGTACTGCACCACGTTGACAGCGAACGGAATCACCGGGCAAGGCCAGCGGTAATCGGATGCGGGGGGCTGGCCGCACATCAAGCTCAGCGGCACGGTCAAACCGTGGTCCACGTCCATCTTGTTGACGATGGTCAGGTCAAAGTCCTGCTGGATCACTGACTGCGCAATATGAGCGGCCAGCTCGGGGTGGCCGATGACCTTGGGCACGGGGCGCGGACCCCAACCTTCGTCGGCGGGCGTGAACTCTGCCGCAGTGCCGATGGCGAACGTCGGGATCATGTCCAGACTGAAAGCCGTGGCGTGGTCGTTGTAGACCAGAAAGATCACGTCGGGCGTGTTGTCCTTCATCCACTGCTTGGAGTATTCATAGCCCTTGAACAGGGGCTGCCAGTAAGGCTCGGTCGTTTTCCCCAAATCGATGGCCGCGCCGATGGCGGGGACATGCGAGGTGTAAACGCTGGCGGTAATTTTGGCCATATCAGTTGTTTCCTTTTTTGCCCGCAGAACCCTGCGGTTGGCGGTGCGCCTGGGCGTCGCCGTCTTCACCAACCACGCGGTTGCCCTGCACGGAGCGGCCACCGCCGACCATCATGTTGCGGTATTCCTCTTCGGTCATGCCGGTCATGCTGCCCGCCATCTGCTGGAAGCTCTTGCCGTCAGTCGCGCCAATCTTGGCCAGGAAGTAGATGTTGCCGCCCAGGGAGATGCAGCGGTTAAGGTCGCGGGCCAGTACGGCCAGCTTTTGGTCTTCGGTCATGGCCCAGGCGTCCAGATAGGCGCGCTCATCGGCCTTGAACTTTTCGCGGTTCTCTGCCTTCATCAAGGACATGCAGAACTGATTCAGGTGGTAGCCCTTACGGCTTTGCTCGGCATCAAAAATGGTAGTGCCGGGCACGTCCAGATAGGGTTTGTCTAACGACATATTTAGCTCCAATACAGACGGTTGGGGTTGTCCACCAGCAGCTTGCGTTGCAACTCGGCGGTGGGCGCAATCTGTGGGATGTAGTCCACCAGCAGGCCGTCGTCGGGCATGTGGTCCTTCAGGTTCGGGTGTGGCCAATCGGTGCCCCAGAGCACGCGGTCAGGGAAGGTTTCCACCAGATGCTTGGCGAACGGCACAACGTCCTGGTAAGCATGCTGCTCGCCGTTCAGGGCCTTGGGGCCGCTGACGCTCAGGCGTTCGGGGCAGCTGACCTTGCTCCAGATATTGCTGTGCTCGCGCATCATCTTCACGAACAGGGCGAACTCGGGGCCGTCTACCGCCTTGGTAACGTCTGGGCGGCCCATGTGGTCCACCACCACCGTGGTGGGCAAGCTGGTGAAGAAGTCGTAGTACTCGGGCAAATCGACTGCCTCGAAATAGATCACCACGTGCCAGCCCAGGGGCGCAATACGGGCGGCGATTTCGCGCAGCACCTCGCGCGGCGTGGAGTCGGCCAGGCGCTTGACGAAGTTGAAGCGGGTACCGCGTACGCCGGCGGCATGCATCTCTTGCAACTCGGCATCCGTCACCAGCTCGTTAACCGTGGCCACACCCATGGCCTTGCCATTGGACGCCTTGAGCGCATCCACCAGGGCGCGGTTGTCGCTGCCGTGGCAGGTGGCCTGCACGATCACGTTCTTGTCAAAGCCCAGGTGGTCACGCAGGGCAAACAGCTGCTCCTTGGACGCATCGCAGGGCGTGTACTTGCGTTCTGGCGCATAGGGGAACTTGTCACCGGGGCCAAACACGTGGCAGTGCGCGTCTACCGCGCCAGCCGGCAACTGAAAGCGGGGTTTGCTGGGGCCGGTGTACCAGTCCAGCCAGCCGGGGGTTTTGGTGAATTCCATATACGTCCTCTTGTTTTGCTATGCAATCAATAGCTGCTTGTGCAGGTATTACCTGCGCTACAGGTCTATTTGATGCTTGATTTAATCTATGTAGCGCAGGCCGGCTTTTTCCAAGGGCTCACGCATCTTGTACATGTCCAGGCCCAGCACGCCGGCTGCCAGCTTGGCGCGCTTTTCGCCTTCAAAACTCTCGCGCTTCTCGGCGGCGTCGGCCACCTGGGCGGCGATGGCAGCGGGCACCACCACCACGCCGTCCACATCGGCAATCACCACGTCACCGGGGTTGACTATGGCTCCAGCACAAACGATCTGCACGTTCACCGAACCCAGCGTGGCCTTGATCGTGCCCTTGGAGTTGATGGCTTTGCTGAATACCGGGAAGCCCATTTTTTCCAGGTCGGCCACATCGCGCACGCCGCCGTCGATGATCAGGCCCTTGGCGCCACGCGCCTGGAAGCTGGTGGCCAGCAGGTCGCCAAAGAAGCCGTCTTCGTTGTCGGTGGTGCAGGCGGCTACCGCCACGTCACCGGGCTGCAGCTGCTCGGCCGCCACATGCATCATCCAGTTGTCGCCAGGCTGCAGCAGGATGGTGACGGCGGTGCCGCAGATCTTGGCGCCGTTGTAGATGGGGCGCATATAGGGCTTCATCAGGCCGACGCGGCCCATGGCCTCGTGGATGGTGGCCACGCCCAGCTTGGACAGGCGTTCCACGGCGGCCTTGTCCGCGCGCACGATGTTGCGCTTGACGATGCCCAGGTTGTTCATATCGGTCATATTGGCTCCTTATGCGTTTTTAGCTTTGAGGGCGGCATCCAGGCGCGGGAACACGCGGCGCGCATTGCCTTCGTAGATCTGGAAGCGGTCTTCGCTGCTCAGTATCTTGCTGGCTTCGATGTAGCGCTTGGTGTCGTCGTAGTAGTGGCCAGTTTGCGGGTCGATGCCGCGCACTGCGCCAATCATTTCCGAGGCGAACAGCACGTTTTTCACCGGGATCACGGTGTTCAGCAGGTCGATGCCGGGCTGGTGGTAGACACAGGTGTCGAAGAAGATGTTGTTCAGCAAATGCTCTTCCAGCAGCGGCTTCTTCAGCTCTTGCGCCAGGCCACGGAAACGGCCCCAGTGGTAAGGCACGGCGCCGCCGCCATGCGGAATCAGGAAGCGCAGCGTGGGGAAGTCCTTGAACAGATCGCTGGTCAGGCACTGCATGAAGGCCGTGGTATCGGCGTTCAGGTAATGCGCGCCGGTGGTGTGGAAGCAGGCATTGCAGCTGGTGGACACGTGGATCATCGCGGGGATGTCGTACTCCACCATCTTCTCGTAGATGGGGTACCAGTGCTTATCACTCAGCGGGGGCGAATTCCAGTGACCGCCGCTGGGGTCCGGGTTCAGGTTGATGCCGACGTTGCCGTATTCCTTGACGCACTTTTCCAGCTCAGGGATGCAAGTCGCGGGGTCCACGCCCGGGCTTTGCGGCAGCATGGCAGCGGGGATGAAGTTGTCGGGAAACAGCTGGCTCACGCGGTAGCAGAGTTCGTTGCAGATGGCGGCCCAGGTGCTGGACACATTGAAGTCGCCAATATGGTGGGCCATGAAGCTGGCGCGCGGGCTGAAGATGGTCAGGTCGCTGCCGCGCTCGCGCATCAGGCGCAGCTGGTTGGCTTCGATGGTCTCGATCAGTTCGTCGTCGCTGATCTTCAAATCGGACACCTTAGGCATCATGGCCGGGTCTTTGATGCCGGCAATTTGCTGATTACGCCAGTTTTCCAGCGCCTTGGGCGCGGTGGTGTAGTGGCCGTGGCAATCGATGATCATGGGTGTCTCCTGCTTGCTATAAATGAAAAGAAGAAATTAGGCGGGTTCCATGCCTTGGCGGCGCTTGGCTTCCTCGGCCTGGGGCGAACACATGAAGGCCAGCAGATCGCGCACGGCCTGCGCTTGGGACGAGCCGGTGCACACGCCAGCAGAAAACGTGGTGGTGATCTGGATCGCGGGCGGCAGCGGGCCGACCACGGTGATGCCGTCCAGATTGATCAGCTCGCTCAATTGTTGAAAGCCCAGCTCCACCTCGCCACGCGCAACCAGCGCGCCCACAGGTACGCCAGGTGGCGCCTGGACAATGCGGTCGGCAATGGCTGCGGCAATGCCCCAGCGCTCGAATAATTTGACCAGGGCCACACCGCTGGGGCCGGTGGAATAGCTGATGCTGCCCGCCGCCAGCACGGCGCTGCGCACTGCGTCTTCGCTGGAAATATCAGGCAGGGCCGCACCAGCCCGCACGGCTACCGCCACGCCGGAGTGCACCAGATTCACCTTGCTTTGCGCGTCGATGTGGCCGGCGGCAATCAGCTTGTCGATGGCGTCAGACGCCAGAAAAACCGCGTCAAACGCCTCGCCGGCCTGTACCCGCTTGGCGGCGTCCACACCGCCCACGGACTCAATCGCCATGCGTTCATCCGACTGCTGGGCATACAAGGCCAGCAAATCCGCCAGCAACTGGCGGGTGGCCATGGAGGAGATACCACGCAGCGCCGGCGTGGTGGAATCGATGGAGGCGATGGGCTTGATCTGGCTTTGCATGCCGGGCATTCTGTACCCGCACCAGGCCTTTGTTAAGACAGGGCCTCCACTATCAGTTATCGCAAAACAGCATAATAGATGATCAGCTATACACATATATAGCAACACCATGGACTTAAAACAGATCGAATACTTTGTGCGCGTGGCCGAGCTGGGCAGCTTTACCCGTGCCTCGACCGCGCTGAACATTGCCCAGCCAGCACTCAGCCGGCAGATACGCCTGCTGGAGGTGGAGTTGCGCCAAACGCTGCTGGTGCGCAATGGGCGCGGCGCGGCGCCTACCGAGGCCGGCAAACTATTGCTAGAGCATGGGCGCGGCATCCTGCACCAGGTACAGCGGGCCCGCGAAGAGCTGGGCCGGGTGCGGGGCTCGCTGGCCGGGCGCGTGGCCATTGGCCTGCCCAGCAGCCTGGCGCGCATGGTGACCGTACCCCTGACGCGGGCCTTCCGCCAGCAAATGCCGGACGCGGCCCTGTCCATACGAGAAGGCCTGTCGGTCGCCATGCACGAATCATTGCTGGCTGGCCGGCTGGACATTGCCGTGCTGTACAACGCCCAGCCCAGTGCCGAGGTAGATATCAGCCCGCTGATGGAGGAAGAACTGCTGTTGGTGCAGGCCCGCCCGCCCGGCCTGCCGGAAGACCCGCCACCGGCCGCCATCACGCTACGCGAGGTGGCCGCCCTGCCCCTGGTCATTCCCAGCCGGCCGAATGCCATACGCATGCACGTGGAAGCCGAAATGGCGAATATCGACTGCCGCCCGCAGGTGGTGCTGGAGATCGATGGTGTGGCCGCCATCCTGGACCTAGTGGCCGATGGCGTGGGCTGCGCCGTACTGTCGCGCAACGCGGTAGCCAGCTCTATCCGCCCCTCGGCCTTTACCGTGCGCAGCATCCAGCAGCCAGCCCTGCGGACCAAGCTGGCCCTGGCCACCAGCTCGCTGCGTCCATCCACACTGACGCAGCAGGCCGCGCTGGAGCTGCTGCGGCGCACCGTGGAACAGGTCAACACCCAACACTGAGCGTTGCTGGCATATGCATATGCCAGGACAAACGTAACAACCCACGCATAATCCAGCCCTTGTCTAAAACCCAAGTCCACCTTGTGTGCGGCCCTTATTTCCTTTATTCCATGTCCTACAAGCGCCAATTCCTCCAAACCGTCGCCGCCCTGTCCGTGGGCCTGTTCCTCAGCGCTTGCCAAAAATCGGCGCCAGCACCCGAAGCCGCCGCACCTGCCGCGCCCGCTGCCAGCAGCCCGGCACCCGCAGCCCGCGTGCTGACCGTAGGCACGGACCCCACCTATGCACCATTTGAATTCCAGAACGAAAAAGGCGACATCGTCGGCTTCGACATGGACGTGACTACCGCCGCCGCCAAGAAGGCCGGCCTGGAAGTCAAGTTCGTCAGCACGCCCTGGGAAGGCGCGTTCAACGCCCTGGCACAAGGCGATCGCGACGTGCTGGCATCGGCCATCACCATCACCGACGAACGCAAGCAGACCATGGACTTCTCGGAGCCCTACTTCGAAGCCAGCCAGCTGATTGCAGTGAGCGAATCCTCCAAGGTCGCCAAGCTGGACGACCTGAAGAAGAGCAAGATCGGCGTGCAGACCTCTACCACCGGCGAAGAAGTCGTAGTCAAGCTGCTGGGCAAGACCAGCCCCAACATCAAGCGCTTTGAATCCACCCCCCTGGCCCTGGCCGAACTGGCGGCCGGTGGAGTGGATGCTGTGGTAGCAGACAACGGTGTGGTCATCCACTACCTGGCCAACAACCCCAACGCCAAGTTCAAGTCGGTCAGCGACGCCAGCTTCGCGCCCGAGTTCTATGGCCTGGCCTTCAAGAAGGGCAACACCGAACTGGCAAGCCAGTTCAACAAGGGTCTGGCCGACATCAAGGCCGACGGCAGCTACCAGAAGATTTACGAGCAGTACTTCAAGTCTGCCGCCAAGTAAGCGGGCAAAAATAGACAAGGAGGGCGCAGTGCAGTTTCGTTGGGAAATTCTGGCCGGCTACGGCCCCTTGTTCGCAGAAGGCCTGTGGATGACGGTGCAGCTCACCGTGCTGGCCACAGCGGCTGGCATGCTGCTGGGGGCGGCGGTCGGCCTGGTCAACACCAACAGCCTGCTGCCCGCCAGCCCGCCCTGGCCGCTGGCCTGGTGCCTGAAACTGCTGCGCGCGCTGACCACCGCCTACGTCACCTTCTTTCGCGGTACGCCGCTGTTCGTGCAGATTCTGCTGGTGCACTTTGCGCTGATGCCGGTGCTGGTACACCCGGACGGCGGTTGGCTGCTCAGCGGTGACGCGGCACGCGAGTTCCGGCAAAACCACGGCGCCTTTCTGTCTGGCGCGCTGGCGCTGACGCTGAATGCCGGGGCCTATATTTCGGAAATCTTCCGCGCCGGCATCCAGAGCATCCACACCGGCCAGACCGCAGCCGCGCAAAGCCTGGGCATGACGCCCTGGCAGAGCATGCGCTACATCGTCATGCCCCAGGCCTTCCGGCGCATGGTGCCTGCACTGGTGAATGAAAGCGTGGCCTTGATCAAAGACACATCACTGGTGTCCGCCATCGGCCTGCTGGAGCTGGCCATGGCCGCCCGCACCGTGGCCGGCGCCTATTCCCGCTATTGGGAACCTTATCTGGCCATCTCGGCCATGTACCTGGTACTGACCTGGACCCTGTCGAAACTAGCCAAGAAACTTGAAGTGCCCGAGCATGCGCGCGGACGCTGAACATACGCACACCACCATGCAAACTTCTCCCCTTGACGACTTCTTTGCCCGGCGTGCGCTGGTGATACTTGACGGCGCGCTGGCCACCGAGCTGGAGCGCCGCGGCGCCGACCTGAACGACCCGCTGTGGTCAGCCAAGCTGCTGATCGAAAAGCCCGAACTGATACGCCAGGTGCACCTGGACTACTTTGTGTCCGGCGCCGACGTGGCCACCACCTCCAGCTACCAGGCAACCTTTGAAGCCTTTGCCAAGCGCGGCTTCGACACGGCGGCCTCGGCCCAGCTGATGCGCGACTCGGTGCGCCTGGCCGTGGAAGCACGCGACGCGTTCTGGGCCGAGCCCGCCCACCGCGTGGGCCGCATCAAGCCGCTGATCGCTGCCTCGGTCGGCCCCTATGGCGCCATGCTGGCCGATGGCTCGGAATACCGCGGCCACTACGGCCTGAGCGAAGAGCAGCTGATGGATTTCCACCGCCCGCGCCTGCAGGTGCTGGTGAACTCGGGCGCTGACCTGCTGGCCTGCGAAACCATTCCCTGCCTGGCCGAAGCCCGCGCCATTGCCCGCCTGCTGCCGGAATTCCCGGGCGCGGCAGCCTGGATCAGCTTCTCTTGCCGCGACGGCCTGCACACCAGCGAAGGCGAGCTGCTGGGCGAATGCGTAGCTGCGCTGGAAGGCTTTGACCAGGTGGTTGCCGTAGGTGTGAACTGCACCGCCCCCGAGCACATTGCCTCGCTGGTGGACCAGATGCATGCGCGCACCCGAAAGCCCATCCTGGTGTACCCCAACTCAGGCGAGCACTACGACGCGGCCCACAAGCAGTGGCACGGTAACCCCAGCGCCTCGCACTTTGCCGAGCAGGCACGCGGCTGGCATGCGCGAGGCGCCCGCCTGATCGGCGGCTGCTGCCGCACCACGCCAGACGATATTGCCGCGGTACAACACTGGGCCCACACGGCCCTTCCCGCAGCCACGTGAACCCACTCGCGGCGCTCTTGCTGGCCGCAGCGATGGGCTGCGCGGCCACAAGCGCGCCCGCCGCGGACTTCGAGCAAATCCAGCGCATCAAGACAGAAGACGCCATACCCCGCTGGCGCGAAGCTGCCGCCCAGGCCAAGGCCCAGCACGATACAAGCTCCGACACCGCCGTCCTGGCCATCTGGCAAGCGCTGGACCAGCAAACCGACACCGCCACCGGCAAAGCCCCTTTGCAGGAGATCGTCGGCGCACTCGACACCGGCAATGCCAGCCAGTTGCTCGCCCATACCAGTTGGCTGCGCTGGCGCATCCTGTCGCAGAACGCAGACGCCCGCTACTCCTTTGCCTACGCCTACGAACTCAGCCATATGCGCGACCAGGACGGCGACTTCGGCCAGGAAGCTGTCATCTTCTTCCTGCACGCCAAGCTAGCGCTGACGCTGGACGGCAACCGTTGCACCGACCGCAGCAAGGCCGAGCATTTGATGGACTGGTACCCTGCGCAGGCCTATCTGCAGCCGCTGCTGGCCAAGATCGACCGCATGAACGCGCAAGACAAATCCATCGCCATGATGGAAGCCATCTCGCTGGAGGAAATGCGTGGCGAACGCCCGCCCATGCGCTGGCTTTGCCCCAGCGCCGACCCATCGGCAACACCGGCCGCCGATGCCGACGTGGACTTGCTGGGCACCCAGCCGCGCTTTGTACGCGATGCGCGTTGGCGCAAATACCGCAGCGATCTGCTGGAACAGCTGACCCGCGTTGCCGCTCGCGACCTCTGAATATTCATAAGATTTATGGCTACAGCGCAGATAAAACCTGCGCAAACAGCTCTTAATTCAATAGCAAACCAGGAGCCCGAACCATGCGCACCTACCCTCTCTTGCTGGCCTGCACGGCCATGGCCGTAGCGCTGTCCAGCGCTATGGGCCAGACCACGCCCCACATTGCACCCCGTATCGCCCCTAGCAGCGCTCTCTGGAGCAGCGACCCGGTTTTTGCGTTTGACCTGCCCAAAAAGAAGGCTGTCAAAACCCGCCAGTCCCTCAGCGGTATCGCTTGCAGCTTGAATGCCGCACAGGAACGCGTATGCCTGATGGCGTTTGACGAAGGCGAGCAGGCGCGCTTTGCCAAACTTGGCAACAACAAGCTGCAGCCGCTGCCCGAGCCCATCGTGCTGCGCAGCGGCGATGGCGAGCTGGACGCCGAGGGCGCCGCCGCCGATGGCCAGTACTTCTACGTTACCGGCTCGCACTCGGCCAAGCGCTCCAGCTGCAAAAGCAACCCCGACAGCCGGCACGTGCTGCGCTTCCAACGCGACCCCGCCACCGGCCTGGCCCTGCGCACCGCCGATGGCAGCCTGGCCGGCTATGCCGACAGCGGCCACCTGTGGGACATCCTGCAGGCCCAGCCAGCCCTGGCAGCCCATGTGGGCGAACGCAAATGCCTGGGAGCCGAGCCACCGCCCGATGCACCCGAGCTGCAGGGCCAGCGCGGCATCAACATCGAAGGCCTGGCAGTACATGCTGGGCGCCTGTATTTCGGCTTCCGAGGGCCGGCCCAGGACGGCCAGGCCGGCGTGTTGGCAGTCGATGCGCAGACGCTGTTCCAGGGTGGCGATAGCCACCCCGCGCTCACACAGTTGGTGCTCGGCAGTGGCCGGGGCGTACGCGATATGCTGGCCGTCAGTGACGGATTTCTGGTCTTGGCCGGCCCGGACGACGACCCCAGCCACCAAAACAGCGTGGACTGGACCGTATCCTGGTGGGATGGCCAGCCCAACAGAAGCCCAGTGGCGCCCCGCGTGCTGGCCACACTGGACCTGCGCGCCGTCAAGCTGCGCAGTTGCGACAAGGAACTCAAGCCCGAAGCCATCACCCTGCTGGCCGAGACTCCACAGGCCTACCAACTGCTGGTGCTATCCGACGGCATGTGCGATGGCGGGCCGCTGACGTTCGACGTGCCGCGCTAGCTTGTGTTTAGGCCGGACTGAGCCGGTAGAAGCGCTCCGCCGTGCCCGCCCACACGGCCTGCGCTGAGGCCGGGTCCAGACGCTGCAAAAGCTGCTCGCTGCAGGCCACCCAGGCCGGGTAGTCTGCGGCCAGGTTCAGCACCGGCCAGTCGCTGCCCCACATCAGGCGCTGCGGGCCGAACAGCTCCAGCACCGTATCGACATAGGGGCTGAGCATGTCGGGCTGCCAGCCTGTACCCACCTCGGTCACCAGGCCGGACAGCTTGCAGCAGACCTGGGGCAATTGCGCCAGCGCCGCCATACCGTCGCGCCATTGTGCAAACTCCATATGGCCCGGCCCGCGTGCCACCACCGGCTTGGCGCAGTGGTCTATCACGATGGGCAGCGCTGGGTGGCGCTGGGCAAAGCGCAGCAAATGCGGCAAATGCGCGGTCATCACCAGAGCATCCAGCGACAGGCCCAGGCGCAACAGGGCCTGCACCGCCGCGTCAATGGGCGCGCTGGCGATCCAGCTGGCATCCGGCAGGTCCTGCAGCATGGGCCGCACGCCTTTGAATACGGGGTTGGCGGCCAGGCGCTCCAGCTCGGCCGGGGCACTGGCGGCTTGCATATCCACCCAGCCCACCACGCCCTGCACAAAACTGTGCTGCGCGGCCAGGGCCAACATGTAGTCGGTCTCAGCCACCGTGGGCGCTGCCTGGACCAGCACGGTGCGCGACACCTGCTGCTGGGCCAGCAATGGCTGCAAATCGGCCGGCTGGAAGTCGCGGTAGATGGGGCCCAGTGCCGGGGTCAGCCAGCCGTAGTCGGGCCGCGCCAAGGTCCAGAAATGCTGGTGTGCATCAACCCTCATGCTGCAGCTCCAAACAAAGGCTTGGTGCCTGTATAAGGTGTGAGCGTGGCGGTGAATGCAGTCGTCATAGCAATGTCTTGGGCGGGGTTATTGGTCTAGTGGTAAGACCAATTTAAACGAATGACCGTATTGTTGATTTGGGGACTAGACCTGCCAACCGGGTATTCCCCAGGGACTTCATGGCCGGGCCGCGCAGCAGCTACACAACTTAGGGAAACAGGGCTCCAGCGCAGGTAATACCTGCGCCAGCAGCTACCATTTACATAGCAAGTCCAGTTAGTGCCAGACCTGCTGCGCCACCCGCAGCATATTGCCGCCTAGGACCAGCACGGTCTCGGCCGGCGTCATGCCCTGGTCTTGCAGCGCCTGGTCCAGCTGCTGCCAGGCGGACACCGGCACATAGCTGGCTCGGGTAATGGCACGGTCATAGCCTATGGACGCCGGCCACCAGTAGCTGGGGTCGTAGTCGCCAGGCGGGTCGTCGTTCAGCTCAGGCTGGCGAAAGCTGATGTCCAGCCCAATGCCAGCATGCCGCACACCCACCACATTCGCCACATAAGCGGCATGCCGCGCCACGTCTTGCACCGATGGCGTCTGCGTACCCAGGAAGAAGGACACGCCGGACACGCACACCACACCGCCGGTGGCTGCGCAGGCACGTATCTGTTCGTCGGTGATATTGCGGCCATGCTCCACCAGGGCCAAGGGGTTGGCATGGCTGAAGATCACCGGCTGGCTGCTGGCCGCCATGATGTCCAGGCTGCAGCGCCGCCCGGTGTGCGAGCAGTCCATCAGCATGCCGGCCGCGTTCACCGCCTGCACCATGCGCAGGCCCAGCGGCGTCAGCCCGCGCTCCACATCGTGGCAGCCATCGGCCACGCTGTTGTTGCGGTTGTAGGCAAAGTGGATTTGGCGCACACCCAGGGATGCGTACAAAGCCACCATCTCCGGTTGCTCCAGCAGCGGCATGGCACCTTCCAGGTCGAAGCCTATGGCGATCTGGCCGCCGGCCTGGGCACGCTGGATGTCGGCCACGCTGGCGGCTAGCCGGTAACGACCCGGCTGCGCGGCGATGCTGGCACGGAAACCGGCCAGCACGGACATCACCTGGCTGAGCGGGTTCATGTCCATGCCGACGTTGATCGACACGTAGTGCACGCCGGCGGCGCGCAACTGCTCAATCGGTTCAAAACTGGCCTGCGGGTGCAAGGGCAAACAGGCGTGGGATTCCCAATGGATCATGCGGCAACTCCGGTTCGGCGAAAGCCGCTGGAGGCTTCCATCAGTTGGCGTGTATAAGGTTGGGTCACGCGGCTGGCCGCCAGGTCGGCGGCGGACAGCATCTCCACCGTCTGGCCGCGCTGCATCACCATCAGCCGCTGGCACAGGTGGGTGACGACCGCCAGGTCGTGGCTGACCATGATGAACGTCAAACCCCGGCGTGCGCGCAGGGCCTCCAGCAGGTTCAACACCTCGGCCTGCACGGACGCATCTAGCGCCGAGGTAGGTTCATCCAGCAGCAAAATCTGCGGCTCCAGTATCAGCGCCCGGGCAATGGCGATACGCTGGCGCTGCCCGCCCGACAACTGGTGCGGGAAGCGGAAGCGAAAGCCCTGCCCCAGGCCCACATCGTCCAGCGCCTGCGCGATACGCGCTTCGGCGTTGTCGATGCCGTGGATGGCCAGCGGTTCGGCCAGCAACCGGTCTACCGTGTGGCGCGGGTGCAGCGAGCCGTAGGGGTCCTGGAACACCATCTGCACGCTGCGCCGGAATGCCTTGCTGCCCGGTTGCGGCAAGGTATCGGCCCCCAGCAGCTGCACTGTGCCTGCGGCGCGCGGCGTCAGGCCACAGATGGCGCGCAGCACCGTGGACTTGCCCGAACCGGACTCGCCCACGATGCCAAAGCTCTCGCCCGGCTGCACGGCAAAGCTGGTGTCCGCCACGGCCACAAAGCCATCAAAGACCACGCGCAGCTTATCGACTTGCAGACCTATGGACGGGTTCATAGCGCCCACTCCGGCTGCCGGTCCAGCGTAGGCAATGGGTGGCGCTGGGCGCCCAGTTGCGGCAGGCAGTTCAGCAGGCCTTGTGTGTACGGGTGCGTGGCCTGCGCCAGGCCACCAGCGCTCAGTTCTTCCACCACGCGCCCCGCGTACATCACCAGAATGCGGTCGCAAAAGGTGGAGACCAGGCGCAGGTCGTGCGATATGAACACCAGGCCCATGCCGCGCTGGCGCACCAGGCCCTCCAGAATAGACAGCACCTGCAGCTGCACCGTTACATCCAGCGCCGAGGTGGGTTCGTCGGCAATCAGCAACTCGGGTTCGGCAATCAGCATCATGGCGATCATGGCGCGCTGGCCCATACCGCCCGACACCTCGTGCGGGTACAGGCGGTAGACCCGCTCGGGCTCGTCGATCTGCACCGCCTCCAGTGCGGCCAACGCCTTGTTACGTGCCTCGCCCCGGCTAACAGGGCTGTGGGCACGCAGAGTCTCCACAATCTGGTCCCCAATGCGCATCACCGGGTTAAGTGAAAACTTCGGGTCTTGCAGAACCATGGCAATGCGCCCGCCGCGCAACGCGCGCCGCTCTTTGGGTGAACATGCCAGCAAGTCTGTGCCATGGAAGGCCAGACGCTGAGCGGTCACACGGCCCTCCGGTGCAGTCAAGCCCAGGATCGCCCTGCCCGTCTGCGATTTGCCCGAGCCCGATTCGCCCACAATGCCCAGGCGCTCGCGCCCCAGCGTGAAGGACACGCCCCGCACCACCTCGGCCCAGCCGCCGTCGCGGTTGGGGAAGGACACGCGCAGATCGTCCACCACCAAGACGGGATCACTCATTTGTTGCCCTTTGGATCCAATGCGTCGCGCAAGCCATCACCCACCAAGTTGAAAGCCAGGCTGACCAGAAAGATAGCCGCCCCAGGTGCCGCCGCTACCCACCATTGGTCCAGCACATACTGGCGGCCATTGGCGATCATCGCCCCCCACTCGGGTGTGGGCGGCTGGGCGCCCAGGCCCAGAAAGCCCAGGCCGGCAGCGGTGAGGATGATGCCAGCCATGTCCAGCGTGACGCGCACGATCACCGACGACATGCACAGCGGCATGATGTGGTGCAGCACGATGCGCCAGGGCGAGGCGCCTATCAAGCGCACGGCGGCGATGTAATCGGCCTGGCGGATGGTCAGGGTTTCGGCGCGGGCCATGCGCGCATACGGCGGCCATGCCGTGATGGCAATGGCGATGATGGCATTCTCAATACCCGGGCCCAGCGCCGCGACAAAAGCCAGGGCCAATATCAGCCGGGGAAAGGCCAAGAAGATATCGGTGATGCGCATCAGCACCGCATCCACCATGCCGCCTGCGTAGCCCGCCACTGTGCCCACCAGCAAGCCTATGGGCGCTGCCAGCACGGCCACCAACACCACCACCTCCAGGGTGATGCGTGCGCCAAAAATCAACCGCGACAGAATGTCACGCCCCTGGTCGTCCGTGCCCAGCCAGAACTGCGCGGACGGCGGCAGCAGGCGCATGGTACGCAGGTCGCCCACCGTGGGCGCATAGGGCGCCAATACGGGCGCAAGTACGGCCACCAGCACCAGGGCCAGAATCGTCAGCAGGCCCAGTACCGCGAGCCGGTTGCGCAGGAATACCCGCCAGGCGTGGTAGGCCCGGCCCCAGGCCGCCTGCTTGCGCGAGCTGGGTTGTTCACTCATCAGCCAGCCGTGCCAGCGTTGCAATAACTCCATCATCTACTCCGGGTGCGCGGGTCCAGCGTCTTGTAGAGCAGGTCCGACAGCAGGTTCAAGGCGATAAAGATCGAGCCCACCACCAGCGTGCCGCCCAGCACCGCGTTCATGTCGGCGTTCTGCAGCGAGTTGGTGATGTATAGGCCCAGGCCCGGCCAGGCAAAGACCGTTTCGGTCAGCACTGAGCCCTCCAGCAGCCCGGCGTACGAGAGTGTGATGACCGTTACCAGCGGCACGGCGGCATTGCGCAATGCATGGCGCCAGATGATGCGCGCCTCGGACAAGCCCTTGGCACGCGCCGCCACGATGTACTCTTGCGACAGCTCGTGCAACATGAAGGACCGCGTCATACGGCTGATATAGGCCAACGAGAAATAACCCAGCAGCGAAGCCGGTAGCACCAGATGCGACAGCACATTGGCAAATGCATCCCACTGCCCGGCCATGGCCGCGTCCAACAGCAACAGGCCCGAAACATTTTCCAGGGTGTACTCGAACGCCACGTCCACACGGCCCGGCCCACCGACCCAACCCAGCTTGGCGTAGAACAGCAGCAGGCCCATCAGCCCCAGCCAGAAGATAGGTACGGAATAGCCGACCAGGGCCATGACCCGCACCAGTTGGTCCACCGGACCGCCACGGCGTACCGCCGCCCACACGCCCAACGGCACGCCTATGCCGGCGCCCAACAGGATGCCCAGGGTGGCCAACTCCAGCGTAGCGGGGAATACATGGCGTATGTCCTGCATCACCGGGTTAGAGGTCAGCACCGAGATACCGAAGTCCCCATGCAGCACCTTGTCCATGTAGATGATGAACTGCTCCCACAGCGGCTTGTTCAGGCCCAGTTCTTCACGCACCCGGGCCACGGCGTCGCCCGAGGCATGGTCGCCCAGGATGACCAGCACCGGGTCTATGGGCATAACCCGGCCAATGAAGAAGGTGACCGCCAGCAGGCCCAGATAGGTCAGCACCATGGCCAACAAAAACCGACCTGCAGCACGTAGCCATAAGCTCAGCGATGCGCCCGCACCAGCGGACACTTGTTGAGGCGCGCGCAAACCGGCTAGCGCTTGCCAACGGTAAACATGTAGTTCGTGCCGAACGTCGGCCCCAGCTTGAAGCCCTGCACATTGCTGCGCACGTTCGCCACCTCGACCTGCTGGTACAACATGATGAAGGGGCTGGTCTTGCGGAACTCAGCCTGCATGTCTTCGTACATTTTCTTGCGCTTGCCAGTGTCACGCTCCAACACGGCGGCATCTGCCATCTTGTCGAGTGCGGGCACCTCCCAGGCGTTTCGCCAGGCCAGGGTCTTGGACTTGGCGTCGTCGCTGTTGTCGGGGTTTTGCACAAAGGTAGCGTTGCTGTGCGGGTCCCAGTAGTCGGCACCCCACTGGCCGATATACATATCGTGGCTGCGGGCACGGTATTTGGTCAGCACCTGCTTGCCGTCGCCGGGGATGATTTCGACGTCAATACCGGCACGCTTGGCCGTTTGCTGGAAGGCTTCGGTAATGCCTTGCACAGGCTGCACGGTGCGCATATCGATACTGACCTTGAAGCCATTGGGTAAGCCGGCTTTGGCCAGCAGAGCCTTGGCTTTGTCCACGTCCAGCTTGTAAGGCATGTCCTTGGCGGCGCCCAGCAGGCCGACGGGCATGAAGTTCTGGTCGACGACACCGATGTTCTTGATGACGGTATCGCCAATCGCTGCATAGTCCACCAGCCATTTCAGGGCCTCGCGCACCTCAGGCTTGGCCAGGTTGGGGTTCTTCTGGTTCAGGCTGATGTAGTACACCGTACCCTTGGGAGACGAGGTGCTCTTGATGTCCTTGTTGCTAGCCACGGCGGCAATGTCTTGCGGCGACAGATTGCGCGCCATGTCCACGTCTCCCTTTTCCAGCAGCAGGCGCTGGGTCGAAGACTCCTTGATATGGCGGTACAGCACACGGGCCATCGGCGACTTGGGGCCGTAGTAGTTGTCGTTGCGCTCCAGCGCCACCACTTCATTGGCACGCCATTCGCGCAGCTTGAGCGGACCGGAGCCGGCGTAGTGGGTCTTGAGCCAGGCGTAGCCCATGTCGCCAGACACCTCGTTGGCCAGCACCAGCTTTTTATCGACCACGGAAGCCACGTCGGCGGTCAGACAGTTCAACACGAACGAAGGTGCATAGGCCTTGTCAACCTCCAGCGTCAGCGTGAGCGGACCGGTGGCCTTGATCTTGTCCTTGACGTTGCCTTTGTTGAAGCCAAACTGCCCCAGGATAAAGGCCGGCCCCTTGTCCAGGATGACCGCACGCTGGAAGGAAAAGGCCACGTCCTCGGCCGTCAAGGGGTTGCCAGAGGCGAACTTCAGCCCCGGTTTAAGCTCAAAACTGAAGGTTTTGCCATCCGCAGAAATGGTCCACGACTTGGCGATATCAGACACCAGCTTGGACGGGTCGCTCAGGTCCAGGCGCACCAGACGGTCATAGATGTTGTTGGCAACTTCGCTGGCGGAAATCTCAAACAGCTCCGCCGGGTCCATGGTGATGATGTCGTCGAAGGCAAACGCTACCACCAGGGTGTCTTTGGGCGTAGCGGCCATGGCCGTCCCGGCGACAACTGCGGAGGCGGCCAACGCGACCAGGGCGCGGCGGGACAGAAGAGGTATTGAAAGTCGCATCAGTCGTTTCTCCGATTTAAAACAAGCTGCCAAACAAACCACATCCATGGTGCAAACGCTACATCAACCCGAGCAAGAAGCGTGCTAACGCTTGCGCATCGGACTCATATCGCCGAGTGCCGCGCTGTCAATCAAGGCGTAATGGTCGGGTAGCGCATAGTGCCACCACTCGTGGTCTATGTGCTCAAAGCCGGCATCTCGCATGATCTTCAGCAACAACATGCGGTTCGCCTGCGCTTCGGGTGAAACCTGTTCGCTGAAATGGTGGGACTGCACAGTCATATCGTCAAAGCCCGTACCCATGTCCAGCTCGCGGCCTTGGGCATCCACCAGCGTCAGATCGATGGCCGTGCCGCGTGTGTGGTTGGAGCCGATCTGTGGGTCGGCCACGTAGGCCTGGTCGGGGGCGGACTCCCACAGCAATACCTGCGCCTCATGCGGGCGAAAGGCATCAAAAATCTTCAACCGGTAGCCAGCCTGCGCTGCCAGGTCTACCGCCTGGCGCAGGCAGCGCTCGGCATCACGGTGCAGCAGGCAATGGGGGAAGTCATAAATCGGCCGGCCAGCGATGTTGTTATGGCTGGCGTAGGCCAGCTCGATCACCACCCCGTGGGTTTCAGTGCGGACCGGTACAAGTGGATGGGGCATGGGCATGCAAACGCGTGTTCAGCAAAGTCGCCAGTTTATAGAAAACAAGGCACTGGCGCATATTGCGCCTGCACGAATAGCTACTTCTTTCATAGCAAATTCAGGCATGCAACATTAAACAAGTTATGAACCACTCACCCGATATCCAGATCGGCTGGGCTTCTTCCTACCCGGATCCGTATTCACAACCGAATCGAGTGCCGGCTTCAGGCGCTTCTCGATCGACAACGGCAGCTTGCAATGCCGCGTCCTGCTGGTCGAAGACTACCAGGACATCAAGCCATTCGACGGCGTCAGCAACCACCCAACGTTCCTGATGCTCCAACGAGACGCAGCCACTGCGTTCCCTGTTCCCTATCCGCACGAAGCCCCCGACCTGAGCAACGCGGTACATGTGCCCGCCAATCATGGCGATGCCCGAAGCGAGGGACTCCGCAAGCGACACAGTCACGGTAGGACCCGAAACCGATGTCACCAACCCAAGGAAGGTCGGATCCTTGGCACTCACGCTTTCGCCTCGCCGGCATTCGCTACGGCAACAGCGACGGCAGCGGGGACACCTCCTCCCAGGGCTGCGACGGCGACCTCGGGTGTCGCTTGTGCACTCATGTCGGTTGCTTGAGCAAGGGCGCAGAAGCGGGTGAGCAGCGCAAAGTCGCCAAGCAGGAACTTGTTCGGCTCCCCTGGCCACCGTTGTCCCCAGAAGGTCGCGCGGATGTCCTCCCAGTTCTTTGGGGGATCCCCGGGACGCCATGCTCCCTTGACGCCGCCAATAACCGCACCATCGGACGCATACACAGAAAGATTGGGGCGTTCGTATGCTAACTTGCAGGCGGGCTCTTCAGATGCCAGTGGCATGTACTGGAAAGCCATCACCGACGCATTTGCATTCATAGCAAGCGCTTCGTCCAAAACGGCGCAAATGTGTGCGTCGCGGAACGAGAAGCCAGAGGTAAGCAAAATGCTGTCTGGGGTAAGAAGAAACTGGCGTAGCCGCTCGAACAATGCAGAGTAAGGTTGCTTCTGGGTCAGCTCATACTTCAGGTGGTCGGGGTAGACGAGTTCAAAGGCTGCCCGCCCGCGTCCGCGAACAACCGAGTTGCCTTCTAATGCCCAGCCTAATGAACCATGCAACTTCCATAGCCGAGACCACCTCGGCGGCAGATCGTCGCTGGCGACACTAACGGGATCAAAGAAGGGTAGATGCCCCCCGGTGAACCCATCAAAATACGAAGCCCGGGATCGTTCGAAGGCCTCTTCGAACAACAGGTCGTAATTGGTCGTGAAAATCTCAACGGCGTGCGTCCGAAGCGTTCCACTGACCCAAGAGACCAATTCTGTGTACGCGTTTCGCTCCTTGGGCAAAGGTGCGCCAACCACATCACCAATCCTCTTGCACACTTCCGCACCTAGTGCTTTGTAGCCTTCCGAGTCCAGTCCATGGACCTGGGCTGGTCCGAGCGCCTGTTGCAGAAGTCGGATGCGTGTGAGGATTGACTCGATATTTGCGGCGGCACCGAGTTCCGCGCGAATTGCATCGGCAGCCGCCTTCTGCTGACCGGCCAAACCTTCAATCGCTTGAGTGGTGAGCGCCTCGACACCAGGCATCAATGAGTGCCCCCCTCTGAAACCAATGTGCCGGCATCGTTCACTCGAAGCGACATCGGTGCCCCAGCGCCTACCAGCAGACCAACGCGCTTACGCCCCTGAGACAGTATCTGTCGGAGGTCAGACATAAAGCGATCCGGATTGTGGAAGGTGTTCAAGCGGGCTCCCCCTCTAAATTTTCTAGTAATCCCATTTTGCACGCGATTCCTCTGAGGGAGTCGTGCCGGCGCTTTATACGGCGCACCGTCTTAAAAATGCGGTGCCCAGCACGAACGACTGTTTAATATTCAATACCGGGAAATCACCAAGCATTGAGCCACGGACAGCTACCGCTGCAAATCTGCCCCTGCCGACGGCCGCTGCAGGCTGGTTGCAGTCGCATGAGATTCGACACCGAACGTCGTCGCCAACCCGAAGCTGACATTGATGGTTTCAACTGGCGTAAGTCAGGTCCACGCTGGAACCTGACATTGACTGACGGCGATCAAGTCGCCATGCTTTGCGTTTCCCAATGACCGCATCTAAAAGTCGCGAACTGGAACTGCCGACCCGTTGTTGTAGTTCAGGGGATTGTTAAGCTGACCTTTGGGGCGGCCAGTTGACTACCGACAGGCACCTCTCCCCTGTGAGCAAATAAAATGGGCTTGCACCTAAGGTGCACCCACACGTCTTGTATGGCGCAGTCCGTTGAAACGAACGTACTGCTGCACCATGGGACACACGCTTCTTCTGTCCCATGCCGCAGTGCAGGCAGCGGACGCTACTCAGGACTACCCGTACTGAGGACGTGCTCGGCACCAGACGCCATCGGGAATAGGCGTCCGTCGTTCATCTCCATCGCCAAGGTCGTCTCCGTGAACGGATCCCTAAGTCGTCGTGAAGTGGTTGCTCAGCGCGAACCGAAATGGCATGATCAGGTACCTCTGCGCAGGATGTCGCTGGGGTGTACGGTGTGGCAACAGTATTGGGGGTTCACAAATGGTTGGTGTCAACACTTCCTCGTTCACCGGACTGATCGCTTTGGGCCTCCTACTCTTGCCAGTTGAAGGGACTGGGAAGGAGGTCAAAGTTCAAGTGAAGTCCTTCATTGCCCACATGGCCGGGCCGGGAGAGCCGAACGACCAACCTCCGTCAGAGGCAACGAAGAAGGCGCTCGGATTCGACGGTCTTGGACAGACCCGAACCGACGCCTATCTGTTTATGCTGGCAACTGACAAGCTATTTTCTGAAAAGCCTTCGGACGGAGAGAAGGCAAGCGGTCAATTTCGCCTATGGAGCCAACTTACCGGAGAGGTGACCTGCGAGTCAAACAAGGTTAAAAGCGCCACCTTTAAGCCTGTTGACGCGGCCTTCGGCAAAGAAGGCCCGCTAGAGAGCGTTGGCGAGGTCGAACGCAAGGTTGCACACATACTGACCGACGGCAAAGTTGCGTTCAGCTATCGCATCCGAGGTCGTCCGCACAACTCCAGCATCGCCGCGTTTACTGCTGTACGCCCTCGCAGTTGCAGTTACATCTGGCATGAAGTGGCAGGTGAGGTGGTCTGCCAGGGCGGAATGCCCTCGACAAAGATTAGTTTGACGGCCAGTGGGTTTCCGTCACACAGCGTTTGGGTAGACGGTAAATCCCAATTAAGCGTGATACAAGGGCCATTCGAGAATCTCTGGAAGTGCGATCCAACTGACGCGACCAGAGTCAGGTAGGCAGTCGATCACGGTGCGACCATACCTCAAAGGTCAGCCAGCGAGACGATTGACTGCGCGAGAGTGCGACGTTGGCTGAGGGTAGGAGCCGAGCAAGGAGGGGCGATCAATCCCGACTCGCAGCAGATGTGTGAATGCTAATGTGCTGCGGCCTCATGCGCACATGGTGCGCTCGATGACCTTTGGAAGTTTGTCTAGCTCCCGGTCGCTCACTCGCTGACCTGCGTCACCGCCGAGACTCCAAAGAAGAACATCAGGTATATTCACATTCTTGCCCCCAAACTCGGTGAGAGCAGCGGCTGCTTCCGGCGCCGGGGGCGGGAAGAGCTTTCCAATGTAGATTGCTGCCATTGCATGCGCAACCTGCGGCGACCCATCTCGGAGCTCATCCTTGAACCCGCTGTCACCTCGAGCACCAGGCGTATTGCCAATCTAGTACGGACCACTCCCTCGCTTCGTTAGCGATTCACCCACAAGAACGAACTTCAAGTCTTCAAGGGCCTCGCCAGTCGCCTTCGTCTGCACTATGGCGAACGAAACAAGGTCGCGAAAAGCGTGGCAATGATTCTTGGTGTTCTTGACGAGCACTTTCCCCTTGTCCGACAGTGCGGCTCGGCGCTTGGCGTCACCGGCTGCATCAGCCTGCACGGAAGCTGCGCAAAGGTAAGCGGCCGGTGAACCCATCTTGAAGTGACGCTCTCCGTCTCGCAACATCGTGTGCACGCAACCTATCGTGCACACCATGCTCAAAGACTCAGACATTGCGAGATACACCGCTCGGCGTACCCACCGGACCTACACCCCAGCCTTCAAGGCAGAACTGGTTGCCGCTTGCCTGGAGCCTGGAACTTCCATCGCGGCCCTGGCCAGCAGCCATGGCATGAATGCCAACGTGCTGCACCGCTGGCTCAAAGAGCATGCACGCTCAGGCCGCCACCTGCCCATCGCCTCACAACAGCCCAGCACACCGGCCCCATCAACCTCCATGCCAGCGTTCGTGGCGTTACGCCTGCCCAACGTCACACCCGAGGCCGGTGCGACTGAGCTCAAGGTCGAACTACGCAAGGGGTCGCTGTCGATGACCGTCACCTGGCCCATGAACGCAGCGGCCGATTTTGCGCCCATTGCGCACTTTGCGCAATGGGCGGCGGCGGTGCTCAAGTGATTCGCATCGACGCCGTGTGGCTGGCCATCACCCCCATGGACATGCGCGCCGGCACCGAGACGGCTCTGGCGCGGGTGGTGGCGGTGTTTGGTGCGGCACACCCTCATACGGCCTACCTGTTTGCCAACAAGCGCGGCACGCGTCTGAAGGTGTTGGTGCACGACGGCATGGGCATCTGGCTGGCCGCACGCCGACTGCACCAAGGTCGCTTCCATTGGCCCTCACCAAGCGGCACGGCGCAGCAACGCCTGCAGCGTGAGCAACTCGACGCCCTTGTGCTGGGCCTGCCGTGGCAGCGTGTCGGTGAGGCCGGTGTCATCACTCTCATCTGACGCGTGACGTGGCATTGGCCATCAATCGGGAGATGTGCCGATAGCTGGGCAGAGCGTGGTTTGGCAAACTCTGCCCTATGGACGTTGCCACCGACACGCTCTCCCATCTGAACGCAGAAGAACTGCGTGAGATGGTGCAGTCGCTACGCCAAACGGTCTCCTTCAAACAAGCCACCATCGACAAGCTCACGCATGAGAACGCGCTGCTCAAACGACTGAAGTTTGCGGCGCAGTCCGAGCGCTTCAGTGCCGAGCAACGAAGCCTGCTGGAAGAAACGCTGGATGAGGACACGCAGGCTGTTCATGACGAGATGGCCGAGCTCAACACCGAACCTATCCCGGCGCGCGTCAAAGACCAGCCGAAGCGCCAACCCTTGCCCGCCAACTTGCCACGCATCGACATCCGCCACGAGCCAGATTCGACCACCTGCCGTTGCGGTTGCCAGATGCAACGCATTGGGGAGGACGTGGCCGAGAAGCTGGACTACCAGCCGGGTGTCTTCAGTGTTGAGCGCCACGTGCGTGGCAAATGGGCGTGTAGCCAGTGTGAGACTCTGGTGCAGGCGCCCGTGGCGGCACACGTCATCGACAAAGGCATCCCGACCACTGGATTGTTGGCTCAGGTGCTGGTGGCCAAGTTCGCCGACCACTTGCCGCTGTACCGCCAGGAGGTCATCTTTGGCCGTGCCGGGTTGACCATCCCGCGCTCCACACTGGGGGCCTGGGTGGGCAGTTGTGGGGTGCAGCTTCAGCCGCTGGTCGACGCCTTGAAAGCAGACATCCTGACGCACCGTGTGGTGCACGCCGATGAGACGCCGGTGCAGATGCTCCAACCAGGACACGGCAAGACCCACCGCGCCTACCTGTGGGCATACGCCGCCGGCGCGTTTGAAGATACCAAAGCGGTCGTCTATGACTTCTGCGCATCACGTGCCGGAGAAAACGCCAAAGTCTTCTTGGGCACTTGGCGTGGCAGCCTTGTGTGTGACGACTTCAGTGGCTACAAACAGCTCATGGTGCAGGGCGTCACCGAAGTCGGTTGCCTGGCCCATGCCCGGCGCAAATTCTTTGACTTGCACACCGTGCACAAAAGCCCGGTAGCGCAACGGGCATTGGAGCAAATTGCGCAGATCTATGAGATAGAGCGAGGGCTCAAAGCCTGCAGCGCCGACGAGTGTCAACGGGCACGCCAGGAACGCTCAAAACCGCTGCTTGATGCGTTGCATGCGTGGTTGATGCAAACCAGGCAGAAGGTCACGGATGGCACCGCCACCGCCAAAGCCTTGGACTACAGCCTGCGGCGTTGGCAGGCGTTGACCCGCTTTGTGGATGACGGGCACTTGCCCGTCGACAACAACCACATCGAGAACCAAATCCGACCGATAGCCATCGGGCGTAACAACTGGCTGTTCGCCGGTTCGTTACGGGCCGGCCAACGCGGTGCCGCTGTGATGAGCCTGATTCAAAGTGCTCGGCTCAATGGGCATGACCCGTACGCTTACCTTAAAGATGTGCTGACACGGCTACCAACCCAACGGGCCAGCTTGATACATGAGCTGCTGCAGCATCGCTGGCAGCCGCAGACATAGCAGCGACCGCAGCATCTGGTCAAGAT
Source organism: Rhodoferax sp. GW821-FHT02C08 (assembly GCF_059421805.1). Classification (NCBI taxonomy): domain Bacteria; kingdom Pseudomonadati; phylum Pseudomonadota; class Betaproteobacteria; order Burkholderiales; family Comamonadaceae; genus Rhodoferax; species Rhodoferax sp. GW821-FHT02C08. The sequence goes on from NZ_JBWKVR010000010.1 coordinate 124,011, forward strand.
GGGTTTGCCGCGCGCTTACGCGCAAAGGCCCAGGACGCAGACACAGGCAACGCGGACATATGCAGACGTAGTCATTCGCTCTCCTTCGCTCAGCACTTGACGGTCGAGCTAAATCTAAGAGAAGATCGTGTTGCGGAGGATCAAGATCCCGCAACTTCGCACCTAGGGGAAACCTCATCTAGAACGCTAGCGCTGATAGGGGCTTCGAGGTGTATTGCGATAGACGTGTCATCAGTCTTGGGGATGAGGCGAACCGAATACAAGTTTCCAGTTGACTGAGGCTGCACGGATCAGCACTGGTCGGTTTTGGCAGGCTGAAGGTGGAGCCACCGTTGCACTGGCGATCGAAGGCCATTCCGAACATCGTAGTGCCGCTGCATCTTGAGGTTTGTGCGTGGGACGGCAGAGCGGAGATGAGTCGAGGATCTGAGCGATACGAGCGGAAGGGGGCTTGTATCGACCGAATCAAACGCACCAAGAAGATTCGGCCCTGCGCTTCGAGCTAGGTGTTGGAGATTGCCACTGCTGCAAGGGAGGCGGCGCGACATGAGCGAACTTCAGGAGTTGGAGGATTCCTTCACGCCGGTGGGAGACAGTCGTAGTGCGCTACCGCTCACCCGAAGAAATTTCATCGGAGCGGGTATGGCATCACCCGCCTTGCCGCTGCTTCTAGGGTCGACAGCGACATCTGCGGCATTGCTAAGCTCCCGCAAGTGTGAGTCCACGTTGCGCATCGAGGAAGACGCGAACGGCCTGACCATCACCTGGTACCCAGAACTCGAGATCGGCGAGCAGCCCCACGAACTGGGCAACAAGGCTTGCGCACAGTCTCCTAAGCCTTCCCAGACAATCTTAGCGTCGCCGGAAAAATCTAGGTCCTGGCGGCTGATCCGCAAAGCATTCGGACCCGACGCCAAGTTCCGCTTGAGACTGGACAAAGTCGACAACAAGGATCCCGACGTCGTCTACTCGCTGGAGGTGACCAGCGTCAGATTCGGAAAACTCGCCGGTCGCACCCTTCTTTTTAAGTTCATCCACCGGAACTCGGATCCGAAAAAGTGGAGCGTGGAACTTTCCACGGACATGTGGGGTGGCAGTAAAGCGAGCAAGCTGATCGCTTTCAGCAACCTGTGCGACGCGGCTGATGCAATCGCAAGCAGCCCCGCAAGGAAGGTGTTCGAAGTTGAACCCGACTTACCGGAAGGGTCCGCTCTCGAACTAGAAGGGGTCAACGCCAAGACCGCGCTCCAACAAATCTTCGGCGACGACTTACAGGTGAAGGAGCCGGTGCGGCTGCAACTGGCGACCAACGGAGTATGGAGCATCCTTCCCGCGGAAAGGAATTCCCAGAAGCCCTCGCCATTCCGCCTGGCCGACGGCGCGCTCTCGCTGCCCAAGGGATTGCGCATGGCCTGGTGTGACCCCGATCCTGCTTCGCTCGAAGGTGACGCAGCATCGCGCCCGCCATCGAAGGATGCCGATGAACAGAAGAAGGACAAGGCGCAGCAGTCAGCCAAGCCGACGCCCACCGGTCGTCCGGAAAAGGATCCCGTCTTCCTGGCGTGGGGCGAGGTCAGCCAAGGCAATCTGCTGCTGGGCACCACCAAGCCGACACCGCGAGCCGTATTGACGGCCATGCCGACCAAGTTGAAGAAGAACGATAAGGACAAGCCGGCGAATGCGCAACAGAAGGAGGGAAACAAACCAGCACCTGCAACGCCACCCACCGGCGCTCCGTCGGCATCCGAACCTGCACGCGTACCGCCGGCTCGCACATGGCCTGAATGCGTCGCGCCAATGCCAAAGGCCGACTGGACAGCCGTCGCCGGCGATCCTGCCGACAGCGAGGCGGTTCAACGGCCACCCCAGTGGCGCTTCCTGCGGCGCGACTGGTCGCTGAAGCCCCCCGTGGTTACGCACCCGACCGGCGTGTCCAGCATCCGCGCTAGTTGGTGTGTGACGGTCTCGACAGACGCCGGTAAGTTCGGGCCAATCCTCATCACCGACGGCGTCTTGCAGAGAGGATTCACGTCGAAGGGTGAGAACACACCGACGCTGCGTTTCGCTGGCCACCTCAGCACGACGAACTGGGAGATCGACACCCGCATCGGCAAGTTGAGCGTCAAGGGTGCGTACAGCGACGGTTCCGTCATCGATCCGCAGACGGCCAGCGCCCGCACACACCGACCGTTGATGACCTTGAGCAGTTCCGGTTATGCAGACGCGCTGTCCTCGCTCGACGTGCCGCTGCTGTTGCTGCGAAGCGACCTCGCGCCCGAGGGCTGCGAGTTCAGCGAGTTCAATTTTGCGCCCACCGGGTTGCGGGCGGTCTACGACCGCGATGCCGCTAAAGCACGCAACGACTTGCTCGTGTCCGACAGCTACCTGTGGCTTGGCGATCCCGTCGCTCTGCGTGAGCTGCCGTTGGCGAACATCGACCTGACCCGCGCACGCATCGACGTCGCACGCCCGACAAGCCTGGCGCGCCTTGCCTTCATGTTTGCCGGCCTGCATCTGGAGGTCGCCGATGGCAAGGCCTGGATCGCCGATCGCCGCGCGAGCTGCCGCGTCCGACAACGGATCGAACCTTCGAGAAACGGCGAACCGATCGTGCTCGATACGCGGCCGGTTCTGGTCGTCGAATTCCCGCCACAGCATGTGTTCGAAGAGGCGATTTTTCAGCCGAGCGAGGCGCCATTGCCCGATGTAGTGATCAAGCAGGAATCTCCCACATTCACTGTCAAAGTTAGCAGCGGCGAAAAGACGTTCAGTATCCATTTACCCGAACTGCTGCGCGAGCTCGAAACTCTAGATTTGGCCAAGGATCACGAGGCCGTGCGCGAGGAGTACACGCGCCTAAAGGGGAAACAGGACGATTCCTTCAAGACTTTTGCCGAAAAGTTCAAAGAGGTTTGCGACGCCGCAATTCGCAACGGTTCTTTGCCTCCACTCCCTGAGCGACGCGGCCCAATCGAGCAAATAGACTCCTTCTCGCCAGCCTACAACATCTATATAGGGCCCGACGAATTACCGCCGGCGCTGATGGCGAAAGGCCGTGAAGCCAACCATGAGTTCCGCAACAAACTCGTCAAGGGACTGCTCAAGACTTCCCTGGAAAGGGCGGAAAGATTCATCGAGTTGTTGAACGGCGCGCCCCCCACGACAGAGGAGCTCAGTTCCAAGCTAGTCGACTTCTTGAGGACTGTGCTGGCGAAGATGAACCCTTTCAAGTCCACTCCCGAATGGCCGGTCTCTCCTCGCGACCATGCACGCATGTTGGAGCAAGCCACCAGCAGCGCTATGCAGGACTACGCCAATTTCCGCGACTTCTACGCAGGGTGGATTCTGGAGCACCACGGCACCAAACCCCTGCTGCCTGACGACCTGGAGTACTTCAGCCCCAAGAATCGAACTGACCTCAGCTTCATGAGCGAGCCTTCAGTGGAAAACCGGGAGGAGGACGCCAAGACGGCCTATGTCAAACTCATTCAGAACGCGGAAGCTCCCGACCCGGTCATGCGCGCACGCCTGTCGGGCACGTCCCGACTCGCCTTCCACGTCGATTGCGGCAGCCGCCCGCGCATGGACGTGGAAGACGGCGACGCGCACTTTCTCGCGCAGGGTGAAGCGCCGGGCACGCGACTGCCCTTTGGCTTCGATGCACTGACGGACTGGGCGCACTACGACCTCGCCGTCACCCCACGCGCGCGGGAGGCCACAGCATTCGACGAAGGTGGCGTGCTGATCCGCCGCGAAGTGAACGAAGAAGGCCATAGCGAAGACGATTCCGCCAGCGCCGACGTGGCGATGCTCACGGCGCTGGGCATCCGCAGCGGTCAGGAACCAAAGGGACTGCAGCGGCCTGGACGTCCCAGTGACTGGGGCAAGAAGCTACGCACGCTGCAGGAGCGCCTGACCGACGTCGAGGCATCGCTGTCGGTCATCCCCGACGATCTTCAGACCGCCATCGAGATTCCCGCGCGCCTGATCTTGTCCCCTTCGCAGAAGGGCCAATGGCGCACGCGGCGTAACAATCTTCAGTGGGCCTTTTCATCACCGGATTGGCCGGTTCCGTTGTGGACGGCGAACCTCGATGTGGACGGCGCCAATCCGCTGGTGCGGGCCGTGGCGTCTCCCGACATGCGGCCCGAGTTCGTACGCTTCGGCCTAGACCGCAGGTTGTTCGGCTACCAGCGCACGGCGCCGAACACCGTCGCGCTGCACACACCTGCGGGCGCGGCGCCGCCCCGCGGGCCACGGGCCCCGTGGACACTCGGCTTCGAGGAAAGTGATTCCAACACGAGCAAGATCGAGGATCTCTTCAAGGCAACGACGTCCGTGTCGGACGGTGAGGACAAGTCCGAAGACAAGATCTGTGAAGGGTCTTCCGCGGCCATTGAGGCTTCTGCAGCGGCAGCAGCCTCCGCAGCCTTGGCTATTGCCACCACGGCCTCTGCGGCTTCGGCGCCCAAATCGGCGGCAAGCGCTGCCTCCGAGCCGCTCCCCAGACTGCACCCTTTGGTCGACTACTTGTGCTCCCGGCAAATCGAGCGCAAGGGTTACGCTGATCACGCCGTCTTACGCTCGACGCTGGACGCCTACGACCGGCACGAGATCGTGCTGCTCAGTTCGGCCTGGGGGCTGCCGGTGCGCGGCCGGCGCGAGAAGACCGGCCAGCTGCAGGCGCTACGATTCTCTAGCCAGGTCGAGTTGCCCGAGGAGTGGCATTTGCTCGACGCGGAGGCCGGTACCGCGATCTACCGGCCGCGCGCGCTGAAGATCCAGGAACTAGCGCTGACGGCACTCGGCGGAACACTGCGCCACGACAGCGACTTCGTGCCGCCGGCCGCGGCGCGTCATATCGTCCACGGCCCCTTGTTCGACTCGATGTCGGTCGAACGCTGGCAGCACTGGACGGTGCTGGGACGCGACGTGTTCGCCGAGGTGGTCTACAAGGGCTACCTGTTCCCGATCGGTCACCGCGCTTCGCTGGTAAAGCAGACGGAGCGCATCTTCCTGGCGCCCGCCAAGATGGGTTCGAAGGACCCGGATTTGCACGCACCCTTGCGCTGCTACCTACGGCAACGTATGTTCATTCGCATCGCGCGGCCTGAGAAAGTGTTCCCCGCCTACGGCCAACCCAACGGCGGCCGCATGTTTCCCGCCGACGTGGCGCGCATGCTCACACGTACTACGCCGGACATCGTCGACCCCACGGATGACACCACGCTGCCACAGGCGGCGTCGCCGGGCGAAATGATGGTTTCTCCGGGCGGCCGGCTCTACGCCAACGAAGCAGGCCTGGTGTTCTGGCCACGCACAGCGCGGATCGCCGGAGCCGAAGTCGTCTTCGACGTGCAGATCCAAGGCGCGGCGACCAAGGCCAAGCTGATCTTCGTCGATAACGTCGCTGTCAACCGCCCGGACCTGATGGACCGCCTCGTCCAAGACTACAACGCACTGCCGTCCCCCGACGTTACTTCAAACAACCAGGTCGATCTTCAATCGCTCAATCTGCAGAAGCACCTGCGCACCCTCGACCTGCACGGCCAGTCGCTGCGTTACTGCGACGAGATCAAGCCGGGCAGTACCTCTCACAAAACGCTGTCGTGGACGCTCAAAGCCACCGGCGGCGTGGGTGTCACCAACATGCCTCGCCCCTTGGACAAGGACCTCGTGATCAACAAGTACGAAGGCCCTGTCCACCAGTTCGACGACCCCTTGCTGGAAGGCGCCGACCAGCCGCCGTTCTATCCAGCGATCCACACCGCGCGCATCCGCATCGACCAGGTCGAACGCCTGACCGGCGGAAGTCCGCAAGCCGCTGTCGCGCAATTCGAGGGCTGGTATGTACGGAACGGATTCGAACGTGACAAGCGCACCCAGGAGACCGACCAACTGGGGATCTACATGGACATCGTCAACAAGGTAACGATGGACATGGGAAGCAACGGCAACCGCAGCGGCGGCGTGATGCGACCGGCAGGCGAAGTGATTGCACTGTCGCGCGAGCGCGGCCCGATGACAGGAACCGGCCGACTCGACAAAGCCGGAGCCATAGACACAGTCGTCGATAAGGAAAGCGGTTTCCCGCTGACGCCGGCGCCGGCGCCCGCACCGCAAAGGGCATTCGGAACAAACAGTGAGACACCCGACGGCAAGAATGCCAAGAATGCCAAGAAGGCCTTCGACAAGTTCTTCAGCGGAAACGACGCCCTGAAGACGAAGATTCTCGGCCTCGTATCGGTTAGCGACCTCGTGGAATTCCTCGACGTCAAGAACGCCGCTGCCGAGCTTCCGCTACTGCGCGAAGTCGTCGAATACGGAATGAGCGGCGCGGAAGGCGCGGCTGACAGCCTGCGCACCAACGTGATCGCGCCGCTGCACGAACTGATCCTCGAGCTCGGCCGACAGTGGGACGAGGCCGGCAGGAGCGTCAACGAAAGATCCGGGGGCCTGTTCAACGGAATGGGCGACGTCTTTCCGGACGTAAACAGCGCACTGCAGGACCTGAAAAACGTCTTGTCGGCGACGTCAGCTACCACCGATGACGCCGCCGTTCTCGCGGCGCTATCCGGCATCTACGAATGCGGCCGTCGGCTGATGGACGCCTGCGGGCGCGTCGCCGCCAATCCTCTTGACCAGCTGCAGGTGGCAGTGAAGAAGAAGCTCGAGGGATTCAACGAGCAGATCAAACGCTTCGATTTCAAGGCGACGGAGCTGGATCCGCAGAAGCTCAAGGAGGCGGTTGACAAGTACCTGCCCGAGTTCGAAAAACGCCTGCTGGATGGTGCATTCGCACGACTTCAAAAGCTCCAAGACAAGCTGAACGCGCTCAGACATGCGTTGGACAAGAAAGCAACCGATGCTCTCGCTCGCGTCGAAGACGTGCAAAAGGTGCTCACGGATGCAAGGTCCGACATAATCAAGGCGCTGGAGGGCACCATCAACCGTGCACCGGAGGCCCGCAAGACGCCGATCCCGCTGGCAGAAGACCTCGTGCTGTCCATGGTGAAGGTGCTCGACGTCGCCGTCAACAAAGTGCAGCCTCAGATCGCTGCCATCAAATCGGAATCAGGCAGCTCGGCCGACAAGGCGCTGAAGGACTTCACAACGACCATGGTCGCGGCGCAAGCGCACACGGCCGCAGCACTGGCCGAATGGTCTTCCACGGATCTCATCGCGCGCTCGGAATATCGGCGAGCGGTGGCGAACCTGGCCACGCTGCTGCGCCTGTACACCACCGTGCGGACCATCTCCGGGAACCCCGAATCCTTGCTCGCTCAGGTGTCGCAAGTCCTGCTCGACTACCTGAGCGCGCAGATCGGGCCACGGCTGCCGGAGCTTCCCCAGCTGGAAGTCGAGGCGGGAGAGTTTCTTGCTGGCGTTCTCGAACCGATCAGGGGCGGCTCGGTAAAGGTGTTGGCCGGCGTCGTCAATACCGAACTGGTTTTTCCGCCGCCGCCCCTCCCTGATCTGAGAAAGAAAAACGCCCTCGACAAATGGCCGGTTTCGGGCGGCGGCAAGTCCGTGGTCGAATTGCTTCAGGCCGTCGCCAAGAAGGCCCACGACGAAATACACAGTTCAAAGCTGAAGGATCCCCCATTCAAGCCGGTGCGCGAGCAGCTGGCTCAGCTGGGAACCACCGCCCTCGCCGCGCAAGTGGACCTCCACCGTGCGGCGATGGGCGTCCAGCTTCTCACCCTGCAAACCGAACTTTTCGACACACAGAACCTGCAGGTGTCGATGCAACGGATCGACTCGGCACTTCGCGACTTGGAAAGGCTCGGTGACTCGGCAGTCCTGGCACTCAAGAAGTTGCGGGAAGACCTGATCGCCATCTCCCAAAAACAGGCTCGCGATGCGCTCACGAAGCCTGTGCGGGAGGCCATTGGCTCAATCATCCAGTGGTTTCGCGACCTCAACGGAACGATGCAAACCCAGGCATCAGAATTTGTCAAGAAAGAGGGGCTGAAGAACTTCCTGCAACCCTGGCTGGTGCTTCTGGACGAGTATGGCGAGCGCATATCCGCCACGCGGGCACTCGTGGCGAACACCACCGAATGGATCGACGACCCGTCCAAGCTGCTTCCCGCTCTGCGGGATCCGATTGACGCCGCGCAGCAAACCGGTATCCAGGCGGTGCTCATGCTGCAACGGGCGCTCGTCGACAAGGCGATGGACTGGGCGGCCAGTTTCGTCGGGCCGGTCGAGGCCGCTGCCGACGAACTGACAACCGTTTTCACTCCGCTGCTTGAACTCCTGAAGAAGTCCTATGTGGAACTGGAGGTCCAACGCAAGAACGTACTCGAGGCTGCGGGCACGACGGCCGGGCAACTGCTTATGGGGGCGATGCTCGTCGGCGTCGACAAGAACGTCATCTTCGTGACCGGCAAACAGCCCGACGATTCCCAAACGGACGCAAGCGTGCCCGACAAGGACCAGCTGCATTGGGACACGCAGTCGCTTGAACATCTGCTCAAAGTCAAGCTGAGCACGCTTCAGCACTCGGAGAAACTGCGCGCGTTCAACTTCATGAACTACTTGGTGACCGGCTGGCGAAACGGCCAAGCCACACCCTTGCGAATCGTTGAGCAGCTGAAGCGGCTCTCGCTGGAAGAACTCCGCGCCCGGCTGGTGGCGTTGATCAATTTTGGCGCGATCCGCGAGGAGATCGAGGAACGCATCAAGCTGCTCATCCCCTCTGCCGTGACAATGTCTTACGACTTCTCGACCACGATGTCGGACCAGGCCCAGGCAGCCACTGCCGGCGTGTTCTGTCCGAAGGACGGCTGCGTGCTCACCGTGCGGACACGCGCCCGCGTCGACCTGCTGCAGGCGAACGCGCCGACCTTTCTGTCGATCGGCGAGCTGGGCGCCTTCGACATCAGGCTGCTCGGCAGCTTCGATGCCGTCACGCTGCACTTCAAAGGCGTGCGCTTCACCTCGCGCGGCGGCTCGCCCGAATGCGACCTTCAGTACGAAGGCTTCACGATCGGCGAGCAGCTGAAGTACCTGAGTCAACTCACGCCGTTCTTCGGTTCCAAGGCGGGAAGCGGCTTCTACTTGCAGCCGCTTGACAGCGGCATCGGAGTCGAGGCCGGCTACCGGCTAGACCTCGGCGCCTTTACCGTCGGCAACCTCGCAATCTTCAACGTCTCGCTCAATGCCGCAGCTCGGCTGCCCTTCGACAACCGCGGCGCGACCTTCGTAGCTTCGCTTTCGCGGCGCGATTCGCCCTTCACGATCGCGATTGCACCCTATGGCGGAAGCGGATTCTTCGCGCTGGAGGCGGACACAAAGGGCATCGTCGGCTTCGAAGTCTCGTTTGAATACGGTGGCGCAGGTGCTTTCGCCTATGGCCCGCTGAGCGGGCAGGGCCGTTTGATGGTCGGCGCGTACATCCGCAGTCGCTACGACCACACCGAGATCTTCGCGACCTTCTACGTAGGCGGCACAGCATCCATCTGGATCTTCAACTTCGGGGCGTCGCTATATGTCAACGCGAAGCAGGAAGGCAGCCAGATGAAAGGCACGGCCACCTACACCTTCTCGTTCTCGATGGGCATCGTTGACTACGACTACAAGGTCGCCGTCAACGTGGCACTGTCACTCGACGGCAGCAGCGAAGACAAGGCGCAGAAGAAGCAGGCGGATAGGAAGGTCAGCGGCGATGCCAGCCGGTTACAGGAGGAAACGCCGCCCGTCCGGCTCGCCTCACTCGAAGGCAATTGGAGCTCGGGCGACGTGGTCAGCGATGTCGCGACACATCCACTTGCGATGATGTTCGCTGCCGGCGCCAAAGCTGCCGTGCGCAAGCCTGCAAATGGAGGAGTCAGTATGCCGACTTCAAAGGGAAAGCGGCGAGTCGCGACCAAGTGCCAGACCGAAAGCTGGTCGACATATTCGAACTACTTCGATAGGGACCTTGCAAAGAAGGTACAGAGGCTGAAGGAGGTTTACTGACATGGCAAGCCAGGGCATCTACAAAGTCATTCCTTCCGGTATCACAGAGACAGGCAAACTGCGCGCAACGCTGATGCTGTCGCCGGTAGTGTCCAAACCCGACGAACTCGCGAATCTACCGAGCCAGATGCTCGAGATCTGGCGCGTACATCGTGGCCAAACGAAGCTGCGGGTATTCAAGGTGTGGATTTCCGGCACGGAATGCCGCGTCCCTTCCCATGAGGAATTGACGAAAGGAAGCGACCGGACGTGTTCGGCTCTGGCTTCTTCCTTCAACAACGCCTGGAGTCTCGACGAGCCGCTCGAGTGGCTTGACAAGCTTTGGACCAGCAGCCTTGTGCGAAAGGGATGGGTGCCGCCGGATGCTCTGGACCATCCCGGCATTACTGACAATCCAGCCGAAGTCTGGAAAACGCTCGACGATCTGCTCAAGGCATCCAACGAGGGAAAGGGTTTGCGTGCTGGAAGCGGTCTTACCAAGCCGCCGCAAGTACAAGGTGCCGCACCTGCCACAGCGCCGGCAGCGACACCACCGACCCAGCCAAAGCCATCGGACCCCGTGAACCTACAGACCATCGTGCCGTCGCGCCAGAGCGACCTCGCGCTGCTATTGGAAAGCCAACGTTCGATGGAGATCTGCGCCACCGCCCGCTGGGCCCAGGGCGACTACGCCTCTTGTCACGCAGAAGAAGAAGCATGCCAGTTGAAGCTAGAGAAAAAAGTTCTAGAGGCCAGCAACTTTGACACCTCGAGCGATCAGACGGCTCCGACCAAGGTCGATTCCACGCTTCGCGCACAGGCTCAAAAGAGTTTCAAAGCTGCAATGAAAGGTATGTTGAATCTTTACGATTGTCAGCCCGACCCAGATCCCAAGCCGGCACAGGCTCCATGGCTGATCGAGTCGTCCGTAATCGCCGCGGGCCGCGAAACATTCACCCCAGAGATCGCCGGTGCGGCAGGCTCGCACAGTGAAGCCAACCGAGTCGAGAAGCAGGACGAGGTCACTGACACAGAATCCGAACTGACGAATAGCGTCGCCCAGCGCTACTTCGCGATCCAGGGCTCGCCGGCCCTGTCGCGGCTTTTCGGGCTAACGGTGGATCTGGAAATCGATCCGAAGGAACTGAACAAACTGCTCGGACTGAAAGACGAGCCAGGCGACCCGTCCAAGGACCCGTCCACTGTGGTGCACCTGTTGATCGGCGCTAACGAAGGCGACCGGTCGAAGCCCGTCTACACGCTGGCGCGCTACCGCCCTGCAGGTGAGATGCACTTCATGCCGGCCAGCCGACTGGAGTTGCATTGGGCTGATGGCAAGTCACTGCACCCGCAAACCTCGCAGTACGAGGGGGTCGTGGTTCTCGGCCAGGAACTCGAAACGATCAACAAGACCCACCTCAATCGTTTTGTGCTGACCAGTCTGGACGTGCCGCGCGCCACGAACGGCGCACTTGATCGGATCGGCGTGGCGCCGACTACGCCGCCGAACTCGCGCCTCCGCGCCGAGGAACAAGCCAAAAGTGAAGGCAAAGAGCCCTCCCAATGGAAGCCGTCCGGCAAAGACGTCGAGCCGCTGCTAGCGAGCAAGCCGTCCCACTGGGCACGTAAGACACATTCGACAGCTGGCCTTGTATTGCTGGACCGCGGCCGCGCCGAGCAATCGCTGCAACAGTTTGCGGCGCGTACGGTGCATGGCGACGAGAAGAGAAATTACATCTTGCTCGACTCCAACGACCTGCTGGTCGGCTACCGGATAGATGTTGGCGTCCCCACCGTGGCTGGCAGGCCTGGCGAATTTGCTTGGCGGAGTTTGATGGGGCGCAACGTCCAGCACGGCAACAGCCACAAGGACGCGAATAAGGTTGCAAAGAAGGTGCCGCTGCTGATGGGCGGGTCGAAAGAACACATTTCGACATGGCAGCGCACGCTCGACGACGCTCAGTTGAGCCTTCCGGCGCGTTTGATCGATTCCATTGACCCACCGCCAGACGAAAGGAATTCCAAGGATGCTTACGTCGAAGAAGTGATCGCGGTGTGGACCGGGGAGCCAATGGCAGCGCTGTGCGCGGCGGAGCAGAAAGACAAGGAATGCGACGCTGAAGTCGGCGCTGGCGAAGTGATCAGCCTTCCCGCGCCCGACGATAAGAGCGACCGGCTGCCGCCACCTCTTCGCTTTGGCTGGCCCTACCGGGTCGGCCTTCGTGCGGTCTACGCTGGCGGCATTTCGCTGCCGGCACAGCATGCGAAGAAACTATATGAGGCCAGTTCACCATGCAGATTCACGCCCACTGCCACGAGCAACTGTACGAACCCGCTGGTCTTGCCATCCCGCGGCGATGACGGCAAGACCTCTGGCGCGCGCCGCTTTCTGCGCCATGAGCGCGTCTCGGCGCCCTTCTTGCTGATGCACGAGGAGATCGCCAAAAAGGCGTCAAAGAAGATGGGCTATGAGCGCTCCGCCCATGCCATCGTGCGCAGCGATCCCGACAGATCAGTATCGGATTACGCGCAACCCAACGAAACTCGCCGCATCTTCGTGCCGCCCTCGGTCGAGATGCACTTCGCGGCCATGCACGGCGTGTTTGACGGGATGATGCAGCCAAAAGATGCACTGCCCCACATGCGCTTCGATGCGGAAAAGGGTGGATTTCCGTGCATCACCGCGAAGTCGGTCGAGGGCATCAACGGAGAGACCTTCTACGGCGAGAGAACAATCTCGTTCGACCGAGAAGCACGCGGCGATGCGGTCTACATTGAGCAGACCAAGCCACGGTCGCGCCCCTACTTCCCCGATCCGGCGGCCGGCTTATGGGTGATAGCCGTTCGGCATGCCGGTACCAACAGGTACCTTGAAGGACCCGCGAAAACTGTCGCCATCCGTAGATCCATACAAAACTATCCCGAGTGCAAACCATTGGTGCTGCGAGTCGTCCAAGAAATGTTGCCGCGCCCACAAAGCGCGATTCCGACAATGGAGCAAGTGCTGAGAGAGCTACCCGGCTCAAGCAGTCACGCCAAGGACGGGATCGAGGTGTTGGTGCGACTCGCACCCGGGGAAGACTTCGACGTTGACGTATGGTGCATCCCAGATGCAGACGACCTGCAGGAATTGTTTGCCGCCATCGAAGGTATCGCTGTGATGGCGCTGCTGCGCGCGAAATCGCTTGCTCCTGCGACACAGCCAAGTCTGATAGACGGGCTCAAGACGATGCTGCCTCAACCGATGGTGGACACAGTGTTGCAGAACCTGGAAGCCTGCGGCTGTTGGCCACCGTCAGACAAACTGCAGATGCTGCCGTTCAACGACGGCATCGGCGGCTTAGCCGCGCCCGGCCGTGAAACTCGCAATGCCATCGCCATCGCTCTTTTCAAAACACTCTGCATGCGGCCCATCGATGAGATTGCGGCCGTACAGACGCTCCGCGTCACGCACGTAAGCGCGCAGCCGATGCGGCCTCCCAGCTTCGAGCCAAACGACTCCGTACGCAAATTGGGAGCACGACGAACGTTGCAGGCGCAGGCACCAGAGACCGAGCTAAAGAACTCTACAGGACTTGAACCGGCCGTCGCCGCGTCCGCACCGGCACCAACCGCGGCACCAGGCGTGGCACCGGCCGCTTCCACTGCATCGGGCGCGTCTACAGGCAACGCCTCTGGCAACGGCACGACTCCCGGTGGAGACGGCGAAAAGGTCACGTCTGGAAGCTTAGAGTACTTCCTCACCGGAGACGTACGCGCCGACCTGGTGAGTATCGGCGCCATCGAGTTTCGCGCGCTGTGCACTTGCCCGACCATTTCGGCTTTTGACGATCCGCGTCGCGGACGCAGCTCACGCGACCGGCGCAATGGCACCTGGCCGAAGTCTGGGCATAAGGACTTACCTACCGAGGCCGTGTTCGGCTTTGATGTCTGCACTGATGGCAAAGTCAGACTCCCGATGCGCGAGATTACTTTGCTGCAGGTCGAAGACCTGCAGCAGCCAACACGAAGCCTACCGGCGGCCTACCCGGACGGCCTTTGGCGCCTCAGCCTGGAAAACCTGACGGCCGGCTTGTCGTGCGCAGCCTGGGGACGGGTCGAATCGCGGTACATCTTCCCTGACCGAAAGGCACGCCGGCTGCGGGTGCGCATGATTCCGCGCACGCGCCATGAAGAGTTGATGCGCAGCGCCAGCGGAACGGCCCGATTCGGCCAATGGTTGACTCCCGGAGAGGATCCTCGCACCCCGAAGGACCCGACTGACCTTGCTGCGGAGGAGATCTGGCTGGACTCGGGTATTCGCCCGTCCGAGCCCGTGACGAAGACGCCAATTCCCGCCTTCGAATGGACTGACCTGGGAACCGAAGTCCATCGCAAGACAGTAGTCCGGATCCCGCTCGGCCGTGGCTGGTTCTCGTCTGGCGAGGGCGAGCGACTAGGGGTTGTCGTGTGGCCGCCGGGATCCCTGGATGCCGTCGCCACGATCCGACTGGATGGGAAATCGGCGCCGCGCCCGCGCCAAGCCCCGCTACCCGAGTTTGTCGACGAGGATCTGGGGCCAGGCGGTAAGTTCGTCACGCGCTGGGGCAGCGACCCGACGCGGCTGGTTGACAGTCGTGCACAGCGCGATCCGAACCTACCTGGCTTCCTCGATCCGTCGGCATTCAAAGACTTGGACGCCTCGACGCAGTCTGGCGCGCGCTTCAACGTCGAATTGGTGCCTGAGGCGCTTATGCCGGTACGCAGGGACGCTATCGCGCCACACGGCGCGGAAGATTCACTGACGAATCCACCCGTCACGTTGGCAGTGTCGCTTGTGACCTACGAACCTCTGTTCGACGTCGAGACGGAGGAATGGTATGTGGATATCTCGCTTGACCATGCGTTCGAGGCCCAGCCGTTCGTACGGCTTGGACTAGTGCGCTATCAGAGACACGCCCCAAGAGAACTTCAGGTCTCGTTCCCAACCGTACAGTGGGTACAGCTGCTGCCGGAGCGAAGCGCTTGGTTAATCACCGAGGACCAAGGCAAGGAGAAGAGCACCTGGTTAACGGTCGAAGGCCTTGGCCCTGTGGACGCCAGTTCGACCGATGGCGGCGACCGTTCCGTCGGTACACGTATGACGGCACGCTTGGTCACCGAGTACAAGAACGCCGCTGGACTGCTTTGCAGACGCGTGGGGCCGTTGATGAAAGTCGACGCCGTGGCCTACGAGAGCAACGTTCGAACTGATGCAGCGTACCAAGGTACTCGATGGAAGTGGACCCGACAGATAGATGTTGACGAGGCTGATAGGGCAAGTGAGGGATTGGTCGATGTGACTCACTATGTTTACATCGAGGAGCGCGAAGCCTACCTACCAGCGACGTACGCGAACGAGCCGGTCTCTGCTGCGGTGGCAGCTGGCGAGCTCAACGCCTGTGACCACGCGGAAAGCGGCCCGCGATTCGCAGTGCGCCTGCCGCTGAGGCGGCCAGCGCCGCGGGCCAAGAAATGAGTCACACCCGCGTTGACCCCCAGTTGACGCGCGCTGTCGGCTACGTCTTAGTCCAATTTACGATGTATCCCCCGACCAGACCGTTTCCCTTCAGAACGCCGGTGGCTGCGTCTGGGTTCTGCATGATCACTCGCTCGCCGATGGCGCCGCTTATCGAATCCAGCGTAACCTGCCCCGCCGTTTGTGCCCACTTGCCAGACTGAGACACAAAGATCTTTGTCGGCGAGGGCCCGCCTAGCTTCCAAGTGCCAGAAGATCCCAGAATGGCATCGTCGGTCAGTTGCAAGGTACACGAGTAGTTTGCAGGAGGACCTCCGCCCTCGTTTGGACGCGTGCAAACGAAGTTAGTTATGGTCGCCAAAGCTTTCTCCTTCTCATTGCGATCTTCAAAGCACTTCCATTTTGCGGCAGCGTCCTTAGGTGTCAAGTACTGCGCACTGAATTTAGCCAAAGGCCATGAATGGTAGGACTGCTTTGGGGCTGCCGGACTGGATGCGATTGAGGTACCCGTAGATGTAGATCTTGAGCGGGACCGCAGGGTGATAAGACGGGCGACCTGTGCCTGCAGGAATGACGCTGTCGAAGCCGAGTGTGCTCAGCTTCAATTCACCAACAACGCATCGACACAACCCGAACCGGTTGTCATCGGCGATGTAGTCATCCAAGCACTCTGGCAACAATGTGACTTGCTGCCTGTCCTGTCCCTCGATGAATCTGGGCATACATGACCTCCACATGGTCATGCTCACGCAAACTATGGGCCAGGTGCCAAAGCACCAGCGTGTTTTCACACAGCCTCGGTCGGCACTGTGAGTTCGCACAGCGGGGAAGCAGTCGTTCAAGCAGTGCCCCCGTCCAACCGCGATCCTTTGTTAGCTGTGCTTCGCTCAGCGGCCGTTCAAACCTGCAGCGGAGGTCAGCCCGAATGTCAGCTTACCAATGCCAACCGTGAGCAGGCCTGTCGGCCGCGACCGTCTCCTGACGCTGCAAAGCCGTCCCTGCCGGCGACCGCGTCAGGCTGAACGTGGGCAGTCAGAATTCCGAGGTAAGGTACATCACTCGGTCCAATCTGGTCATCAATCTGCCCGGAATCAATGCTTAGTAGCGGTCATCCGGTTCATCGAAGGGAGGCGCCCGGATTGCCGCCTTGCCGGTTGGATAAGGTCGGCGAATGAACGCTGTATGCGTGGCCTGTTAGCACCAACGTCTGGTTTACCAAGTGTGCCAGATTGGGATTGACTAGCGAGGGCGACGGGAAACGCGCACTAGGTAAGACATTAGCCATGCAAGGGCTGGTCAATCTCCCGTCGGCAGGAACGACTCCAGGTGGTCAAAACTCTATCGGCCGCAACACAGCCCCCTCAATCACAAACATGATCGAGTTGCCGACAATCCGGACACTTGCCGGACACGAACGACAGAAAAAAGAAAGGGTTACAGACCGAAATCTGTAACCCTATGATTTTATTGGTCGGTGTGAAAGGATTCGAACCTTCGACCCCTTGCACCCCATGCAAGTGCGCTACCAGGCTGCGCCACACACCGATCAAGCCTTGAATTATAGCCCGAATTCAGAGCACTTCTGAAAGCAGGTCACGAATTTCGAACAATTCTTGACGCACAGACAGCAGATGATGCGACACGAGATCATCTCCCTCCAAAGCAACCACGTCTTCCAATCGCTCAAACGACGATTCGGTTTCATCCAGGGCATCCAGCGCCGGCACATACTCGCGCAATTTGTCGCGGTCGCCACTAGCCCACTCCTGCAGCTTATTGCGGGCACCGCTGATGGTGAAGCCTTGGTCGTACAACAAGTCCCGAATACGCCGAATCATCAGCACCTCATGGTGTTGGTAATAGCGCCGATTGCCGCGACGCTTCATCGGACGCAACTGGGTGAATTCCTGCTCCCAGTAACGCAAAACATGCGGCTTGACACCGCATAGCTCGCCAACTTCACCGATGGTGAAGTAGCGTTTTGCGGGAATGCTAGGAAGTAAATTTCCCATGGGAATCAAGAGGATTGGATAGAGTGCAGGATCAATCCACAAGGTTAACCCAAGTCTCATGCCAAGGAAAAATAACTTTCAACAGGTCAGATACCGGCCGTGACAAATATCACATGCGCTAACCAGCCACGCCCTGGGCACGACTGTGTTTTAAACCGCCATCAACCCTGGATTTGCTCTTTGAGTTTGTGGCTGGCATGGAAGGTCACGACACGGCGGGCATCGATCGGAATTGCCTCTCCGGTGCGGGGATTGCGGCCAGGGCGAGGTGCCTTGGTACGAATTTGGAAGTTACCAAATCCGGAGATTTTGACGTCCGTGCCCTCAACCAGACTGGCATTGACCAAGTCAAAAAATGCATCCACCATGTCTTTCGACTCACGCTTGTTCAAACCGATCTGCTCGAACAGCAAATCGGCCAGTTGCGCCTTGGTCAGGGTCGGGGTTTCCAGGCTCTCTACCGCAATTTCCACGGCGTTCTCCAGTATGTCGTGTCGCGTCAAACCGATTTCATCAAGCACGCAAACGTGCACCGCATTGGGTCGTCAACTGGGCCAGTACCGCCTGTACCGAAGCATCGATTTGCGCCTCGGTCAGCGTAGCGTCCGCGTTGTTGAGAGTCAGGCGCAGAGCCACACTCTTTTCGCCTTGGGCCAGGCCACCAGCCGCCACCGGCTGGGCTTCAACACCCTTGGGCGTGGGCTTGGGACGGTAGATGTCAAAGACCAGGGTATCGCGCAACAAACCGTTGGTTGCCGCCGCTTGCGCGGCCGCCAGCAAGGCCGCATGCGTCACGGCTTCTGCAACGATCACCGCAATATCGCGCTCGACGGCCTGGAACTTGGCTACCGGCGCGAACACCGGCACGGGGCGTTGCAGCACCGCATCCAAATCCAACTCGAACAGCATCGGCGCCTGCGCCAGCTCGTAGCCTTGGCGCCACTGGGGATGCAATTCGCCAATAAAACCAATCGCCTGTCCGTTGACCAGTACCCGCGCGCAACGGCCGGGGTGCAGAGCGGGATGTTCGGCAGGCTCGAACTGTGCCTGCAGTGGCGCCAGTAGCGCCTCCACATCGCCCTTCATGTCGAAGAAGTCGGCGCCTTGCTCGCTACGCCCCCATTGCAGGCGGTCGGCCGCACCAACGCTAATGCCGGCGACACGCATGGGTTGGTGGAAGCCGGCAACGGTGGTGTCGGAGTTCACCGCGTTGGCATCGCGCAGGAACACGCGGCCCAGCTCAAAAACCCGCACGCGGCTGGCCTTGCGGTCCAGGTTGAACTTCAAAACCTGTAGCAAGGAACCCATGAGGGACGAGCGCATCACGCTCATTTGGCTTGCAATCGGATTCAGCAACTGGATCGGATTGGGGTTGCCCGCCAGCTCCTTCTCCCAGCGCTCTTCGACGAAGCTGAAATTGATGGTTTCCTGGTAGCCCAGGCCGGCCAGCGCACGGCGCACGGCAAATGGGCTGCGCTGCGATTCGGTGCGGATCTTGGCGGTGATCGGCGCCAGCGGCGGCGTAGTCGGCAGCTGGTTGTAGCCCACCATGCGCACCACTTCTTCGATCAGGTCTTCTTCGATGGTCAGGTCGAAACGGTAGGACGGCGGTGTCACGGTCAGCACGCCATCGCCCTCCACCACCGGCAGCCCCAGGCGCTTCAATGCATCGGCGCACTGGGCTTGGGTCAGCGGCATGCCGATCACCTTGGCGGCACGCGCCACGCGCAAGGTAACGGGCTGGGCTTGGGGCAGATTCACCTGCACATCGTCCATCGGGCCGGCTTCGCCGCCACAGATGTCCAGAATCAGCTGGGTGATGCGCTCCAGATGCTCTACTGTCTGACCCGCATCCACACCCCGCTCGAAGCGATGCCCTGCGTCGGTAGAGAAGTTGTAGCGGCGCGAACGGCCTGCAATTGATTTGGGCCACCAGAAGGCGGCTTCAGCATAGATGTTGACCGTATCGTCCGACACGGCCGTGGCGTCACCACCCATGATGCCAGCCAGCGATTCGACCTGCTGATCGTCGGCTATCACGCCGACTTTTTCGTCGACGGTGACCGTGTTGCCGTTCAACAGCTTAAGCTGCTCGCCAGGCTGGCCCCAGCGCACATCGAGTCCGCCGTGGATCTTGTCCAAGTCGAAGATATGCGAAGGACGGCCCAGCTCGAACATCACGTAGTTCGAAATGTCTACCAAGGCAGTCACGCTGCGCTGGCCACAACGTGCCAGGCGATCCACCATCCACTGGGGCGTCTTGGCTTTGGGATTCACCTTGCGCACGATGCGGCCGGAGAAGCGGCCACACAGATCGGGTGCGCTGATCTTCACTGGCAGGCGGTCGGCATTCTTTGCGGCAACCGCAGGAAACTCAGGCTGCAGCAGTGGCGCACCGGTCAATGCGGCAACTTCACGGGCCACGCCATACACGCTCAGGCAATGCGCCAAATTCGGCGTGAGCTTGAGGGTGAACAAGGTGTCGTCCAGCGCCAGATGCTCGCGGATGTTCTGACCCAGCGGTGCATCGGCCGCCAGCTCCAGCAGGCCGCCATGGTCCTCGGACAGCTTGAGTTCGCGCGCCGAGCACAGCATGCCCTGGCTTTCCACGCCACGCAGTTTGCCGACCTTGATCAGGAAGGGTTTGCCGTCTTCGCCGGGCGGCAACTCGGCGCCCACCGTGGCACAGGGCACACGGATGCCGACGCGGGCATTCGGGGCGCCGCAGACGATGTTCAGCAGCTCGGCCTGGCCTACATCGACGGTGCAGACGCGCAGGCGATCGGCATTCGGATGCTGCTCGGCGGTCTTGATTTCGCCCACAACGATGCAGGTAAACGGTGGCGCGACAGGCTTCAGTTCTTCGACTTCCAGCCCGGCCATGGTCAGGGTTTCGGCCAGTTGCTCGGTGGTCAGGTCGGGGTTGCAGAAGGCGCGCAACCAGGATTCAGGAAATTGCATGGTCTAGTTCTGCTGAAGGTTTATTGAAACTGGCTGAGGAAGCGGATATCGCCATCAAAGAACAGTCGCAAGTCGTTCACACCATAGCGCAGCATGGTCAGACGGTCGGGGCCCATGCCGAAGGCAAAGCCGATGTATTTCTCGGGGTCCAGCCCCATATTGCGCACCACGTTAGGGTGCACCTGGCCTGAGCCGGCCACTTCCAGCCAACGGCCGGACAGCGGGCCGCTCTGGAACTGGATATCAATCTCTGCGCTGGGCTCGGTGAACGGAAAGAAGCTGGGGCGGAAACGCAGCACCAGATCGTCCGATTCAAAAAAGGTGCGGCAAAAATCGGTGAAAACTACTTTCAAATCTTTGAAGCTGACGTTCTCGCCGATCCACAGGCCTTCGCACTGGTGGAACATCGGCGAATGCGTGGCGTCGCTGTCGACACGGTAGGTCCGGCCCGGCGCAATCACGCGGATCTCGGGCATCACCTGGCCGGCGTCGATGGCGGCGCGGTGTTTCTTCACATGCGTGACCGCATGGCGGATCTGCATCGGGCTGGTGTGGGTGCGCAGCAGGTTCGGCGCGGTAGCGGTGCCGCCTTCCACGTAAAAGGTGTCGTGCATGGAGCGCGCTGGATGGTCTTCCGGCGTGTTCAGCGCGGTGAAATTGAACCAGTCGGATTCGATCTCGGGGCCTTGGGCGACTTCAAATCCCATCGAGCCGAAGATGGCCTCAATACGCTCCAGCGTCAGCGACACCGGGTGCAGACCGCCCTGCCCGCGCTGGCGGCCTGGCAGGCTCACGTCCAAGGCTTCGGCTTTCAATTGCAGGTCCAGCTCGGCATCGGCCAAGGCTTTGCGGCGCGCTGTCAGAGCGGCTTCGATGGCCTGCTTGGCCAGATTGATGGAGGCGCCGCGTGATTTTTTTTCTTCTACGCTCAGAGCTCCCATGCCCTTCATCAACTCGGTGATGCGGCCAGATTTACCTAAAAACTGGGCCTTGGCATTCTCCAGATCGGCAGGCGTCCTCGCCCCCTGAAAACTGGCTTGTGCGGCACTGACGATTGCGTCCAACTCGTTCATAACATCTCTTGTCTTGAAATGACAAAGGGCTAGTGCTTTTTCAAGCTCTAGCCCTTGTATTACTTGCACAGACCGCCATCCAAAGAATAGCGGCCCAGCGTGGGGAATCAAGCAGCCAGACGGGCCTTGACTTGCTCCACGATGCTGGCAAATGCCGCCTTGTCGTGCACAGCGATATCGGACAGCACTTTGCGGTCGATCTCGATGGCAGCCTTCTTCAGGCCATTGGCGAACTGGCTGTAGGTCAGACCGCATTCACGCGCAGCGGCGTTGATACGGGCAATCCACAGCTGACGGAACACCCGCTTGCGGGTACGACGGTCACGGTAGGCATATTGCCCAGCCTTCATTACCGCTTCTTTGGCGATGCGGTAAACATTACCGCGGCGACCGCGGAAACCTTTTGCAAGGGCGAGAACTTTTTTGTGGCGGGCGCGAGCCGTTACACCACGTTTGACGCGAGGCATGTATTTACTCCTTGTTCGTCGTTAAATTAAATGCCACGGCCTGGCAGCATCTGTGCCATGTGACCCATATTGGTCTCATGCACGGTTGCAGTACCACGCAACTGGCGTTTATTTTTGGTGGTCTTCTTGGTCAAGATGTGACGTTTGAAGGCGTGACCGCGCTTGACGGTGCCACCTGGACGAACGCGGAACCGTTTCTTGGCCGCGCTCTTGGTCTTCATTTTGGGCATTTAAATGCTCCTTTTCATTGTGCTCGTGAGGCGCTGGGAACCGATCCCAGACTTGTTGGCCCCGAGCCACTTCTTAGCGAAAAGCTTTCACCTTTCGCTTTTCAAAACGATGGAAAAACCACCGTTTTGGACAAAGAGGTTGCCCTCCTTGCAAACAGCCTACAGGTAAACCTGCAAACCGAATCTTTAAGATGCCGCCGCTGCCGGAGCAGTTGCAGCCTCCGCCACTGGCTTGCTGGAG
Organism: Rhodoferax sp. GW821-FHT02C08; assembly: GCF_059421805.1. NCBI lineage: Bacteria > Pseudomonadati > Pseudomonadota > Betaproteobacteria > Burkholderiales > Comamonadaceae > Rhodoferax > Rhodoferax sp. GW821-FHT02C08. The sequence continues at coordinate 146,437 of NZ_JBWKVR010000010.1, forward strand.
CCTGGCTTTTTCTTGCCTGGCGCGATCATCATGATCATCTGACGACCTTCCAACTTGGGGAATTGCTCAACGATGATCAAGTCCTGCAAATCCGTGCGAATACGTTGCAACAAAGCCATACCGATTTCCTGGTGGGTGATTTCTCGCCCCCGAAAACGCAAAGTGATCTTGCACTTGTCGCCATCGGCCAGAAAACGCTTGATATTGCGCAGCTTGATGTTGTAATCGCCATCATCGGTACCGGGACGGAACTTGACTTCCTTGATCTCGATAACCGTTTGCTTGGACTTCGCGTCTGCCGCCTTTTTCTGCTCTTGGTACTTGAACTTGCCATAGTCCATCAACCGGCAAACCGGTGGATTCGCTGTAGCAACAATTTCAACCAAGTCGACATCGTACTCACCGGCAAGGCGCAAAGCCTCCATCAGACTAACAATACCCAATGGCTCGTTGTCTGGACCGGAGAGTCGTACTTCCGGCGCCATGATTTCACGGTTGAGACGGTGCTTGCGTTCTTCGCGGTGACGGCGGTCACGAAATTCAGTAGCGATGGCTTTAATCCTTCAAAATCAATGCTATAAATATTATAGCGACAACCGCAATCAGCGCGGGCGCTAAAGCTGCGTTCTATTAAAACTAAACTTTAGAGGCTATGTCATCTGCCACTTTGGACAGGAAGTCCTGGAGAGACATGACTCCGAGGTCAATATTGCCCCGGGCGCGCACTGCAACGGAACCAGCTTCTTTCTCCTTGTCTCCTATCACTAGGATATAGGGAAGCTTTTGCATCGAATGCTCGCGTATTTTACGCGTAATTTTTTCGTTACGCAGATCCAGTTGAACCCTAAGCCCTTGATTCTGCAGCATTTTGGCAATTTCACGACAGTATTCATCCTGAGACTCCGTGATATTCAGAATGGAAACCTGGATCGGCGCCAACCATGTTGGCAACGCTCCGGCATGCTGTTCGATCAAAATTCCGATGAAACGCTCCAAACTACCCACGATCGCACGGTGCAGCATCACGGGGCGGTGGCGCGCGCCATCTTCACCCACGTACTCGGCATCCAGACGCTCAGGCATATTGGGATCCACCTGCATCGTGCCGCACTGCCATTCGCGGCCAATCGCATCCTTCAGCGTGTATTCGATCTTAGGACCATAGAACGCACCTTCGCCCGCCGAAATTTGGAAGTCACAACCTGACGCACGCAAGCCGGCCATCAAGGCGTTCTCGGCCTTGTCCCAACTTTCTTCGGAGCCAATGCGCTTCTCGGGTCGGGTAGCCAGCTTGTAAATGATGTCGGTGAAACCAAAATCCTTGTAGACCTTTTGCAGCAGCGTCGTGAAGGCCACGCACTCGGCCTGGATCTGGTCTTCGGTACAAAAAATATGACCATCATCCTGCGTGAAGCCGCGTACGCGCATGATGCCGTGTAAGCCGCCCGACGGCTCGTTGCGGTGGCACTGACCAAATTCGCCAAAACGCAGCGGAAGGTCACGGTAGCTCTTGATGCCTTGCTTGAAGATCAGGATATGGCCTGGGCAGTTCATCGGCTTCAGCGCGTATTCACGCTTTTCCGACTCGGTTGTGAACATGTTTTCACGGTATTTGTCCCAATGCCCGGTCTTCTCCCACAGCGTCTTGTCGATGACCTGTGGACCCTTGACCTCCTGGTAACCGTTATCTTGGTAAACCTTGCGCATGTACTGCTCAACGCCCTGCCAGACAGTCCAGCCCTTGGGATGCCAGAACACCAAGCCGGGTGCATGGTCGTCAATATGGAACAGGTCCAACTCGCGGCCCAACTTGCGGTGGTCACGCTTCTCGGCTTCTTCCAGCTGCGTCAGGTAATTTTGCAGCTCGTCCTTGGTAGCCCAGGCCGTACCGTAGACGCGCTGCAGCATTTCATTGTTGTGGTCACCGCGCCAGTAGGCACCGGCCAGCTTCATCAGCTTGAAGAACTTGAGTTTGCCCGTGCTAGGCACATGGGGGCCGCGGCACAAATCTTCAAACGCGCCTTCACGGTACAGCGACACATCCTCGTTTACTGGAATACTGGCAATAATTTCGGCCTTGTAGTGCTCGCCCAGGCCCTTGAAATAAGCCACGGCCTCGTCTCGTGGCAAAACGCGGCGCACCACTGGCTCGTCCTTGGCCGCCAAAGCGGCCATCTTCTTCTCGATCGCTACCAAGTCGTCGGGCGTGAACGGGCGTTTGTAAGAGAAGTCATAAAAGAAGCCATTTTCAATCACCGGCCCAATCGTGACCTGCGCATCCGGGAACAACTCCTTCACCGCATACGCCAACAAATGCGCTGTGGAGTGGCGAATCACCTCCAGCCCCTCAGAATCCTTGGCCGTGATGATCGCCAGAGGGCTGTTTTCCACGATTTGGTAGCTGGTGTCTACCACCTGATCATTGATCTTGCCTGCCAACGCCGCTTTGGCAAGACCAGTACCGATGGAGGCAGCCACTTCGGCCACAGTGACCGGACCAGGAAACTCACGGACGGAGCCATCGGGGAGCGTGATTTGGATCATAAGAATTGGATAGGTAATCGGTGAAACAGGAGTCACAGAAAGCAAAAAGCGCGGTTCACAGACCGCGCTTTTTTCATGTTGATAGCTCTTCGGCGCCTAAGGCGCGCAGACTACGACCTTTAGGGGCTTTTAAAAATTACCGGTGTAGTTCGCAGAGCCATCATGAGAATGCTTTCAAAGAGCGTATGCCAACAAACATTAAGCCGCGTATCTTATTCTATCGAATACGGTGCCACAAGGCAGCGACCGCCAAAACCGCTTACTGCTAGGCACCTGCCAGAATACGGTCAATGGCCGGAAAAACTTGCGCATCCAGGCTGGACTTTTGCATGGCGGCCACTGCGTCCAGAATTTGGGCGGGACGACTTGCACCGATCAGCACCGAGCTCATACCCGGATGGCGCAGCACCCAAGCCAATGCCAGTTGCGCCAAACTACGACCTTGCTCCTGAGCGAGCTGGTGCAACTGGCGAATCTGAGCCAAACGCTCAGGCGTCAAATGCTCTGGCCGTAAAAATCCACCCGAACGACCTGCCCGCGAATCCGCCGGAATTGCACCATCCAGATATCTGTCGGTCAACAGTCCCTGCGCCAGCGGAGAAAAAGCGATGCACCCAACACCTTCGGCATCCAGGGTTTGCAGCAGCCCCTCTTCCGCAGTACGGTTGAACATGTTGTAACGTGGCTGGTGAATCAAACAAGGCGCGCCCATCTCACGCAACATTCCAGCAGCGCGACGTGCCAGCTCCGCCGGGTAATTGGACACGCCCACATACAGCGCCTTGCCAGTACGTACCGCATGGGCCAGCGCACCCATGGTCTCTTCCAGGGGTGTATCGGGATCGGGCCGATGGTGGTAGAAAATGTCCACATAGTCCAGTCCCATGCGCTTGAGGCTTTGGTCCAGACTGGCCAGCAGGTATTTGCGCGAGCCCCAGTCTCCGTAGGGACCCGGCCACATGGTATAGCCGGCCTTGGTGGAGATCACCAATTCATCGCGGTAGCGCCCTAAATCGCTACGCAAAAGCTGGCCAAAGCACTCCTCCGCAGAGCCGGGTGGGGGACCGTAGTTGTTCGCCAAATCGAAATGGGTAATTCCATGGTCAAACGCACAACACACGATGGCGCGCGCATTGTCCATGGCATCCACGCCACCAAAGTTATGCCACAGGCCCAGCGATACAGCGGACAACTTGAGCCCACTACGGCCGCAACGGCGATAAGGCACTTGCTCATAGCGGCGGGAGCTGGGTTGGTAGATAGGGCTCATGGTTTAAATTTTTAAGCAATGGCACCTGCGCCCGCACTCGGCAAGCACACGTAGACATCTCCCGGCAACCCGTTAGGAGAGCGGTAGTGCGCATCGACCACGGCTCGCACCTCGGCCACCATAGCCTCGGGCAATAGCGCCACCACACAACCGCCAAAGCCACCACCGGTCATACGCGCCCCGCCATGCGCACCGATTGCGTCTTGTAGCAACTGAACAAGTTGGTCAATGGCAGGGACTGTGATCTCGAAATCATCACGCATGGATGCATGCGACTCGGCCATCAGCACGCCCATACGCTGCATATCTCCACGAGACAAGGCCTCGCAGGCGTCCAACGTACGCTGGTTTTCGGTCACGATATGGCGAGCCCGGCGCAGCACCCCGGGGTCTATTCCGGCGCTGCGGGCATCCAGCATCTCGGGCGTGGCATCGCGCAGCGCCGGCACGCCAAAATGGGCGGCAGCCGCCTCGCATTGCTGACGGCGGATGTTGTAGGCGCTCTCCACCAGGCCACGTTGCACACGTGAATTGACGATCATCACCGCCACGCCGGGTGGCATGGGCACAGCACGGGCGTCCAGCGAGCGGCAGTCGATCAGCAGCGCATGGCCTGCCTGCCCGCGAGCTGAAATGAGCTGGTCCATGATGCCGCAATTGCAACCCACAAAGCGATTTTCAGCGCGCTGGGCGATCAAAGCCATATCCGTGGGTTGCAACTCCGTCCAGCCCTGCAGGCTCTTGAACGCCTGGGCCACGGCAACCTCCAGCGACGCAGACGAAGACAGTCCGGCGCCTTGGGGCACATCCCCAGACAGCGCCAAGTCTGCACCCTGCAAAGCCAACCCATGCTCCTGCAAGTATTTGACGACGCCCCGCACATAGTTCGGCCAAAGCTCAGTGGCATGCGGCACGATGGGTGCATCCAGACGGAACTGATCCACTGCGTTGCCATAGTCTGCCGCCACGACACGCACCAGGCCGTCGTTACGCGGTGTAGCGGCGATGACCGTACCGTGGTTGATGGCACAGGGCAGGACGAAGCCGTCGTTGTAATCGGTATGCTCGCCGATCAAGTTGACGCGTCCTGGTGCCTGCACAAACAGTGTTGGGGCTGCGCCAAAGCTGCTTTCAAATGCTGTTGTCACAGCCTCTATCAAGGCGGAATTCATGGTTGCTTGCTCAAGTAATGGGTATCGGATACGGCACGCAGTTTCTCTGCAGCCTGCTCAGGTGTGAGATCACGCTGCGCCTCAGCCAGCATTTCATAGCCCACCATGAACTTGCGCACAGAGGACGAACGCAAAAGTGGTGGATAAAAATGGGCATGCAGCTGCCATGGCCGGGCTTCAGAGCCGTCAAACGGTGCTCCGTGCCAGCCCATGGAATAGGGAAACGAGCATTGGAACAAGTTGTCGTAGCGGCTGGTCAGCTTTTTCAAAGCCAAGGCCAGGTCTAGGCGATGGGCTGCATTCAGCTGCGGCAGTTGCTGCACTTCAAAGCGCGGCAATAAAAGCGTCTCGAACGGCCATGTTGCCCAGTAGGGCACGACGGCCAACCAGTACTCGGTTTGCACCACCGTACGCTCGCCCAACTGGGCCTCGCGCTCGGCATAGTCCAATAGCAGTGCCCGTCCATGCTTCGCAAAGTAGTGCCGCTGCTGCGTATCTTCCTTCAAGGCTTCGTTGGGTAAAAAGCTGCTAGCCCACACCTGCCCATGGGGATGCGGGTTGGAACAGCCCATGGCGGCCCCCTTGTTTTCAAACACCTGCACCCAGGGATAAGTCGCCCCCAAGTCTTCGCTCTGCTCTGCCCAAGTGGTGATGACATGGCCTATCGACTCCAGCGACAGCTCGGGCAAGGTCTTGCTGTGGTCGGGCGAAAAACATATCACACGGCTGGTCCCGCGTGCCGACATGCTGGTGAACAGCACATCAGTGGCAGGCGGAGCATCAGGCACCTCTTGCATCAACGCTGCGTAATCGTTGGTGAACACATGCGTGTGCGTGTAGGCTGGATTGCGCTCGCCGGTGACACGGGCATTGCCCGCGCACAGATAGCACTGGGCATCGTAAGTCGGGCGCTCTGCCGTATCGGGAGCCTCTTGCTGCCCCTGCCAAGGTCGCTTGGATCGGTGTGGAGACACCAGCACCCACTGGTCAGTCAAGGGGTTATAGCGGCGGTGGGAATGGTCGTTGCGGTCAAACATGGAATGAAACGAAATAAAATGCCTCGGAGCCGATTAATCATCATACAAATGCAATACTGTGCACAGTGTAGCGCGCCGCACCATCACTCCATCTGAGGGTAAACGCGTTCAGCACGAGGCAGTGGCATGATCAGACACCATGCACGATACCCCCCCTACTCTTTTGCATCTTCGTAGCCGCGACGGCCTGAGCCTGACTCTCATGGACCTGGGCGCAACCTGGCTGTCCTGCCAGGTTCCACTGTCCAATGGGACCCGCCGCGAAGTTTTGCTCGGCTGCCCCAGTCCTGCAGCATACGCACAACAAACCGCCTATCTTGGCGCCACGATTGGCCGGTATGCCAATCGTCTTGGCCAAGCCCGCATCACCCACGCGGGCCAAGTCACCCCCGTCACACCGAATGCCGGGTCTCCACACCAGTTGCACGGTGGACCGGAAGGTTTTGACAAGCGCCGCTGGACAATTGCATCAAGCAGCGACACCGAGGTGCGCTTCACCCTGGAATCTGCCGATGGAGACCAAGGCTTTCCTGGTGAACTGCAAACACAGGTCGTCGTACGCCTGACGGAGTCCCTCGGCATCGACATGGAGTTCGAAGCACGTGTAACTGCGCCCAGTCCGGTGTGCCTCACCAATCACAGCTACTTCAATCTGGACGCCGCACCTGGCGATGCGCGGGCGCACAAACTGTCTATCGCTGCCAGCCAATTCCTGCCCGTGGACAAGGAGTTGATTCCCCTCGGGCATCTGGCATCGGTACAAGACACCGGTTTCGATTTTCGCCAGCCCAAAACCCTAGCGCAGGACTGGCTCAAGGATGAGCAGCAAGCAGCTGGCGCAGGCTACGACCACGCGTTTTTGCTCGATCCAGCATGCGCTCATATGCAGGAACCAGCTGCCGTACTACAGGCCAGTGACGGCCTTTTGAGCATGCGCGTGCACACCACCCTGCCCTCATTGCAGATGTATGCCGGGCAGTTTCTGACCGGCGTGCCGGCCCGGGAAGGTGGCGCATACGCCGCATGTGCCGGCATCGCACTGGAGCCGCAGTTCCTGCCCGACAGCCCAAACCACCCAGAGTGGCCCCAGCCTTCTTGCTGGCTATTGCCTGGGCAGGTCTATCGGCACAGCATCCACTACCGATTCTCTGCCCGCTGATTGCCCCATTCGCCCCCGCGGGTCCGACAGCGTAGCGGGGTAATTTCCTACACAGGCAGCCGGTCTAGACCGATGGTTGGCCATGGTCCCTGGTTTTAAAGTTCAGTCATCGGCTTGGTGCCATCACCAACCGCCAAGACGAACAACCAAGGACTTTCATGGCCAACCAGAAAAAATCGACAAATGCCATCCATGCAGTTGCAGCCGTGCCTGGCCGCATGGAACTCGATACTGTTGCCATGGAAGCCGCCAAACACAGCCTGGACCAGGGCTCCATCACGCCCCACTATGGGCCGTGGCGCGAAGACATCATCCAGCTACTGAACGACTCACTGGCCACTGAGTTGGTATGCGTATTGCGCTACAAGCGCCACCATTTCACAGCCCAGGGACGGGCATCGGCCAAGATTGCAGAAGAATTCCTGGTGCATGCCAACGAAGAATCTGCACACGCGGACCGCCTGGCCCAACGCATCGTGCAACTGGGCGGAGAACCAAACTTCGCACCCGATTCACTGAGCCAACGCAGCCATGCGGGCTACGACGACTCCTCGGACCTGAGCGACATGATCCGCGCCAACCTGGTTGCCGAGCGCGTCGCCATTGAAGCCTATAGCCAAATCATCGCCATGATTGGAGACAAAGACTCCACCACCCGGCGCCTGATCGAAGATATCTTGAGCGACGAGCAAGAGCACGCCGAAGAACTCAAGGACTGGCTCGGTGCCTAACCGAGCAGAGCGCGTCCACCCTCGGGTGGAAGAGCAATCGTCACGATCCCCCGGTTGATTCCAACCAATTTATTCACCACAGGAGCTTCACCATGTACTTCAACTTACGTACCACCATCGCCACCACCGTTGCCGCCGCAGCCCTGCTCACCATGGGCGGATGCGCCGTCAGCCGTGGCCAACAAACCGTAGGCGCCTATGTCGATGATGCATCCATCACGACCGGCATCAAGGCCCGCTTTGTAGAAAACAAAGATGTGGACGCAAGCGCCATCAGTGTCGAAACACTGAACGGCACCGTGATGCTCTCCGGCTTCGCGAAGAGCTTGCGTGAAAAGACTGCTGCGGAAAGTATTGCTCGTAGCGTCAGCGGCGTGAAGGCCGTGAAAAACGAAGTCGCTGTGCGCCCCTAAGCCCAGCCACTGCCTGAATCCCCAACTATCCTGAAAGGAACTGCTATGAACTGGGACCGTATCGAAGGCAATTGGAAACAAGCCACCGGCAAGGTAAAAGAGCAATGGGGCAAGCTGACCGATGACGACCTGAGGGTCATCGCGGGCAAGCGTGACCAACTGGCCGGCAAGATCCAAGAACGCTATGGCGTTGCCAAAGACGAAGCAGAGAAGCAGCTTTCAGCCTGGGAAAAGCAGGCCAATGATTCCTGGTTCAAATAGTTTCCTGTGCCCTCGGTTGTATGCCTGCCAAGGCCGCAACCTTTCAACGCCCCTGGTCGCTTGCGCCCTGGGGCGCTTTTCATGGAGCACAGCACTTTGCATGGCGCAAGACAGAATAAGATTCAGGCCCTGTTCTTCTTCCCTGCCAAGCCATGCAATTAGCCACCTGGAACGTCAACTCTCTCACCGTGCGCCTGCCCCAGGTCCTTGACTGGCTGACCGCCAACCCGGTCGATGTACTGGTATTGCAGGAAACCAAAATAACCGACGACAAATTCCCGCATGCGGTCTTTGCCGAAGCCGGCTACCAGGCGCAATGGTTTGGCCAGAAGACCTATAACGGCGTGGCTCTACTGAGCAAAACGCCGGCGACCGATGTCGTAAAAAACATCCCGGGCTTCAGCGATGAGCTATCGCGCGTCATCACCGGTACGGTAAACGGGGTGCGCGTCATCGGCGCCTATTTTCCCAATGGCCAGGCGCCGGGCACCGACAAGTTCGACTACAAGATGCACTGGCTGAAGGCCTTGCGCGACTGGATCAAGACCGAACTGCTGACACACCCGCAGCTGGTGCTGATGGGCGACTACAACATCACCTTCGACGATGCTGACGTCTGGGACCCAGTGGGCCTAAAGGACACCATCCACTGCACCGACGAAGAACGCTACCACCTGCAAGCCCTGGTAGCGCTGGGTCTGACCGATTCGCACCGCATGTTCCCGCAGCCCGAGAAGAGCTACTCGTGGTGGGACTACCGCGACTTCGGCTTTCGCCGCAACAGGGGCATGCGCATCGACCACATCCTGGTCAGCCCCACGCTCAAACCGCTCGTCAGCGCCTGCGTAATCGACAAAGTGCCGCGCAAGAACGAACGCCCCAGCGACCATGCACCCGTCGTGGTAACAATCGACACGCTATAAATTCAGGAGCTTCACGCGCAGGTATCTCCTGCGCCGTAAGCCCATAAAACAAAAAGGGGGCTGAATTTCTTCAGCCCCTTTTGCAATGGCGGATGCGCTTACTTGGCGGCGGAGGCAGCTGGTGCTGCTGGTGTGGCAGGGGTCGCTGCAGCAGCCTTTTCAGCCTTCTTCACGTGCTTCTTGGTGTGCTTCTTCATGGGCTTGGATGCGGTATCTGCAGGTGCCGCTGCGGCAGCAGCAGGAGCTGCATCCTTGGCAGGAGCGGCTGGCGCCTGGGCAAACGAGGCAGCAGCAACCGTAGAAATCAGGGCGGCAGCGAAGAGAGATTTGATCGTGGTCATTACAGGGTTCCTAAAACAATAGTCGCATGGGCTCCGACTTCGTCGAGCAAGTCCGAATTGCGTTCAGACCTGTACCTACAACGCGAACGTATCCAGCCCGTTGACCACATATACATTTCTTTATACATGCCGCCCATTTAAGCCCCATCGCCCTGCAGCGCACAAAACACCTGCACAGAACGCTATCAAAAGAGCAACAGAGCAGATGCATGAGATACATCTGCGCACACTTCCCCATACGCCCCGACTCGGCAGTCAGATCAGCTGCCCCAACCTTCCAGCACCACCTTGCCACGCGCCTGGCCGGACTCGATCAGTGCGTGGGCACGCCGCAGGTTGTGGGCATTGATGCCGCCAAAGTGCTCCGCCAATGTGGTGCGAACCTGACCCGCATCGACCAGCTGTGCCACCGCCTCCAGCAGCTCGTGCTGGGCCTGCATATCGGGCGTGCCGAACATGGGGCGGGTGAACATCATCTCCCAGTGCACCGACACGGCTTTGCGCTTGAATGGCGCCACGTCCAGCACCGGCAGATCGTCGATCAGGCCGAGCTTGCCTTGTGGAGCAATCACCTCCTGTATCTGCGTCAGGTAGTCGCCGGTATGGGTCAGACTGGCGATGTAATCCACCTGAGGCAAACCAATGCGCTGCAGCTGCGGCGCCAGGGGCTGGTTGTGGTCGATCACATGGTGGGCGCCCAGCTGCTGCACCCAGGCCTGGGTTTCGGGCCGCGAGGCCGTACCCACGATGGTCAGCCCGGTCAGGCGCCGCGCCAGCTGGACCAGGATAGAGCCCACGCCACCGGCCGCTCCAATCACCATCAGCGACTTGGGTTGGGCCTGCGCCCCTTGCGGGATGGCTAGGCGGTCAAACAACAACTCCCAGGCGGTGATGCTGGTCAAGGGTAAGGCGACGGCCTCGGCAAAGCCCAGTGTTGTGGGCATATGACCCGCAATGCGCTCGTCCACCAGATGCAGCTGGCTATTGCTGCCGGGTCGGGTGATGGAGCCGGCGTAGTACACACGGTCGCCGGGCTGGAACAGCAGCACCTCCGGCCCTACCGCACGCACGATGCCGCTGGCGTCCCAGCCCAGCACCTTGTGGCTCTGTCCTTCCGCTGGCGCTGCAGAGGCGCGAACCTTGGCGTCCACCGGGTTGACGGATACCGCCTGCACCTCGACCAGCAGGTCACGCCCCTGGGCCTGTGGCTCGGGCAACTCAATGTCCAGCAAGGCACTGGGTTCAGAAATAGCTTGGGGACGTTGGTAGCCTATGGCGCGCATGGAGATTCCTTCAAAGATGTTTGGTACGGGACGTATCTTCATCTTTCTTAAATTGCAGATAAATAGCCCATTGATTGAATTCAGTTTCAAATAAAATTTGCAAATGAAAGCCTTGCAAGACCTGGACATCTTTGTGCGCACCGTGGATGCGGGAAGCATGTCCGCCGCCGCGCGGGCTCTGGATATCACCCCCGCAGCTGCCAGTGCGGCCCTGCAGCGGCTGGAGGCCGAGCTGCAGACGGCACTGCTGGTGCGCTCCACGCGCAGCCTGCGCCTAACGCCCGAGGGCGCGGTTTTCCTGGAGCACTGCCGCCTGGCATTGAACACCTTGCGTGAAGGCCAGCAGACCCTGGCCACGGGCCGCCAGCAGGTACAGGGCATGCTGCGCCTGGCCGTTGCGTCCGATCTGGGACGCAACCTGCTACTGCCCTGGCTAGATGCCTTTCAGGACCAGCACCCGCAGGTGCGCTTTCGCTTGCAGGTATCTGACCGCATGGCAAACATCTTCAGCGAACCAGTGGACGCGGCCTTCCGCTACGGCGAGCCACCCGACTCCAGCCTCGTGGCTCTACCCGTCGCCCTGGACAACCGGCGCGTACTGTGCGCCTCGCCGGCCTACCTACAACGGCATGGAACACCCACCACGCCAGCCGACCTGGCCCAGCACGACTGCCTGTGCTTTTTGCTGGGTGAAGACGTGAACGACCGCTGGGAGTTCAGCCACAACGGCCATCCCACCACGGTACGGGTGGGCAGAGGCCATGTGGCCAACGATGGAGATCTGGTGCGCCGCTGGGCCATTGCCGGGCGCGGTATTGCCTACAAGTCCCGCCTGGACATGGCCCAGGCACTGGCAGACGGCACGCTGCAGGCTCTGTGTACCGACTGGGATACCGAGGCCGCACCCCTGTACATGGTGCTGCCCGACCGGCGCCAACTCACCCCGGCCCTGCGCCTGCTGCGCGAATTCGTCGCAGTCCAGTGCGCTGCACTGCCCACGGAATCAAAGGGGTAGGATGGATGACTGGTGGAAGCTGTTCCGCCCGGAACCCTTGACCTCGTACATGGCTTTGTCTGCGCTGGACAACAGCTCGCCGGCCGTCTGCCCGTCTTGCGGGTAACGGCTGATGCCGATACTGGCCGTCAGCTGCAGTACCTTGCCGCGCACCGTCATGGGCTGCTTGATGCCGTTCAGCAACTTTTCGGCGATGGCGATCAAATCCTCATCGGGCACGGCTGCGCCCAGCAACACCACGAATTCATCGCCACCCAGGCGGGCCACGGTGTCCACTTCACGCACCAGGGAAAGCATGCGCTGCGCCAGGTTCACCAGCACCACGTCACCGGCTTCATGGCCGTGGCGGTCGTTGACAGCCTTGAACGCATCCAGATCGATGAAGAACAGGCACACCTGCTGCTGGTAACGGCGGGCATGGGCCAGGGCCTGCTCCAGCCGCTCCTGGAACAGGCGCCGGTTCGGCAGGCCGGTCAGCATGTCATGCTGGGCCAGATGTTCCAGCTCTTCCTGGTTGTCCTTCAGGTCCGCCAGCTGCTGGGTGATCTGGGTATGCATCTTGTGGAAGCTACGCGCCAGCAGACCGATCTCGTCACGGCTTTGCAGGGGCAGCTTTTCCGGCGGCAGGCCGTTGGCAATGCGTTGCGCGGCCACCGTCATGTGGTTGATGGGCCGCGTCCAGATACGGGCCAGCACAATCGCCAGCAACAGGCAGGCCAGGCACAAACCCACCACGATCTTCACCACGGTGGAGCCCAGCTGCTGCGACTGCGCCAGTACCTGCTCCAGCGGCTGGGCCAAGCCCAGGATAAGCCGACTCTCATTGGCCGAGAGCCGGGTGGACTGGGAAATGAACGCGGCCACCACCGGCGCCCCCGCATAGTCGCCGCCACGATCCTCGAACACAACGTGTTCCTGCTCGCGTTGCACCACGGTCCGGGTTGGCAAGAACTCGTCCTGTACCAGCGTGCGCCGGCCGCGCTCGAAGCCAAAAGTCTTGCTGTTGTCCGGGTGGACCAGGATGTCACCCTCGCTGTTCGCCAGAAACACCTTGTAGGCCGCCGGCAGATCCGCCGACAGCAGAGCGAACATGCCGTTCAAATCCACATTCACCACCACCACGCCCACCGCGTTCCCGTCTGCATCCACCACCGGCATGGCCTGTTGCAGCATGGGTAGGTCCCGCCCGGCATCGCTGCCGGCTTCGCGGTTGATGGTGATGGGCGACAGATAGGTGGAGCCCGCCGGCAGCTTCAACGTCTCTGCAACATAGGTGTAGTGGCCCTTTTCCTGCAGGTTGTCGCCCTGCACTCGCGCCACCGTGCCGTTGTTGCGATCTACCCGCACACGCTCCAAGCCAAAGTCGCTGGCAGAAATCAGCCGTAGTTGGCTGTAGGCCGGATTGGCCTGCATCTGCAACTGGAACAGGGTGGCGAGCTGGTCCTCCAGCGCCGTATCCGGGTGCTGCAGGGTGGACACCGCAGCCGGGTGGTGGGCCAGCACCTCCAGGGTGCGCGAAATCTCCTGACGTGTGAGGGTGATGCGGCGCGCCAGCACCTGGGTGGCCGTCAGCAGCTTGTTCTGGGCCGCGTCCACCAGCAGGTCGCGGCTGGCTCGGTAGGCGTAGAAACCAGTCACACCCGCCGCCAAGAAACCCACCAACGCCAACAGCAGGGCCAGCTTGGCGGCGATGCCAAACCTCATGGAGCCAACACCTTGCTGATGCGGTCGCCCGCCATGATGCGGGTCCATAGCAGATCCCGCCGCTCCTCGCTCTCGACCGGCTCCAGCCATACCAGGCGGTCTTCGGCACGCTCGCCGGCAGAGGCCGTGGTGGTATTGGCCAGGCCTTGCCGACTGACCAGGGCCTGGCCAGGCTCGGACTCCAGCATGTAGTTGATCCAGGCAGCCGCCAGCGCCGGGTTGCGGGCGCCGCGGGTCACGGCCCAGCAGTCCAGCCAGGCCAGGGCCCCCTCTTTGGGAATAACGTAACCCACGTCCATGCCGGCCTTTTGCATTAGCTGCAGCTGCTGGTGGCCAAAGTTGGCGAACAGCAAGGCGGCTTTGCGCGCCTTGAACAGCGCCATGGCCTCCTCAGGCTGGGTGTAAAAGCCCGCTGCATTACGGCGCAGAGCCACCAGTTGCTCTACCGCCGGCCCCCAGCTTTTGTCATCAATCTGGAATGGCGACTTCAGGCGCAGCATCTGCGCCGCCAGAGAAAAGCTGTGCGCACCACCGTTGTAGCCCACGACCTTGCCCTTCCAGCGCGTGTCCCACAGTGCAGCCAGCGAATCCGGTGGCTGCGGCACCTGCTTGCGGTCGTAAATCAAGCCCATCTCCGCATAGGTATACGGAATGGCATAGGTATTGCCGTTGCGCCGCAGGCCGGGTATGGCATCCTGGTTACGAAAGCGCGTCAGCTGGCGCGACAGATTAGGGACGTCCTGCAGGGGGATGGGCAATACCAGATCCTGCTTGATGTATCGCTGCAGCTCGGCCGTATTGACGGCGAACAGGTCAAAGTCCTGCGCGTTGTTGGTGCGGATCTTTTGCCACATGTCCGCATCGGAGTCTATGGTGGTCACCTCGACCCGCACCTGGGCGCGCTGCTCGAACTGTTTGACGATGTCCGGGTCGGCATAACCGGGCCAGGCCAGTACGCGCAAAGTTTGGTCTGCACGTGACACCACCGGAAGCAGCATTGCAAGCGTCAGACAGAAATTACGGCGTTTGAAAGAGGCCCAGTTCATATGTAAACGGATGTTACCTAGCGTATGACCCTCAGTCCAGCATCCACCGTGCCAGATTGCCGCCATCTGCCTATCATCTTAGCTGTGAAGTCAGGAAAGCCGCTTTTTTGTCACATTGGCGACTTTTGTACGCCTTGTAAGTTTGGAAAAAATCCAGGTGTAGCGCAAATGCTGCGTGCGTCAAACGCTATTAATAGCATAGCAAATACCCGGAAATCTGCCCGCGCTAGTCTGTCGGCCCGTGCATTTGCCCGTCGATGTAATACCACCGCCCGTCTTCGCGCACAAAGCGGCTGGTTTCATGCATGCGTTGGGCTCGGCCGTTGTCGCGGCAACGGGCCACGAACTCCACCACGCCAGCGTCGCCAGACTCCATCGCATGGCGCACCTCCAGCCCCAGCCATTTGACGGGGGCCAGCTCCAAATCGCCCGGTGCGCTGGACGGATGCCAGGTAAACAGCAAATATTCCAGCAAACCCAGCACGTAACCGCTGTAGCGCGAACGCATCAGAGCCTCCGCCGTGGGCGCGTAGTCGCCGGTTGTCATGCCCTTGTGCCAAGGCGCACAGCATTCAGCGTAAGGTTTGCCGCTGTCGCAGGGGCACGGCGCATGGGCAGGATGCAAATTCTTCTTCATGGGGTTGTATTTTCAATGCTGGCTACCGGCACGCTAAACCGCGCCGGGCTCCGGCGAGCTTGCCGGAGCATATGCAAAGTGTGTCACCAAAACGCTATAAATATGATTGCTGCCCACGCAGGCAGCATAAGGCTAGCGGCCTATTTCTTGTGCGTTTTTGGTGACTCAGGCGCCCGGCGCCCGCAGGGCTTCGCTCAGTTGATCGGCCAGCTCGGCCCAATCGGAGTCCTGCAACAAGGCTTCGCGCAGAAACGTAGCCTGGGCTGCTGACCAAAACGGCGCATCCGGCAAAGCAATATGGCTGGCCAAGGGGCTATGCGTGGCGATGAAATTGGCAATGCCCTGCGGGTCCGAGGGAAGTCCCAGCTGTGCAAAAAGCCCATGAAACTGGTGTGTAGATATGTCCATATGCTTACCTTAACGCATTTACAGCCGTCCGGCGATACCTGCCTGGACAACTACAGCACCGCCCGCGCTGGCGCGTTACCGCATGCCCTGCTGCGTCGCCAGCAAAATGCCCTCGCGCACCGCCACCAGCTCGCCCTCCTCCAATGGGCGCCAGGCCTCGTCGGTCAACGCCACGCTGGCAAGCAGCAAGGCGCTGTGCTCTGTTGCGTCGATGGCGACGCCATGCTCGTGCGTGGTGGAAGGTTCGGCCGGTATGCGGTGGCGCTGCAGCATCCACAAACCGGGGGGTTCTGCGGTATCAGCGCCATCATGGATACGCCGGTGGGCATGGGCAAACAGGGCATCGCCGTCCGAGTACATGAAGTTGGCCGTCCCCAGCCTGCGCAGATCGGCCGCAAACTCCGTGAGCAGCGCCATGCGCGCCTCCAGGCTGGGCACGTTGCCAGTGGCCCACAGGTTTTGCATGCGTGCCATGAGCGCGCAAAACGCGTATTCCGAATCTGTCTGGCCCACGGGGTGGTGCCCAGCCAGCGGAAACATGGTGCCACTTTCCAGCTGGCGCAAGGTTCCGTTGTGGGCAAAGCTGTGGGTGCGCCCACCCAGCTCGCGCACAAACGGTTGGGTATTGACGAATGCCACACTGCCCTGGGTGGCGTGGCGGATATGCGAGATACCCAGGTAGGTGCAGGGCCCTTGGGTTTCCAGGTAACGCACCAGTGCGCTATCCCCCGCGGCCAGCGGCTCGCGGAACAGCGCCACATCCACACCTTGGTAGAAGGCCACGCCCCAGCCATCGTGCACGCCGCCCGTGGCGCTGCCGCGCGAGGCCAGCGTCTTCAATGAAAACGTCAGCTGCGCCGGCTCGGAGGTGGACAAGGCCAGTAGTTCGCACATGGCTGCAGACTCGGCGGGCGGCTACCGGACCTGGGCCTGGTTCAGCGCCGCAGCTGCGCGCACCAGCGCCTTGAAGGCCTCTGCGTCGATGGCGTCCCCCTCGTGCAAATCGATGGCCCGCCGGACCTTGCCGTCCAGGCTGGAATTGAACAGACCAGCCGGGTCTGGCAGCGACGCGCCCTTGGGAAAAGTCAGCTTTACTGCGCTCTTGTAGGCCTCGCCAGTGCAGATGATGCCGGCGAGGGACCAGACCGGAACGCTCCACTTCCATTCCTCCACTACGCCAGGGGCGGCCTGCAGGATCAGCGCACGCATCTGCGCGAGCATCTGGCCGCGCCAGCCGTCCAGTGCCGCGATCCGCGCGTCTATCAACTCGGCGGCGGATTCGCCGGGGTTCGCCAGGTTCTTTGCCATGTCCGTCCTCGCATGCCGGCATCTTGCCGATGCCTGACATCGTACCGTCTCGTCCTGGGTGGGCTATTTCAAGCTGGGGTATTCCTGCACCGACGACGGCAGATACGTACCAGCATCGCGCAGATGCGTACCGGGCGCGGCCCTGTTTTTATTTATCGTTGGTGCACTCGCCTGCCTCATTCTCACGACTCACACCATGACCATCGCCATGCAACAACGCAAAGTCGGCAATACCGACGTTCATATCACTACCCTCGGCTTCGGCGGCAATGTGCTGGGCAACCTCTATGCCGCCGTACCCGACGATGTGGCAAAAGACACGGTGCTGGCGGCCCAGCAATCCGGCGTCAACTACTTCGACACCGCGCCTTTGTATGGCCACGGCCTGTCGGAGCGTCGCCTGGGCGACGCGCTGCGGGCGCTGCCGCGTGAATCCATCGTGCTGTCCAGCAAGGTTGGCCGGCTGTTGAAGCCGCATGGCCGCGTGCCGCCGGCCAAGCTCAAGCCGTCCGAGGGCGGCATCTTTGTGGACGAGTTGCCGTTCGCGCCGCAGTTTGACTTCTCCTACAGCGCCACGATGCGCTCGTTCGAGGACTCGCTGCAGCGCCTGGGCATGAACCGCATCGACCTGCTTCTGATCCACGACTGCGACGAGTGGTCGCAGGGCGAGAACTACCGTACCGCGCTGAAGACCGTGGAAACCGGCGCGCTGAAGGCCTTGCAGGAGCTGAAAAGCGCCGGTGTAATCGGTGGATATGGCGCCGGCGTGAACCAGTTCGAAGCCTGCGAAGACCTGATGGACCTGGGCCCATTCGACTGCTTTCTGCTGGCCGGGCGCTACACCCTGCTGGAACAGGGCGCGCTGGATAGCTTCCTGCCACGCTGCGTGAAGGAAGGCGTCTCGGTGATCCTTGGGGCGCCGTTCAACTCCGGCATTCTGGTGACCGGCGCGACTCCCGATGCACGCTACAACTACCTGCCAGCCACCGCCGAGATCAAGTCCAAGGTCGCCAAGATTGAACAAATCTGCGCCGCCCACCAGGTGCCGCTGGCCGCTGCGGCACTGCAGTTCGTGCTGGGCCATCCATCGGTAGCCACGGTGATCCCCGGGGCCAAGTCCCGCGCCGAGGCCGAGCAGAACGCGCGCTGGATGACTTTGCCGATACCAGTCGCGCTATGGGATGAGCTGAAGGCCGCGGGCCTGGTGCGTGCCGATGCACCCACCCGTGCCGTATAAAGAAAAGAGCACACCTCTGCAACAGCCCTTCAGGCCCCTGTCCGTCCGCGATGAAACAAGTCCTGTCTACCCGTAGAAACCTATCGCCCGAGGTCGAGCACGATCTGCTGCGCGATCCGCGTCTGGGCTACGAGGCGGACATTGGCAAGGAGTTTGTGCGCTGCGTCGAGCACGGCAGCCCCACCCCGCTGGAGCGCTGGCACTGCCATGACGAATACGAGCTGCAACTGATCGTGGGCGCACACGGCCAGGCCTTTGTGGGCGATTACGTCGGCTTCTTCGAGCCTGGCCACCTGGTGCTGACCGGTCCGCGCGTGCCACACAACTGGGTTTCGACGGATCTGCCGCCCGATGGCCTGGCGGTGCGCAGCCTGGTGATCCAGTTCCGCGAGGCGCCGCTGCGCGACGGCATGCGCGCCATCAGCGAACTCGAAGAAACCCTGCCCTTGCTGGAACGGGCCCTTCATGGCATTGAATTCTTCGGGCTGAGCGAGGCAGTGCGCGAGCGCTTCTACCGCATCAAGCAAAGCCACGGCCTGGAGCGCTTTGCCGAATTCGCGAGCCTGCTGTGCCTGCTGAACCGCTGCCAGGATTACCGGCTGCTGTCGTCCGACCATGTGACGTTCAACGGCTCGGACGACACGCTCTCGGTGGTCAACAAAGTGATTTCGCATGTAAACGAGCATTACGCCCAGGCGCTGTCGGTAGGTGAAGTCAGCGGCCTGGTTGGCATGAGCGAAAGTGCTTTCTCGCGCTTCTTCAGCAAGGCCACGGGCCTGACCTTCACCAACTTTGTGAACCGCCTGCGCGTCAACCGAGCCTGCCAGTTGCTGATGGAACGCGACAGCTATGTATCCAGCGTGTGCTATGCCGTTGGCTTCAACAACGTGGCCAACTTCAACCGCCGCTTTCTGGAAGTCAAGGGCATGACACCGACCCAATTCCGCAAACAAGTTGCGGGGAGATTCAACACGGACGGCGTATAGCGGCCATCGCTTGATACAGCTGCTAACGTCGCTTCTTGGCCGTCTTGACCACGCGCGGCGCCGTGATTCCCAATGCAGCCCGGGCCAAGGCATCTGCCTCGGCGTTGCGGTGCTGCGGTATCCACAGCAGCTCGGCCTGTTCGAACGACTGGAACAGCGCCCGCGCCGCGTCAAACAAGGCGGCCAGGCGCACGATAGGTTTGGCCTGGGGGCTGCAGATTTGCTCTACCACCACGCTGTTGTCGCAATGGATACGCAGCGCGTGGGCGCCAAAGGCTTGCAGCGCCTGCAGCGCCGCCATCAGCGCGCGCAGCTCGGCTTCGTTGTTGCAGCCATGGGTGTGCGCCGCTTGGGACAGGGTGTGGCGCGTGCCGTCGGGTGCGACCAGCACGGCGCCCAGGCCGATGCGGCCGGGGTTGGGCACGGCGCTGCCATCACAGTAAACAATCCAGGGGTCCATAAGCCGTTTTCAGTAGTGCCGCATTCTGCAGGATGCAACAGCACGGAGCCTGGCCTCAATAAACGTCAATAAGTCTTGTACGGCAGGAACTTGCCCGACAACACCACCTTCACCCGGTCGCCTTTCGGGTCAGGCTCGCGGGTGATGTCCATGCTGAAATCGATGGCGCTCATGATGCCGTCGCCAAACTCTTCGTGGATCAACTCCTTGATCGTGGTGCCGTACACGCTGACGATCTCGTACCAGCGGTAGATCAGCGGGTCGGTAGGCACGGGCGTAGGCAGCGAGCCCTTGTACGGCACCACCTGCAGCCACTTTTGCTCCTCACTGTTCAGGCCGAAGATCTTGCCTATGACTTTGGCCTGCTCGGGCGTACAGGTCATCTGGCCCAGGCAGGCGGCTGTCGTCCATTCCTTGGACTGACCGACCTTCTTCGCCACGGCGGCCCACTGGATGCCTTTGGCGACCTTGACGGTGATGATCTTCTCTGTGATGTCGTTGCGGTTCATGGCGTCCTTTTGAGAATTTGCATCCATTTTGATAGCAACCAGCGCAGATATCTTCTGCGCCAGCAGCGGTTTTCATCTATGGATTTCGCTTGCAAATCCATAGCAAGCAAACTGCAAGCAAAAACAAGACCTACGCAAACCTCACCACGGCTACCGGCGGCAAATCGTTCGACACACACTGCCAGCTCTCCCCCGCGTCCACACTCAGCCACAGGCCGCCGGTGGTGGACGCCATGGTCAGGGTCTGGCCGTCGGCGCTGACGTCCAGGCCGTGGCGGTACACCAGGTGGTAAGCATGTGCGCCTGGCAGGCCCTGGTCAAAGGTTTGAAAGCTCTGGCCACCGTCGTCGGTTCGGGTCACGACCACGCGGCCATCCACTGGTATGCGGCAGTAGTCGCCCTGCGCGGGCACAAACCAGGCGCGTTGCGAATTGCCCGGGTCGCAGGCCACGGCAAAGCCAAAGCCCGAAGGTGCGGGCGCTGCGATGGCCTGCCACTGCTGGCCGCCGTCGGTCGAGCGGTAAATGCCGCCATGGTGCTGCACCCACAGCACATCGGGTGCGCTGGCGCACTGCACCATGCGATGCGGGTCCTGCGTGTTGCCGTCTTCCTGGCTGCCCTCGGGCATATAGGGTGCACGCATCCCGTCGGCCGTCAGGCTCCAGCTGGCGCCGCCGTCACGGCTTTGCCAGACCCCGCCGCAGGAAATGCCCAGGCTTATATGCTGCGCATCGCGCGGGTCCACCAGGATGGAGTGGATGCCAGCCACGTCGTAGCCACCGCCAAACCACGCGCGGCGGCGCGGTTCGTCCCACAGCGGGCGGTTCAGCGCCCAGCTCTGGCCGCCATCGTCCGAACGGAACAAGCCCGCCGGCAGGCAGCCGGCCCAGAGCGTTCCGGGCTGGCTGGCGCCACCCGCAGCCAGGGACCAGATGGTGTCCACGCTCCAGGGCGTGGGGTCGTCCGCGTCAGAGCCAGTGACTGGTTTGGTTGGAAATGCCGGAGCCGCGATCTCGGTCCAATGCGCGCCGTGGTCCAAGCTTTTGCGCAGCTTGACGCCGAAATGCCCCATACGCAGCGCGGCCAGCCAGCTGCCGTCGCGCGGGTCGGCCAGCACCTGGCTGACGGGCTCGCCTGCAAAGTGGTGGTCGCGTATCTGCCAGGTCTTGCCCGTGCCTTGCACGGTAAACAGGCCTTTGCGGGTGCCAACAAGCAAGGTATGCATCACTGGGCTTTCAAAAAAAGGCGCTCATCCGCCGGATAGGGCCTGCACCACCAGCACCTTGTCGCCAGCGGCCACGGGCAGGTCCAGCCGCACGCGGTCATGCACCAGGGTTTGGTTGACGAACACCGCCACATGCTTGCGCACCGTGCGCTGGTCGTCAAACACGTAGTGGCCCAGCGCCGGCGCGGCCTGTAGCGCCGCCTCTAGCACGGCGCGCAGCGGGCCGGCGGCGACCTGCTGGGCCGGCACGTCAATATGCCGGCGCAGGCTGGGAGCGAATTCCACGGTAACCATGGGCCGGATTGTGCGAAGCGCGCCCGTGCTGGTCAACGCGGGGCTTACCCGCAGCGCGATTTTTTTGAAGAAATTGGTATCTTTTTGATAGCTGCCAGCGCAGGTACTACCTGCGCTGGCAGGCTATTCAACATTTATGAATTTCATCAAAATAAATAGCACTATTGCCATAGGCGCTCTATTTCTCAACCACCGTCGGATGGGCTTTCCAACGCGCAAAGCTCAGCTTGACCAGTTCGTCAATCACGCCGGACTTCGTCAGTTGGGCAAGCTTGGCATCGATGGCATCCAGCTTGTCGCTGCAACTGCCTTTTTGCGTGAGCGCAAGATAGTTGGGGGTGTCCACCACATACGGCGACGTTGGGATAAAGCGTTGCTCGTCGCCACGTTTGAGCAGGTAGGCCATACCCACGTAGTAGCCGGTGATGAAGTAGTCGATGCGCCCCAGTTTCAGTTTGTTGAAATTGCTTTCCGGGTTGTCTGCGGGTTCCACATTGAGCTTGGTGCTGAGAAAACTATCAAAATCATCACCAAACATATTGCCACGGGTGATACCGCCTTTGCGGCCGATCAGGTCACCCCGACCTTGGAAGGGAAATGGGTGCTCGCGCGACTGGAACACCGCCACCGGATTGGACAGAGCGGGCGTCTTGGTGAACAGCAGAAACTGCTCGCGCTCGGGTGTTTTTTTAAGCGTGGCAACCATGTCGACCTCGCCGCGCTCAGCGAGCTTGACGAGCCGCGCAAAGGGGCCAACATAGCGCACTTCGTAAGGTATCTTCAACTCGTCCAGGACGCGTTTGGCAATTTCTATGCTGGCACCCTGAAGGTGCTCGCCGTCATACCAATGCATGGGTGGATATGCCGGATCGGCAGTCACGATGAGCTTGCTGCAATGGGCCTCTACGGCAGCGGTATGGAACAGCAAAAAAAGTGCAAACCCACTGCAACGTGAAAACAAGCTGGTCATTTTGACAACCTCGGTTTTTCGATAGCTGCTCGATTGCCAAGCAAGAGAAAGCCCCTTCAATTTGTACCGCCGTAGCTGCGATAGATGCGGTCCAGCGTGCCATTTTTCTTGAGTTTGGCCAGCGCGGCATCCAGCTTTTGAAACACCTCGGGGTCTACCTGCCGCCCTACCCACAGATAACTTTGGGTTCGTCCCATGATGACCGGCAACAGATAAAGTTTGTCCTCCAGATCTTCGGCCTTGATGTAGTAGATGGCCGTCAGTTCATTGATGTAGAAATAGCGAACCCGCTTCCTGACAATATTGTGCAGAGCCACGGAACTGCTGGATTCATCGACCTTGACCTGGTGCTCTCGCAACTTTTGGGCGTAGCTGGCTCCGTTCTGGGTCGCCACCAAGCCTCCAACGCGGGCCAGATCATCAAATCCGAAGATGGCCTGTTCATCGTCACGCAAACCAACCAGGCGTTCACGCACGGTATAGACCGGAGTGGAAACTCGCTGGGCAATCTCGTTACGGGTCGGAGACTCAAGCAAGGCGCACATGATGTCCTGCGTCCCCGCTCGGATCTCTTTCTCAATCCGTTTGATTGGCATGGCGATGGGTGCAATACTGAAACGCAGGTCCTTATCGACCTGCTCGATCGCATGCAAGATATCGGGGCAATGCCCGGTCGCGGTGCCATTCGACACAATGAATTTTGGAGCCGACCCCTCTTGGGCCGCAGCACGCAAAACCCAAGGGGCGCACTCGCCTGCCATGCTGGCAGCCAAGATGGCGAGCGAGAAAAAATGCTTCCGGTATGTATTCATGCAGCCATCCAAGTAGAACTGCGCGCCGTCAAAGGATATTGCAAAAGATACTTTTTCATTGAACGCGGGGACCTGTGTTTTGGCAAGGCAGGATAAACCAGTAGTCCAATTGACCCCCTGGTAGGAGTGCCCGACAATTTGCCGATGCGCCCGAACCAGCCGGCAACAGCCGTTAAAAACACTGTGAAAAACACATGCCCTTGGGGCTGCTGTTGACATGGGTCCGGCGCAGCCGCTCATGGTAGGCAGCAAGCCCACCAGCAGTCTTCGGCGCGATTTGTTCATCGTCCTGATGCTGGCCTTGGTGATTCCGGGTGCGATCGCCATTCTGGTTTTATTGACCCTCAATTGGCAAAAAGCCATCGACGTCGATGCGCGGGCCAAGGCAGAGAAGTTTGCCGATCTTTTACAAGCTGGCCTGGTGTTGCCTCTCTGGAATGTGGCGCTGGATACCGCACATCCCTTGCTGCAGGCCGTAGTGGCTGATCCCTCAGTGAGCTGGGTGGAGGTGCATGACGCCACGGGCGCGATGTTGTTGGAGTTTCATCGTCCGCAGAACCCCAGCAATACCGCCATCAAAGTCAGCAGGCAAATTGACAAGGAGGGTACCCCGCTGGGCGAAATCAGCCTCGCCTATGCCACAGATTCAGCCCAAAGCGAGGCACTCAATTCGTCCTGGTTGCTGGCGGCTGTGGTGGGCTGTCAATTTGTGGCGTCTCTGCTGCTCATCAGCATATGGTTGAACCGGCGGGTTCACCGGCCGTTGAACTTGCTGCGCTCCAGTGCCGCCTCAATTTCGACAGGTGACCTCAGCACGGCCGTGCCCGCGCTGCGCCAAGACGAGTTCGGGGTTTTAAGCCTACAGCTCGACAGCATGCGAATAGCACTCGCGCAATCGGTAGACGCGCTGGAAGAGCGGGTGCTTCTGCGCACCACCGAAGTACGCCTGGCCAATACCCATTTGGAGGAAGCCCTGCAACATTTGAAGCAGGCGCAAGATCGCCTGATCCAGTCCGAGAAGCTGGCCTCCTTGGGTTCACTGGTGGCCGGCGTAGCCCACGAACTGAACACACCCATCGGGAATGGCCTGCTGGTGATGAGCACGATTGTTGGGCAGACCCAGGAGTTTCTCGCAAGCATGGACCAAGGCCTTACCAAAACCCAGCTCAAGCAATACTTGGAGCAGGTAACGCAAGGCGCCGAAATTGCCATCAACAGCCTCAACCGGGCGGCCAGTTTGATCCAGGATTTCAAGCAGATCGCGGTGGACCAGACAAGCCTGCGGCGCAGACGCTTCGACTTGAAGGAAGTGATCCGAGAAACCCTGGCATCCGTATCGGTGGTTCGCAAATACGCGTCGGTACAACTGCAGATTGATGTGCCCGAAGGCATTGAGATGGAAGGCTATCCAGGCGCGGTGGGGCAGATCGTCAGCAACTTGTTTGAAAACGCCGTGCTGCATGCTTTCTCTGAACACCATAAAGGTACGGTGCGCATCAGCGCGGCACAGGCCGACGAGCAGATCATCTTGACCGTATCGGATGATGGTGCGGGTATTGCGCCTGAGAACGTGTCCCGGATTTTTGACCCCTTCTACACCACCCGTATGGGTGCCGGTGGATCTGGCCTGGGGCTGAGTATTGTGTATAGCCTGCTGTCAGGCCTCCTCGGCGGAACCATCGATGTGGAATCCAGCCTGGGGCAAGGTACCGTCTTCATGCTGAGGATACCCAGGGTGGCGGCGCACCGTGACCCCGCCCCTGCTTAGCGGAAAGCAGGCACGCCCCACCCACCAGAAGCCTCAAAAAGCCTTGTACGGCAGGCGCTTGTTCCTGGTTGGAAGGATGAAAAAAGTATCTTTTTTGTAGCACCTACCGCAGAGGATATAAGCGCCAGTGGCCTATTTGACACTTAACTTTTTCCCATAAATCCATAGCACGCAAAGCAGCATGGCGAACCGAGCGACGGCCCAGGCTGCCTCATGACGTCAAAGGTTGGTAGCGTGGTGGTGCACCGGGTGCAGCAAGGTGTCGGCCACCAGATGCATGCCGCGCTCGCAATCGTCCAGGCTGGTCGGCCCGCCCAGGCAGATGCGCACGGCATCCGGCGGATCACCATCGGTGGAGAAAGCGGCGCTGGCGACCACGCCCACGCCCTGGCTGCGCAAATGGGCTGCGAACTCGACCGGGCTCCAGCCCTCTTTCACCGGCAGCCAGAGGTGAAAGGACTGCGGGTGGCCCAGCATGCCGTAGGGCGCCAGGTAGCGCTCGGCAATCACCTGGCGAGCCGTGCACTCAGCGCGTATGGCCTGCAGCATGGCTTCGGCCGTGCCGTCTTCCACCCAGAACGTGGCCAGCGCATTGGTGAAGGGTGACGCCATCACCGTGGTGGCGCGCATGGCACCGGCCAGGCGCTGGGCCTGGCGGTCACCGGGCGCACACACATAGGCGCTGCGCAGGCCGGCGCCAAAGCATTTGGCGAAGCCGGTGACGTAGTAGGTCAGGCCCGGGGCCAGCGCGGCCATGGTCGGCGGCATGTCCAGTGGCAGCATGGCGTAGGCATCGTCTTCGATGATGGGGATGGCATAGCGCAGCGCCACATCGGCCAGGGCTTCGCGGCGCGAGCGGCTGACGGTGGCCGTGGTCGGGTTCAGCAGCGTCGGGTTGCAATACAGGGCCTTGGGGTGCAAAGTTTTGCAGGCGTGCTCGAAGGCCTCGGCACTCGGACCGTCGTCGTCCAACGGCAGCGCGTGCAGCTGTATCCCCAACTGGGCGGCAATCGCCTTCACGCCCGGGTAGGTCAGCGCCTCGACGCACACCAGTTCACCGGGGCGGGCCAGTTGCGAGAACAGCGCCGTCAGCACGCTGTGAATGCCGGGGCAGACCAGCACCTGTTCCACCCGGCAAGCCGGCAGGCGGCGGCGCAACCAGTGCGCGGCCACCGCCCGGTCGTGCGTGCTGCCGCCAAAGTCCTGGTAGCGCAGCAAGGCGTACAGGTCGGCGCTGGCCATCACGCCGGCGGCGGTGTCGTGCATATGCACCAGCAGCGCAGGGTCTTGCGGTTCGGGCGGCAGGTTCATGGTCATCTCGGCCGCGCTGCCGCCGCGCAGCGGCAGGCTGGGGCTGCTGCCCCGGATAAAGGTACCCATGCCGGCGTGTGTGTCGATTAGGCCGCGCTTGCGCGCCTCGCTGTAACCGCGTGCCACGGTGGTGTAGTTCAGGCCCAGGTCTTCGGCCAGCTCGCGCAGCGTGGGCAGGCGGTCGCGGGCCACCAGGCGGCCGGTACGCACATCGTCTGCGATCAAGTCGGCCATCAGCAAATAGGCGGGCTTGTCGCTCTTTTGCAGCTTCTTGATCCAGTGGACAGGGGTTTTTTGCATGGTGTGACTGGTCCGTTCAACTTGATCGCATTCATTGATCGCATGTGCGTGCAATCAATGACGCAAGTTTCACACCCGGCACGGGTACTGATTGCGCATCTTGCAGGTGCACAAAACCACTTTATCGGGTGCATTGATCGCACGGAAATCGCATCAAAGCAGTGCGCTTTTTTACCTACCAATCCCCCTCATACAGGCTTGAAAAAAATATTTCGAACGGCCCGCATGCGCCTGGCTTGGTTGATGGCGACTTGATTGCATGGCATTGCGTTTTCGGTGGCACAGAGCATGCGAAAAGCTGGGGGCGCATCCCTTTCATCCACCCGCTTTTAACGGAGTATTTCCATGCCCAAAGTCACCAAGCCCGCAAACGCCAAAGGCGATTTCCTGGTCGATTACGAAGAAAAGGTCTTTGAAGACGTGAAGGCCGACCCGGGCCAGAAAGCCCTGGTCACCTTCCACACCGTGGCGTTTGAAGGCTCTATCGGCTTCGTCAACCTGCTGCAAGCCACCCGCCTGCTGCGCAAGGGGTTCGAGACCTCGGTACTGCTGTACGGCCCTGGCGTCACGCTGGGCGTGCAGCGCGGCTTCCCCACGCTGGGCGACGAGGCCTTCCCCGGTCACCAAAACTTCAACAACCAGATCACCAAATTCATGGCCGAGGGCGGCAAGGTCTACGCCTGCCGCTTCGCACTACAAGCGCTGTACGGCCATGGCGAAGGCGCACTGATAGAAGGCATACGCCCCATCAACCCGCTGGATGTGCTGGACATTGTGCTGCTGCACAAAAAGGCCAACGCGGTCATTCTGGACACCTGGACGCTGTAAGGACACACGACGATGGCTTCCACACCACGTACCGTCCGTGCCGCAGCGGTGCAAATCGCCCCGGACCTGGAGCGCCCCGAGGGCACGCTGGAGCGTGTGTGCGGGGCCATCGACGAGGCCGCAGCCAAGGGCGTGCAAATCATGGTCTTCCCAGAGACCTTCATGCCCTACTACCCCTATTTCTCGTTCGTGCTGCCGCCGGTATTGCAGGGCGCACCCCACCTCAAGCTGTATGAACAAGCGGTGGTGGTGCCCGGCCCGGTAACGGCCGCCGTGGCTGAGCGGGCGCGGGCCCACGGCATCGTGGTGGTGGTGGGCGTGAACGAGCGCGACCATGGCAGCCTGTACAACACCCAGCTGGTGTTCGATGCCGACGGCAGCCTGGCACTCAAACGCCGCAAGATCACCCCCACCTACCACGAGCGCATGGTCTGGGGCATGGGCGACGGCGCCGGGCTGAAGGTGGTGGACACCGCTGTGGGCCGCGTCGGCGCCCTGGCCTGCTGGGAGCACTACAACCCGCTGGCCCGCTACAGCCTGATGGCGCAGCACGAGGAAATCCACTGCGCGCAGTTTCCCGGCTCGCTGGTCGGGCCGATATTTGCCGAGCAGATGGAAGTCACCATCCGCCACCACGCGCTGGAATCCGGCTGCTTTGTCATCAACGCCACGGGCTGGCTGACGAACGCGCAAATCCAGTCCATCACCCCCGACGCCGGCCTGCAGAAGGCACTGCGCGGCGGCTGCCACACGGCCATCATTTCGCCCGAGGGCAAGCACCTGGCGCAGCCACTGACCGAGGGCGAAGGCATGGTGATCGCCGACCTGGACATGGCCCTGATCACCAAGCGCAAACGCATGATGGATTCAGTGGGCCACTACGCCCGCCCCGAGCTGCTGAGCCTGGCCATCAACGATGCGCCAGCCGAAACCACGCATGCCATGCATGCCATGCATGCCCCGATTTTTACCCCCCGGAGCCCCGACCATGCACACGCCCAACCTGAGCCCATCACCCGCCAGCAAGCAGCTGATGACCGAGCTGCAGTCCTTCGGGTTGCGGCTGGCTGACCCCAGCGCGGAACACGCGGGCGTGGCCAGCCGCAAGGGCGGTGCCGGCCCCTCCGACCACAAGGCGGTGGTGGTGGATGGCCACACCATCATGGTGCCGGTGCATACCTCCAGCGCCTGGAATTCGCCTTTTGTGGCCCAGGTGCCCGATGCACAAGGCCGCAGCGCGCTGACGCGCGGCAGCATTCCCATCGCGCAAATCGCCTTCCCGCCCGCGCCGCGCTTTTACGGGTTGAAAACCGCCGAGGGTGTACCCTACTCGCACATCGCCACACTGCACGGTTCGGACGTGCTGGCCACCACCGTGCTGCAGGAGTGCATACGCTACGCCAGCCGCAAGAAGACCTGCCAGTTCTGCGCCATAGGCCAGTCGCTGGCGGCGGGCCGCACCATTGCCCACAAGACCCCGGCCCAGCTGGCCGAAGTGGCCGCTGCTGCCGTGCGGCTGGACGGCGTAAAACACATGGTGATGACCACCGGCACGCCCAATGCCACCGACCGTGGTGCCCAGGTGCTGTGCGACAGCGCCGTGGCCATCAAGGCCGCAGTCAACTTGCCTCTGCAGGCCCAGTGCGAGCCGCCGGACGATGACCGCTGGTTCCAGCGCATGCAGGACGCGGGCATAGACACGCTGGGCATGCACCTGGAGGTGGTCACGCCCGCGCTGCGCGAAAAGATCATGCCCGGCAAGGCCCAGGTGCCCATCAGCCGCTACATGCAGGCCTTCGAAGCAGCGGTGCGCGCGTTCGGCCGGGGCCAGGTCAGCACCTACATCCTGGCCGGCCTGGGCGATAGCCAAGAGGCCATTCTCGACATCTCGGCGCAGTTGCTGGCGCTGGGCGTGTACCCCTTCGTCGTACCTTTTGTACCCATCAGCGGCACGCCGCTGGAAGACCACCCCGCGCCATCGGCCGAGTTCATGCAGGGCCTGCTCAAGCCGCTGGGCGCCATGGTGGCGCAGGCCGGGCTGCGCTCGACCGACATCAAGGCCGGCTGCGGCAAGTGCGGCGCCTGCTCATCCCTGTCCGTTTTTGAGTCCGCCTGAAAGGCCACGCCATGCTGACCACCGAGCGCCTGTGCGACCTGCCGCAAGACTACCGTCCCCGCGCCTTCCGCGTGAAGTGGGCCGACAGCGCCTGGGAGATCACCCAGGCCCGGCGTGTGCGGCGCGACGTGTTCTGTACCGAGCAAGCCGTGTTTGTGGACGACGACACCGATGCCATAGACACCCAGGCGCAAACCCTGGTGGCGGTGTCGCAGCTGGGCGGCATGCCCGACCAGGTGGTGGGCACAGTGCGCATCCACAGCAGCGAGCCTGGCCTGTGGTGGGGCTCGCGGCTGGCGGTGGACGCGGCTTTTCGCCGCCACGGAAACCTGGGCGCAGCGCTGATACGCCTGGCCGTCAGCAGCGCGCATGCACGCGGCTGCCGCATCTTCCTGGCCCATGTGCAAAGCCAGAACACCCCGCTGTTCAAACGCCTGCATTGGCAGGTACTGCAGCAGGAAACCCTGCACGGCCGGCCGCACGACCTGATGCAGGCCGACCTGGCCCACTACCCACCCTGCTACGACCCGCTATGGGGCTATGCCGTACCCAGCCGGAGTGCGGCATGACGCTGGACGAATTGGCCGCAGCACTGCGCGGTGGGCGCGGCTTTACCCACAAGCGCGACATCGGCGACGCCATGGCCCTGCTGCGCCAGGGCCTGCCAGCCCACACCGCCGTGGCCCTGGGCGACGACTGTGCGGCCATTCCTGACGGCGATGGTTACTTGCTGTTCGCCATCGAAGGCTTTGTAGAAGACTTTGTGCAGGCCATGCCCTGGTTTGCCGGCTACTGCGGCGTGATGGTGAACGTGAGCGACATCTACGCCATGGGCGGGCGCCCCATCGCAGTGGTCGATGCTATCTGGAGCCAGGGCCAGGAGAACAGCGCGCAGGTGCTGACCGGCATGGCCGAGGCATCGCGGCGCTACGGCGTGCCCATCGTCGGCGGCCACACCAACCACCGCAGCGACAAAGGCCAGTTGGCCGTGGCCATACTGGGCCGGGCGCGCAAGCTGTTGACCAGCTTCGATGCGCAGCCCGGCCAGCGCCTGCTGATGGCCGTGGACCTGCGCGGCGCCTACCAGGAGCCGCACCCCTACTGGAATGCATCCACTGGCGCCCCCGCCGAGCGCCTGCGCGCCGACCTGGAGCTGCTGCCCCTGCTGGCCGAAAACGGCCTGTGCGCCGCCGCCAAAGACATCAGCATGGCCGGCGCCATAGGTACGGCGCTGATGCTGCTGGAATGCTCAGGCGTGGGCGCGCATATCGACGTAGACGCCATTCCCCGCCCTGAAGGCGTGCCGCTGCTGCGCTGGCTGCAGTCCTTCCCCAGCTACGGCTTTGTGTTGAGCGTGGCGCCCGAACAGGCCGACGCGGTATGCGCACGCTTCCACGCCCGGGGCATTGCCTGTGCTGACGTGGGTAGCGTGCAGGCCGCGCCCGAGGTCTGGCTGCACCAGGGCGAAGAGCGCAGCCTGCTATGGAACGTGGCGCAGCAAAACTTCATCCTGCCGCCGCAGGAGCTGGCCCATGCGTGACATCGGCTCGCCACCGCCGCTGAAGATTGCGCTGCTGACGCATTCCGTGCTGCCGCGCGGCGGCGTGGTACACACCCTGGAGCTGGCGCATGCGCTGCACCGGGCCGGCCACGCGGTGACGGTGTTCGCGCCCGCCCTGCCCGGCCAAACCATGTTCCGCCCGCTGCCGTGCCGGCTGCAGCTGGTGCCAGTGGCACCCGCCCCCGGTGGCATGGTGGATATGGTCGCTTCGCGCATTGAAGCCTTCAAGACACACCTCGCGCCATTGCTGCAAGCAGAACAGTTCGACATCTTCCACGCCCAGGACCCGCTGGGCGCGAATGGGCTGGCCGACCTGCAGACGCAGGGCCTGGTGGGCGGATTTGTTCGCACCGTGCACCACCTGGACCAATTTGACGACGCCCGGCTGGCCGTCTGGCAGCAACGCGGATTTCTGGCTGCGCAGCAGGTACTGTGCGTCAGCCAGCTGTGGTGCGACGTACTGCGTCGCGAGCATGGCGTGGACGCCGCCCTGGTACATAACGGCGTGGACTGCAACCGGTACGCACCTCTTACGGATGCTACCGATGGCGCGCTAGCCGCCCGCTGGGGCCTGCGTGGCGGCACGGTTGCGCCGCTGCTGCTGGCCGTGGGCGGCATAGAGGAACGCAAGAACACGCTGCGCATACTGCAGGCCTTTGTGCTGCTGCGCGCCCAGCACCCGCAGGCCCAACTGGTGCTAGCGGGCGGCTCCAGCCTGCTGGACCACAGCGGCTATGCACGCGAGTTCCATGCCCTGGCCGCAAGCCACGGACTGCAGGCCGGGCCGGGCCGCGACCTGGTGCTGACCGGTGCGCTGCCCGATGCCGACATGCCCGCGCTATTCCGCCGCGCCGATGCGCTGGTGATGCCATCGCTGCGCGAAGGCTTTGGCCTGGTGGTGCTGGAAGCACTGGCCAGCGGCACGTCGGTGGTGGTGTCGCGCCAGGCGCCATTCACCGAATACCTGGGTGACGCCGACTGCTGCTGGGCCGACCCCATGTCCGCCGCGTCCATAGCCCAGGCCATGCAGGCCGCGCTGGCACCGCATTGGAAGCCGTCTCTGGCACGCACCCCGGCGGTATGCCTGCGCTTTGGCTGGGCCGCCAGCGCGGCGCGCCATGCCGACCTGTACCGCGCCCACCTGGCCCTGGCCCGCCATGCCACGGCGGCCGCATTTTCTGTTTAACCCCGACCTGGAGCCCTACCCCCATGCCCGCCATGCATTTCGATATCCGCTGGCCTGACGCCACGCAAAGCCACTGCTATTCACCGTCGCTGGTCATCAAGGACTACTTCCAGCCCGGCACGCGCTACCCGCTGCCGCAGTTCATGGCACAGGTGCGCGAGGCGCTGAACATTGCCTCCGAGCGGGTACGCGCCAAGTTTGGCTTCAGCTGCTCCTCCGCCATGGACCAACTGGCCCAGCTGGAGCAAACCGCAGCCCGCTTTGAAGCCACGCCAGACGCAGAGGTCGAAGTGCTGGCCTTCCACGAATAACCCCCAATCCAAAGGAAATTCCATGTCCCAAACACCCCACCACAGCGTCGTCATCGTCGGCGGCGGCCAGGCCGGTCTGTCGCTCAGCTACTACCTGCAGCAGCGCAGCATCGACCACCTGGTGATCGAGAAGCAGACCCCCATGCACGCCTGGCGCAACCAGCGCTGGGACGCCTTCAGCCTGGTCACGCCCAACTGGCAATGCGCCCTGCCCGGCTGGCCCTATGCCGGCCCGGACCCGCATGGCTTCATGAAGAAGCAGGAAATCCTGGCCTATCTGGAGGGCTTCAAAAAACACGTCAACGCGCCGCTGCGCGAAGGCGTGGCAGTGCAGCGCGTCAGCCGACGCGGCTCGCAGGGCTTTGAGGTACAAACTTCGGCCGGCGGCTACACCGCCGACCAGCTGGTGGTGGCCTCAGGCGGCTACCACCAGCCCATCATCCCGCGCATGGCCGAGCGCCTGCCGGCCGACATACTGCAGCTGCACTCCGAGCAGTACCGCAACCCGCAAGCCCTGCCGGACGGTGCGGTACTGGTGGTGGGCTGCGGCCAGTCGGGTGCGCAGATTGCCGAAGACCTGCACTTGGCAGGCCGCAAAGTCGTGCTGGCCACCGGCAACGCCCCGCGCTGCGCGCGCTTCTACCGGGGCAAGGACGTGGTGGACTGGCTGGCCGACATGGGCTACTACGACATGCCGGTACACGAGCACCCGCTGCGCGAGGGCGTGCGCGACAACACTAACCACTACGTCACCGGCCGCGACGGCGGGCGCGACATCGACCTGCGCAAATTCGCCGCCGAGGGCATGGAGCTGTATGGCCTGCTGACCGGACTGGACGGTGAGGCCCTGCAATTCGAGTCCAACCTGGCCGAGAACCTGGACCACGCCGACCGCATCTACAACGGCATCAACGCCAGTATCGACAAATTCATCGCCAAAGCCGGCATTGATGCGCCGCCCGGCGAGGCCTACACCGCCCCCTGGCACCCCAGCGAAGAGCGCCCGGCGCTGAACCTGCGCGAGGCAGGCATAGCGTCGGTCATCTGGTGCATAGGCTTCCAGCCGGACTTTGGCTGGCTGGACCTGCCGGTGTTCAACGGCCGTGGCCAGCCCAGCCATGTGCGCGGCGTCACGGCCCAGGCTGGGCTGTACTTTCTGGGCCTGCCCTGGCTGCACACCTGGGGCTCGGGCCGCTTTTCAGGTGTGGCGCGCGATGCGCTGTACCTGGCGGAGCAGATTGAAGCACGCACAGCCGAACCGCACCACGCACCCGAAATGGCCGAACTACTCTCATGACCATCCATGCATCTACAGCACCGCAGGTCGGGCGCTATACCGCCGGCATGCCGCAGCTCAACGTCAACGGACTGTCGGAAAACTGGCTGCTCAAAGAATGCGGCGACCGCCATTGGCAGGGCATCGCCCAAGCCCAGGGCCTGCCGCGGCCGGAGTTCCGCAATACGCAGGGCCACAAGGTCTACGCCGCCTTTACCCTGGTGCGTATCACCGGTGGAAAGTTGGAGCAGATCGGTGAGAACGATGTATTCACCATTGCCAGCCAATGCCTGGCCGTGGGCCGAGCCCAGCATTACAGCCGCCATGTGCTGCATGCGCAGGGCCAAACTGCAGCACGGGTGGAAATGCTGTCTGTGTTTGTGCGCCGCGCCCAATCGGGCAGCAACCGCAGCGTGGTGCGCGCCGCCATGGCCGATACCGGCAGATACGCGTCAGACCCCGAACTATGGGCCGCCGCCGAAGCCTTCGTGCAGCGGGGCCATGCGCACCGGGCCATGGAACCCACGCTTGCAAATGAGCCCGCCTACACGCTGAACTTCACCCCCTGCCCCAACAACGATTTCAACGGAGCCGACCTGCTGTACTTCAGCACCTTCCAGGCCATGGTGGACCGCGCCGAGTGGGCCTGGATGCTGCACACCCAGCCACCGGGCCGGCCGGCAGCGCTGCGCGAACGTGAACTGGTGTTCCACGGCAACCTGGACCTGGGCGACAGCGTACGCATCCAGCTGCAGCCACGGGGGAAGGAAGAGGGTGGGCTATGCCATCAAAGTACGGTACTGCGACAGTCTGATGGTGCTTGCATTGCCCGGGTTGTCACCCGCAAGCTGGCGCCGGTGTACGCCGATGAAATGCAGTCGGCTTTGCGCACCTGAACCCTCACGCCGCCGCCTAGGGAAGCACGCAATTCACGGGCAAGACCTGCAAGCACAGATTGTTCATCACCGCCAAATAATTAGAAAGAAAATATGCCTCCAGCGCAGATTAAACCTGCGCTGGCAGCTATCAATTTAGGCATACTTTAAAAATTCAAAAACCTATCGCATGGATCCCTTTTTACGCACCCCGGCCAAAAGAAATGCCACGCCAAGGTAATTTGCAAAGTCCCAGCCTTACCGGCAGAGGGTGGGAAATCGTCGATTAATTCCGCTCGATCGTCTTAGTAATGGCCGCTCGTCGAAATGCGTGTTCCTGAGCGTGAAGTAGTACCAAGAAGGGTTATTGATGCCATGAAAAATAGTGGCATCGATCACTCTTCTGGAACCGACATGCTTAGATTCATCGCCGTAGCCGTTCTCTTCGCTGCCTCCATCACGCTAACCGCCTGCGGCGGTGGCGAAGACGAACTGCCTATTGAGGGCCAGGCGTCTCAGGCCCGAATAGCCGACCTATCTGCAGATAGCTGAATTTCTTAGTCAGCTGATATCAGTACCCGGCCACCAGGGAATAGGCGCCATAGAACACCACCAGCACACCCTCAATCGCGGCGAAGGGAATGGGAATAACCGACAGGGGACGGGAATAGATCGCATAAAAAACCCGCCGAAGCGGGTTGACGTGATGGTCGCTGATCAGGCTTTCTTATGCTTGCGCGCAGCCAACAAGCCGGCAAAGCCAATGCCAATGAGCGCCACGGAACCGGGTTCAGGCACCGTATTGCTAGCAACGGAAGCTCCACTAACAAAGCGATCAAAACTTGAAATGCCACCAGAGTCAGTAGTTGAGATTGATATAGACGATATGTCTTTTCCCAAACCGCTGATACCCCAGAAAGATGACAACTCATTGCCCATCGTGGGGTCTGAATACACGCTTACGCTGCCATCAGAGAAAGTTACTTTGAGAGTTCCGTTGTCTAAGTCATAGCCAAAAAAACCAAACGCATTGGACGGCGTGGCAAGTGTCCAAACTATATCGGTACTTTTCCCCGCCCGCGCGGCTACCAGCACCGTTCCTTGCAACACGCCCGAATTGCTCGTAGCAACGGACATTTGATCATCCACTGTGGTGAACTTGTTGCCCGCAATGGTGGTGACAGCGAAAGGACTTCCTGAAGCACCACCCAGCTGATCAACGCTAAAGGCGGAGACTCCAGACTGCCATTTTGCGAAAGCTGACTCAGCTTCGGACGTGCTCCCGTTCGCGAACGTTACAACCGGAGCTGCGAACGTGCTTGTTGCAGTCACCAACATGAAAGCGGCTGCAGCTAAAAAAATCTTAGACATCAGACTCCCTACCCATAAAAAACTTGCCCCCTAAAGTTAGAGGGCTTAGGGAACTGTAAAGCTTTGTTACGGGTTTTCACCAGGGTGCGCTACGACAAACCACCAAACCGTGAATTTATTCCGCGTTGACTTGTCAATAGAGGACGCGGAAGCGAAGCCATGACTCACCGGTAGGGGATGGGGATATAGCAAATGAAGTCCTCCGCTAAGGATCGCTAAACCTTTAGCGAAGGCGCAACTGTGGCAGCAGGCTTCTCTGCCTTTTCCGCCTCTCCCAAATCTCGAACTCTTGCAACAAATGAGAATTTCTTGCGCATTGCCAATATTGGTTTCTCGATGAAATGCCAGGACAGATTCGACATTACCAATACCATCGTCAAGCCGCAAGCCAAAGTGAACAGCGTGCCTCCTAGACCAGAGAGCGCTATAGCAGGGAATAAACTAATGACAGCCTGCATTAAAGGGTCGTGGTACAGGTAAATACCATAAGAATAGTCACCCTTCTTAAAGTAGTTGGGAATTGGAACTTCTGTTAATCCGATAAAAACTGTGATGTAAGTTAGCGCAGGAAGCAAAACCAACCGAGCTATATTCATTTGAGCATAGTTAGGCAGCAACGATGCAGCAATGCAAATTCCAATGCATACTCCAAAAATAGTCCAACTATATTTAATGGAACCTCTCCACTGGTAGGCAACAACACCCAGTAGGAACGCTTCTACGATTTGAGCTTCTCGGCTCAACAGCAGCTGATTCAGCACTGTCTGTACGATTGCAGGGAAGCCTGCAATTACGCCAGACGTATCTAGTACGGCACCTATTACCAACAGAGCCGCTGTGAATACGGCAACTTTGACCTTGCTGGGCAGCCATTTTGCGATGATAAAGAAAGAGGCTAAAACGTAACAAAATATCTCATAGGGAACAGTCCACAGAGCACCATTCACATTTCTCGTCGGATTTTCTTCAAATACTCCCGGCAAAAGATAGTGAATTCGACCAATCACATTCAAGAAATATCCGTGAAATTGTCTATCCGAGAAGTAATCTCCTAACGCAACTTTTGTAAAAATGGGCCCGATCACCAATGCGCAAATAAATACATCAACAGCCAAAGCCGGAACGATTCGAAGGCTTCGATTGATAAGAAAATTCTTCAGCGATAGACGCATCGCACTGGCAGTTATCAGAAAACCGCTCAATGCAAAAAACATTGGGACCAACGCGTACTCAAGGAACCAAGCAGAGGATTGGTCAAAAATGTCTCGATGACCCGTGAGTAGTACCGAATGCACCGAAACGATGCAAACGGCTAGAAATACCCGTAGGAAATCGAAACCAGGCCCAATGCCACGATAGCGGCTCAATACTTTTTCAAAATTTTCCATACTGGCACATCCCTTTGAGGGCAAAACTGCCAGCTTTTGGCTGAAACAGAATGCATTAATTGCGGTGAACTGCTCAAAAAAGAGCAGAAATGCGGCAAACTCCGTTGACAACAAAGTTTACACAAAGCAACAAATGTACCAGTACACGCCAAAATTCTTTACAAAACGTGTCATTTAGGCGGCATTCACCTCGAGCCCTTCCTCAATATTGAGGAAGTCTCCGACTTAGACTGCCAACTAAAGGGGCGCAGGCCCAGATGTTTCAACCTGCAAACGAAGCGGCAAAAAACGCCAAAAAGTTCGCCGTCTGGAAATGCGAAGGGTCACCGTGGTTCCCGGTATTTCCACCGGGCTCAGTCGCCGTGCGGGCCGTGCTGGCAACCAGGGTAGCCATCACATCCGAATTGTTGACCTTTGGCACCACTGTGTCCCCCGTTGATGCGTAGAACGTCATGTCGATGCCGGTGTAAACAGAAGCGTTACTCAGCACGGGGTCATAACCCGCTGTCTTGGCTGCGTAATCCCCTGAAATTCCATATGCGGTGTTGATCGCCGATGTGTAGGTGCCCAGCGCGTACAGGTTGGCCAAGTTGCAAACTGGGTAGATGCCCAGCCATGCCTCCACCGGTATCTTCTTCTGCCCGATTGCCGTGAGCGAGGAAAGGCCGCCCATGCTTTGCGCTATCACACCTACGTGGCTTACTGCGAAGTTGGCCATGCAGTATTGATACAGGATCACCAGATCATCCACTGCCGACTGGTTACCCCAGTTGTTCCCATGTTGCTGATGCGAGGCCACGATGTAGCCTGCATTCAATAGGGCTTGGTACGTCGTTGCATTGAGCGGATCGTCCACTGGCGTGTACTGATCACCCAGGTTCCCGTGGCAGAACAGAATTAGCGGAGCTGGCTTTCGGGAGTCGTAGTTGACAGGCGTAGCGATGTGCATGCCCTGCGAGTTCACGTCCGTTGTAGCCACCGCGAAAGGACTCGTGCCGTCGAAACCCGTGCGAGGGTTTACCGTCGCATTGGACTTACGGATGGCGATCGGGCCGATTGCAATACCAGAACCCAGGCGTGTGTCGCTGTTCCAAACGGAGAGGTTGGTGATGGCATTTGCGCCGCCCGTGACCAGCGAGCGCAATTTTGAGATACGCCGCTCGGTAGCCCCATCCGTAGACTTAAGCACAAAGGACATAGACAAGGCATCCACGTACAGGTCAATGGTGTACGTGCCAGCAGCAAGACCACCGCCAAGGTTGATTTGTGCACCAGCGCCGGCATTTACGCCGCGCTGCCAGAAGAATGGTTGGTTGGTTTCCGTGATACCAATGCCAAATACACCGTTGCTATTGGCCAGCACAGCGCCAGCAGTGCCCACGCCGAAGCCCACAAATATTAGGGCTGCGCCAGCACCAGCTGCGGGGACTACAACAGTTGTACGCAGGCGCGATGCTTCCCCTGCACCGATAGACCAGGAGTGCTGAGCGCCGGACGTACCCGTCGTAGAGCAGTACAGCTTGTTTGCGGAGACTGCGACTTGCGTTGCGCCCCACTGCGTAAGGTCTGCCCACTGTTCGATGAACTGGGCTGAATCGGCATAGTCGATAGCCTGCTTTGCGGCGCTGGCTTGCGCGGTGGCGGCAGCGCGTGCACCGTATACGGCCACTGGCACCGTTGAAGAACCAGATCCCGTGGCAGTGGGCGCCCAAGCCGTTCCGTTGCTGGTATAGCTGGTGGTGCCGACAAGTGCCGTCTTGCCTGTGTTGGCTGCAGCGGGATACGCTGCCTCCAGCGCGCCGGTGCTAGCAAAGGTGCCGACGAAATTCCCACCCACATCCACCGGGAATGGGATTGAGCAAACTTAACCAGGGCAAGCTCTGAACAGACAAAGCGCCAACCATTCCTCAGAACAAGCTGCCCCCAAACAGCCAACACGCAAACCGCCCTCAGCCCCGCGGATGGTGCTTGGCGTGCAAGCTATGCAGCCTTTCGCGCGCCACGTGGGTATAGATGGTGGTGGTGGAGATATCCGCATGGCCCAGCAGCATCTGCACCGCACGCAGGTCGGCGCCGTGGTTCAACAAATGCGTGGCAAAGGCGTGGCGCAGGGTGTGCGGTGACAGGGCCACATGGATGTCGGCAGCCAGCGCGTATTTGCGCACCAGCATCCAGAACATGACGCGCGACATGGCGCGGCCGGCCTTGTTGCCGCGCGAGGAAACAAACAGGTCGTCGGTCTGCTTGCCGTCCAGTATCTCGGGCCGGGCCTCGGCCACATAACGCTCCAGCCACTCAGCAGCCACCTGGCCAAACGGCACCAGGCGCTCCTTGCTACCCTTGCCCATGGTGCGCAAAACGCCGTCGCCCAGACTGAGCTGGAAGGTCTTCAGCAGCACCAGCTCGCTGACGCGCAGGCCGCTGGCATACATCAACTCCAGCATGGCGCGGTCGCGCAGGCCCAGTGGAGTGTCGGTGTCCGGCGCGGCCAGCAGGGCCTCCACCTGGGCTTCGCTCAGGGTCTTGGGTACGCGCAAAGCCTGGCGCGCCGGCTGCAGCTTCAAGGTGGGGTCAACCGTAATAACCTGCTCGCGCAAGGCCCACCGGAAATAACGCTTCAGCACCGTCAGCCGCCGGTTCGCCGAGGTGGCCTTGGTGCTGGCGTGTTTGGCCGCAAAGTAGGCCTGCAGGTCTTGCTCGCGCGTGTCGTCCAGTCCGCGCTGCTGCGGCGCCAGCCAGGTGGCGTACAGCGTCAAGTCGCGCCGGTAGGCCTCCAGCGTGTTTTTGGACAAGCCTTCTTCCAGCCAGATGGCGTCGATGAAGGCGTCGATTCGGTCGGTGCTCACGCAGGCAGGCCCCAGGCCCTGGCAGTGGAACGGATCATGGTGAATTTCTAATACGGACAAAAGGTGGCTGCTATTCTCGGTGCGATGTACTACGCGCAACTGCTGTTCCCCGACTTCTCGCTGATTTTGTGCGGCTACCTGGTGTGCCGCTACACCGCCCTCAACCGCACGGTATGGGAACAGGTGGAAAGCCTGACCTACTACTTTCTGTTCCCGGTACTGCTGTTCCAGTCGATTGTGCGCACCCCGCTGGACCTGCAGGCCACTTCCAGCCTGATACTGGCCGGCCTGGCGACCGGGCTGCTGGCCATCGCCCTGTCCTACTCCCTGCCCTGGCTGCCTTTCATCGGCAAGCGCATAGACCGGCGCGAGCATGCAGCCACGGCCCAGGTGGCATTTCGCTTCAACTCCTTTGTCGCCCTGGCACTGGCCGAGCGCCTGGCCGGCCCGCAGGGCCCACAGCTGGTGGCGGTGCTGATCGGCATCTGCGTACCGATCTACAACGTGGCGGCGGTGTGGCCCATGGCGCGGCACGCCCAGCGCGGCTTTGCGCGCGAGCTGCTGCGCAACCCGCTGATATTGGCCACGGCCTCGGGCCTGGCGGCAAACCTGCTGGGCTTCGCCATTCCGGTCTGGCTGGAGCCCACGGTAAACCGCATCGGCGCCGCGTCCATCGCATTGGGTCTGATGGCGGCGGGCGCTGGCATGCGCTTCGGGCCGCTGGCCCGGGCCAAGGTGCTGGCCGTCTGCATCTTGGGGATACGGCATTGCGTGTTGCCGCTGCTGGCGCTGGGCATGTCCCGTGCCATGGGCTTGTCGCCCCTCTACACCACTGTGCTGCTGGCGTTCTCAGCCCTGCCCACGGCATCCAGCTGCTATGTGCTGGCGTCCAGAATGGGCTACGACGGCGCGCTGACGGCCAGCCTGGTGAGTTTGTCTACCCTGCTGGCCATACTCAGCCTGCCTTTTGCCCTGGGGCTAGCTCATTGATGCTGCTATTAAAAATATAGCTGACTGTGCAGATATTGCCTGCGCCAGGGGCCTAAATCTTGAGAACCGCGTTATGAAACTGGCTGACCAGCGGGCGCTGTTCGTCGCTACGCCAGACGAGGTACACGTTGACCCGCAGGTTCAGCCAGGGCAGCTCCCGAAACACCACATCGGGCACAGCGTTGGCCGTGCCAAGGCTGGCCTGCACCACCGTCAGGCCCACGCCCGCGCTGACCAGCTGTAGCGACGACAGAGGGTCGGAGGTTTCATAGGCGATGTCGGGCGTGAAGCCGGCGCGCTGGCAGCCGGCCAGCAGCGCGGGGCGTACGGTGTCCACCGGTTGGCGGGCCACGGCGATCCAGGGGCGCTGGTCCAGTTGCGCGGGCTGGATGTTTTTCAGCTTGCACAGCGGGTC
This sequence comes from Rhodoferax sp. GW821-FHT02C08, assembly GCF_059421805.1. Lineage (NCBI taxonomy): Bacteria > Pseudomonadati > Pseudomonadota > Betaproteobacteria > Burkholderiales > Comamonadaceae > Rhodoferax > Rhodoferax sp. GW821-FHT02C08. The sequence continues at coordinate 188,724 of NZ_JBWKVR010000010.1, forward strand.
ATCCTTGGGGATGGCCAGCAGCAGCGGCTCGTCCACCACCGCCACGCTGGCTAGGTCAGACCCAGGCTCGGGCGCCCGATAGACAAAACCCAGGTCCAGCGTGCGCTGGCGCAGCCGCTCGAACTGCACCGCGGAACCCAGCGCCTGCAAGGACAAGGCCACTGCCGGACTGGCACGCCGAAACCGCCGCAGCGCCGGACCCAGCAGGTTCGCATGCATGGCGCCCTCCACATAGCCTATTGCCAGCCGCCCCGCGGTGCCGGAGCCCAGCCGGCGGCCAAAGGCCTCGACCCGCAGAGCATTCGCCATTAGCACCCGCGCCTCGCCGAGCAGGTCGCGCCCTTCGTGCGTCAGGCGCAGGCGCTTCTTGCTGCGCTCGAATAGCAGTACGCCGAGCTGCTCTTCGAGTTGCTGGATCTGCCGGCTCAGCGGCGATTGCGAGATATGCAGCAGCTCGGCCGCGCGGCCCACGTTCTCGGTTTCGGCGACTGCAATGAAGTAGCGGAGCTGGCGCAGGTCGAGCATGGTTGAGTCCTTTCAGGTCTCAACTGTCGCACATTCCGTCTTGGACAGACACCGCCCATTTGCCGATCATCAAGGCACTACCACTCAAGAGCATCACATGAAAATTCTCCACCTCGATTCCAGCATCCTCACAGACGCATCCACATCGCGCGCACTGACAGCCGCCATCATCAGCCACATCCGCCACGAATACCCAGGCGCCCAGGTCAGCTACCGCGATCTCGTGGAAGACGCCATTCCGCACCTGGACGGCCCGATTGCCGCCGGCTTCCGGCCCGTGCACAACGACTACACCAGCGCCAGCGTGGTGCTAGAGCACGCCCGCTCGGCAGCTCTGGTGGACGAGCTGCTGGCCAGCGACACCATCGTCATCGGCGCACCCATGTACAACTTCTCGGTGGCCAGCCAACTGAAGGCCTGGATAGACCGCGTGGTGCAACCCGGGCGCACCTTCCAGTACACCGCCACCGGCCCGGTGGGATTGGCCATGGGTAAGCGCGTGATCGTCGCGTCCACCCGGGGCGGCGCGTATACCTCCGGCCCGGCCACGGCCATGGACTTCCAGGAGGACTACCTGAAGGCTGTCTTCGCCTTCATGGGCATCACTGACGTGCGCTTCGTACGTGCAGAGAACCTGTCCCGAGGCAACGAGGCCAAGGAACTGTCCATGCGCACTGCGCACGCAGCGGTTGCCGATGTCGTACGCCAAGCTGCTGCCTGATCACCATCCCCACCATTCGGAGAAACCCATGCTTTACCTTGTCACACTGAACTACATCCGCCCCATCCAGGAGGTGAATGCGCACCTCGACACGCACCGTGACTGGCTGGTCACACATACACGCAGCGGCCAGATACTGGTCGCCGGGCCACTGGAAGACCGCAGCGGTGGCTTTGTGCTGGCACGCAGCAATAGCCGCGACGATCTGGACCGCATGCTGGCACTGGATTCCTTTGCCGTACACAAGCTAGTGGACTACCAGGTACGCGGCTTTGACGCCGCCATGCGCAGCGCGGCCTTTCCTGCCGACTGGGCGCCTGGCGCCAAGGCCGTGTCGTGAAGAGCAGCATGGTCTCCGTACCCCGTTTGTGGCGCTGGTGCTGCGGCGCCCTGGCTTTGGCGGCCAGCTGCGCCGTCAGCTTGGCCAGCGCCGCCCCAGCCACGGTGCGCAACATCGTGCTGGTGCATGGCGCCTTTGCCGATGGCTCCAGCTGGACACCTGTGATCCAGCGATTGCAGCGCAAGGGCTACCACGTGACGGCGGTGCAGAACCCGCTGACTTCGCTGGCCGATGACGTTGCCGCCACGCGCCGTGTTCTGGAAAGGCAGAAAGGCGGCGTGATCCTGGTTGGCCATTCCTGGGCGGGAACCGTGGTGACAGAGACCGGCACCAACAGCAATGTGCTGGGCCTGGTCTATCTGTCCGCCCTGGTGCCGGACTCGGGTGAATCCACCGCAGACGTTTTGACCCGCCTGGCCGCGCCCATGGAAGACTTCACGCCCGACAACGACGGACTGATCTGGCTCGACGATCCCGTGGCCTACCGGCACGTCATGGCGGGCGATGTGTCCGTGGCGCAGGCAGCGCTGCTGGCAGCGGCCCAGCAACCCATGGGCGCCCGCGCATTTGGCGACAAAGTGACGACGGCCGCATGGCACAGCAAGCCCAGTTGGTATTTGGTGACGGAAAACGATAACGCCCTTCCGCCCCGGGTCCAGCGCACGCTGGCCCAGGCCATCGGCGCAACGACCGTCAGTGTGAAGTCAAGCCATATGTCGCTTGTCAGCCACCCAGACGCGGTGGTTGCGCTGATAGAGCGCGCAGCACGCTCAGTAGAGAAATAGGCTTTCGAAGAGCAACCTAGTTCAGAGCTATTTTCCTATCCGAAGAACGCGGTACCGGTGAACTAGGCTGTGCAGCGACCGCCAAGCGCGAGGCGGCTTTATAGGGATCAGGCTTTGACGCCAACGGGTTCGCGTCCACCTGGAACACACCCACCACCTGCTCCAGCGTTTGTGCCTGCTCATGCAAGGCCTGGGACGCGGCCGCAGCCTCTTCCACCAATGCAGCATTCTGCTGGGTCATCTGGTCCATTTGAGAAATCGCGACGTTCACCTGGCCGATGCCGTCGCTTTGCTGTTGGCTGGCCAATGCGATTTCGCCCACAATCTCCGTTACCTTGCGCACACTGGTCACGATATCTTGCATGGTTTCACCAGCCTGCTCCACCAGCTTGCTGCCAGACCCAACCTTGTCAACCGAGTCGCCAATAAGTGCCTTGATCTCCTTGGCTGCAGCCGCCGAGCGTTGTGCCAGGCTGCGCACCTCACTGGCCACCACGGCAAAGCCACGCCCTTGCTCACCCGCACGTGCAGCCTCGACAGCAGCATTCAACGCCAGTATGTTTGTTTGAAATGCAATGCTATCAATCACGCTGATGATGTCCACGATCTTGCTGGAGGAATCATTGATCGAATTCATGGTGCTCACCACCTGGTTCACCACACTGCCACCCTGCGATGCGATCTGCGATGCTGTCACCGCCAGTTGGCTCGCCTCGCGCGCACTGCTGGTGTTCTGCTGCACTGCGGCGGTCAATTGCTCCAGGCTGGCCGCGCTTTGCTCCAGCGAAGATGCCTGTTGTTCGGTACGGGTCGATAAGTCGGCATTGCTCGCGGCGATCTCTTGCGACGCAACACTGACCGCATCGGCTGAAGCATGCACCGTTGCAACTACGTCGGCAATGCGCGCCAGCAAGGTGTTGAACGCATTCGCTACCCGGCCAATTTCATCCATGCGCTCAATCTTCACCGGTTTCGACAAATCCAGCGACACGCTGACGCGTTCAAAGTCCTTCTGCAGATTGGCCAAGCTGCCGGTAATGGTGCGGTACAGGTGCAAGGCCAGCGTACCCGTCAGCAGCAAGGCCACCACCATCACGGCCAGCATGCTGCGCTGGGCAAACGTATGGGCGTCGGCACTTTCCCGGCGCACCGCCTCTACCAAGGAGTTGTTGTAGACGATGTGCTCGTCTATGCCCTTTTTGACACCGGCAGCTGACAGCGCCAAAGGAGAGCCAGCGACCAGCGTTGCGCGCACACCGTCCATGTCGCCCGCGCGTGCGGCGCTGAAAAACGGCACCAAGGCCTGGCGATAGGCTTCCATGTTGGCACGGTCGGCGGCCAGCATCTTGCGGTCGGTGTCGTCGTAAATGCGTTCCTTTTCGTAGGTCGCGATCACGTCATCAAAGTTCTTGTTGGCGTCGGCCAAGGCTTTTTCCAGAGCCGTTTTGTCGCTGAGATTGGAGAACACCGACAAGCGGTAACCCGCCAGCCGGGTGTCCGCCAAAAAGCCTTTGGCCGCATTCAGACCATGGATGCTGGGAATGATGCGGTTTTGCACCGTGTCAAAGCGATCCTGGGAACGCTGTAGCTGCCACAGCCCATCCACGCCCACAAAAATCAACGCAACAAGCGCGGTGGACAGTGTCAATAGCAAGCGTTTGGTGATTGTCATAGATGTTCCTCGTCAATGTCATTAGGTGGCCATCGTTCTGCCGACTTGCTCAACAAGCGGATACGGCCTCGTCGTCTTCGGGATGTGTGACATGCAAAAGAGCTGCATGCTCCAGGCAGAATGCCTGCCCTGCCCGGTAGCCGACTTCGAAAAGCAGTTGCATATTGGATGCAGACCACTCCAGCACTTCCGGCCAGTGTCCATCCGGAATCCCCTGCATCAGGTCCACCTTGAGCATGCGCCGCTTGGGCTGGCCGGTGGCCGGGTCGGTGTTGTGTTCGAGCTCGAACAGCCGGGTTTCAGCCTTCGATATCTTCACCAGCGGTGTGATGACAGAACGAACCCAGGCGTCGTACAGATTGCGCGGCTTGCGGATCAAACGCTCGTCTCCCAGGATGTCGAGCACGACCAGCGTATCCACATCGTCATGCAGAGACTGCCCATCAGCGTTCGACTCGAAGGGTTGAAAATTCAGCGTATCCAGCGCTGCACCCTCTATGTAGTCGTCCCCATCGATCTCGGTCGGTGGGTACAGAAAAGGGAATGACAAGGCCGCCCGCACATGCACAGGCTGAATCTCGTCCTTACCCCAAATCTGCATGCGACCCTGGGTCATGTTGTACGCATTGATGTAGAACGCCGGCCGCATATTCGCTACAGCACTGAAGTCAACCGACTGCTCCAAGAAAGGCAGATGCGCGCACAAGCCCAGGCTTTTGCTACTCAAATCCGATGGCGACAGACTGGACTGCACCAGTTGCATCCAGTCTTTCCAGGTACCGGAGGTCTGGCTGAAATTATGTGTAAAGCTCTTGGTGATGGCATCCAGGAACGGGTTGCTCGCAATCGGCGCTGCAGCAGGCTGCATGGCACTTCGGTACTGCATGGCCTCGGCACCTGGTTTCTGGAATATCTTGTAGTTGACCGGGAACAGCTTGTAGATCGTGTCCGCAACCCCAACCTCAGCCCAGCGGACCAAGGCCTCCCGGGGCGTGTAGTTCTTGGGTGCCTGGTACAGCAAGCCCATGAGTACGCCAGCGCCCGAGGCAGAAATCACATCGAATTCAATGCCTTGGTCCAGGAAGGCGGCCAAGGCGCCGGCAATCAAAGGCGAATTCGGAGCGCCACCGCCGATAACCAGCGCTTTCTTCTTTTTCCCGAACTGATTGTTCACGCTAATCCCTTTGAAATACTGGATACATTTCGTAGCCAATATTACCTCTGATTGCATTAATTAATTAATTACAACCAGCAAAAAGATAGTTTTTCTTACACGTTTACAAAATCAACAAACACAGTAAATACCCTAGGGCCCTGCTCTAAATTCAGGAATGTACTAACTTTTCAGCGCCCACGCCACATGTTCGCGCACAAGCAGACTTGGGTCCTGGGCTCGCTGCTGTAACGCGTTGCGGATCATCACATCGTCCGACACCCTCAACGCATTGCCCATCGCCACCGCCACATTGCGCAGCCAGCGTTCATGGCCTATGCGGCGTATCGGGCCACCTTCGGTGTAGCGCAGGAATTCATCCTCGGTCCAGCTAAACAGCGTAGCCAGTTGCTGACCGCTCAAGCCACGGCGCTCGTCAAAGTCGGGCAAGGCACTGCGCTGGGCAAACTTGTTCCAGGGGCAGGCCAGCTGGCAGTCATCGCAACCATAGATGCGGTTTCCCATCAGCGGGCGCAGCTCCAGCGGAATCGGCCCAGCATGTTCGATGGTCAGGTAAGAGATGCAACGACGTGCATCTAACCGGTGCGGGGCCACGATGGCCTGCGTGGGGCAGATATCAATGCAGGCACTACAGCTGCCGCAATGGCCGCTGGTAGGTGTGGACGGCGGCAAAGCAATGTCCACATAGATTTCACCCAGGAAGAACATCGACCCGGCCTCGCGGTTCAGCACCAGGGTGTGTTTGCCGCGCCAGCCCTGGCCGCTGCGCGCGGCCAGTTCGGCCTCCAGCACCGGAGCCGAGTCGGTGAACACACGGTAGCCCAGCGGGCACAGCTCGGCGGCGATGCGATCGCTGAGCTTTTGCAAGCGTGCGCGCAGCACCTTGTGGTAGTCCCGCCCCCGGGCGTAAACGGACACGATGCCCTCGCCCGGCCGGTTCAAACGGTCGAATTCCCGCACCTGCCAACCCTCGAGCGTGCTGCGCGGCAGATAATCCATGCGGGCGGTGATGACGCTGACGGTCCCTGGCACCAGTTCCGCCGGGCGGGCTCGTTTCAGGCCGTGGCTGGCCATATAAGCCATGTCACCATGGAACCCTTGGGCCAACCAGGCCATCAGACCCGCTTCGGCAGACGACAAATCCACCGGGGCCACGCCAATTTGGGAAAATCCGAGTTCGCGCGCCCATGCCTGTATCTGCGACACCCATTGGAGACCATTGTTCTGAGCACCGTTCAACACCATTCGCCGATTGTAGAAACCCACAGCACCTTGCTTTGGACCGACGAGATCGCGACCGCCGCCTTTGCCCAGGCCCTAGCCACCCAGCCCGACATTACCCACGCCTTCATCACCCTGCACGGCGACCTGGGCGCGGGTAAAACCACACTGGTACGCCACCTACTGCGCGCCCTGGGCGTACCCGGCCGCATCAAAAGCCCCACCTATGCCGTGGTGGAACCGCACGAGGTGCCCGGCCTGAATATCTGGCACTTTGACTTCTACCGCTTCAGCGACCCGCGCGAATGGGAAGACGCGGGCTTTCGCGACATCTTCGCCAGCCCCGGCCTGAAACTGGCCGAGTGGCCACAAAACGCTGGCGGCCTGCTGCCCGCGCCCGACCTGGCTATCACACTGGAAGTCCTGGCCGACGAGTCCCGCCAGGTGCACATCACAGCCGCCACCGCCATAGGCCTGCGCCTGCTGCAAGGAGTAGGCGCATGAAGCGGCGCGAATTTGTACAGGGCAGCACCCTGGCCCTGCTGCTGGGTGCGCAGCACATTGCGCACGGCGCCAGCATCGTGGCGGTACGCGTGTGGCCGGCGCCCGACTATTCACGCGTCACCATCGAATCAGACACCGCCCTGGCGGTGAAGCAAACCTTTGTGGCCAACCCGCCGCGCCTGGCGGTGGACATCGAGGGTATAGACCTGAACCCGGCGCTGCGCGAACTGGTGGGCCGTGTGCAGGCAGACGACCCGAACATCGCTGGCATCCGCGTGGGCCAGAATGCGCCCGGCATCGTGCGCATGGTGATAGACCTGAAGCGCGCGGCCAAGCCGCAGGTGTTCACCCTGGCGCCGGTGGCGGCCTACCAGCACAGGCTGGTGTTTGACCTCTACCCGGCCCAGGAAGAAGACCCGCTGGAGGCGCTGATCACCGAACGCCTGGCGGACCGCACGCCCGCTCCGCAGCCCAGCGAAGCCGCCGAGGCCGACGCACTGGAGGCGCTGATCGCCAAGCAGCAAACCAAACCGGCCATTACAGGTATCGCGCGCCCGCCGGTACCCGGTGGTGCGCCCAACAAGGATTCCGCTAGCAATTCAATAGCACCCCCAGCACAACCACCCAGCGCTACAGGCTCAAATGATGCCAATAATCCGGCCACAGCTGCGCAGCGCACTGACCGCCTGATCATCATCGCCCTGGATCCCGGCCACGGCGGCGAAGACCCGGGTGCCATCGGCCCCAGCGGCACACGCGAAAAAGATGTGGTGCTGCAGGTGGCGCATCTGCTGCGTGAGCGCATCAACGCCACCACCGTCAACGGTAACCCCATGCGCGCCTTCATGACGCGCGATGCCGACTTCTTCGTGCCGCTGCAGGTGCGGGTGCAAAAAGCCCGGCGCGTGCAGGCCGACCTGTTCGTCAGCATCCACGCGGACGCCTTTCTCACCCCCGCCGCACGCGGCGCCAGCGTGTTCGCGCTCAGCCACGGCGCTGCTTCCAGCAGTGCCGCGCGCTGGATGGCCAACAAGGAAAACGCCGCCGATACGATTGGTGGCATCAATGTGCATGCCAAGGATTCACAGGTGCAAAGCGCCATGCTGGACATGAGCACCACCGCGCAGATCAACGACAGCCTGAAACTAGGCAGTGCGGTGCTGGGCGAAGTGGGCCGTGTTGGCCGCCTGCACAAAGGCAGCGTGGAACAGGCCGGCTTTGCGGTGTTGAAGGCGCCCGACATACCCAGCGTGCTGGTGGAGACTGCCTTCATCAGCAACCCCGAAGAGGAATCCAAGCTCAAGAGCAGCGACTACCGCGAGCAGCTAGCCGACGCCATCCTGCGCGGCATCCGCAGCTACTTTGCGAAGAACCCGCCGCTGGCCCGCAACCGCACGGTGTAGCTATGCACTAACCACTTGGTTGCGGCCCTGGGCCTTGGCTGCATAGAGCGCAAAGTCGGCACGGTCTACCGTACTTTCTATGGAGTCACCCTCCAGGTACTGGGTCACACCGATGGACACGGTGAACTGGATTTCCACACTGCCAAAGGCCACCATGGTCTCGGCCACCTGGGTGCGCACGCGCTCCAGGCAGGCCATGCCGTAGCTGAAGTCGGTATCGGGCAACAACACCAGGAACTCCTCTCCACCCCAACGCGCCAGCAGGTCGGTGGAGCGCAGGCTGTTTTGCACCACCTGGGCAAACATCTGCAGACTGCGGTCTCCTGCCTGGTGGCCGTAGGTGTCGTTGACGCGCTTGAAATAGTCAATATCCAGCATCGCCACCATCACAGGTGTTCCGCTGCGGCTGGAGCGTTGGAACTCCTGCCGCATCTGCTCCTGCATGAAACGGCGATTGGCCGTACCCGTGAGTTCATCGCGGGTAGCAATGCGCTGGATTTTCTCCAGCGCATACTGCAACTGGTCCTTCTGGTCGCGAATATGCTGGCGCATGGTGGTCAATCGCCATGTCAGAAAAGAACAGCCCACCACGACAATCGCCAACATGAAGAAATAAGCGATGTGTATCTCGACTGGCACCAGGCTGCCCATGGTCTCGCGCACATACGCAATCGCCCAGGCAAACAGGACCAAGGCGTAAACCCCTACAAACGTCACCTGCCGGGTGGACATGCCAAACATGCCAAAGGTCAAGATCACCGACAGCAGCGGCAAAGTCCCCCCCCGGCCATCGCCCGCAATCACAAAAGCCACAGCGTTGCAGGCAATCGCATACAGCATCTGCGGCAGCGCCAGCGAGGGATCGCTCCAGCGCAGAGAAAACCCACTGCGAATCAGCGCAAACACCAGCACCAGGCCAGCGCCGGAGAGGATGGACCAGTGGGTCACATCCTGCACATTGGCGATGCCGAATGCCGCCAGCCAGTACAACTCGCCAATGCAGGCCAGCATCAGCACCGCCGCCAGCACAAATTGGCTGGTGCGGATGCGCATGGCCTTTTCTACACCCAGCAAGCCGTCCAGACTGCGCTGAAGCCAGGTCCTCGATCTGTCCATGTACTTCTTTCTGGCGCGCGGCGCCAAGCTACAAAGGATAATTGCCCCTGGGGAGCGGAGCCTAAGGTCGTGTTAAGGCCGTGTTACACGCGGCCTCAAGCGACGTACTTCAAAAATGCGCTAGCAGCGACGCCCTTTGGCGGTTCAGACCCATCTAAATGTTGTCCAATGCAGCTTGTAACGGCATTATTACAAGCTGCCATCGCCCAGCACAACGGCAGCAACCGAAATGTAAGACACGATGAAACTGCACATCCACCGCTCTACGCAACTGGGCCACGGCCTGGCGCTGCTTTTATTGTCAGGCGCCTTTGGCAGCGCCTCGGCCGCTGACTTCGTTTATACCGTACAGCCTGGAGACCATCCCTGGAACCTGGCCCAGCGCTATCTGAAAAAACCCGCCCTGGCGCTGGCGCTGCGGCAGCGCAACCATATTCCAGACGATCACCGCATCCCGCCGGGAACCCGCCTGCACATCCCCACAGACTGGCTCAGACTGGAATCGGCCCAGGTACGCGTGGCCGCCGTGGTGGGCGATACCCGCCTGGTATCCGGCCAGGCCGCAGCCCGTAGCCCGGAAGTGGGCGAGTTATTGCAAGCACCCGCCGGCCTGCAAACCGGCCCCACCGGCAGCGCCAGCCTGGAGTTTGCCGACGGCTCACGCGTGCTGGTACGCCGCGATACCGCGCTGCAGTTACGCAGCACGCAGCGACGCGTGCTGGGCCAGGTCAGCATGGTGGAGCTGGAACTGCTGCAAGGTAGCCTGGAAAACCAGGTCACGCCCATGGGAACCTCGGGCGGTCGTTTTGAAATCCGCACCCCGGCGGCCGTGGCAGCGGTGCGCGGCACCCAGTTCCGCGTCTACGCCGAAAAAGACAGCCTGCGCACCGAAGTGATAGAGGGCGCTGTCAAGGTAAGCAACCCGGCAGGCCAGGTCACCGCCTCGGCCGCCCAGGGCAGCCTAGCCCAGGCCGGCCAGTCGCCCGACCAGCCGGTGACGCTGCTGCCCGCACCGGTGCTGAACAGCTTGCCCGAGCGCATAGAGCGCCTGCCCATAGATTGGCCGCTACCCCCGGTCGCCGGTGCCAGCAGCTACCGCACCCAGCTGGCACCAGGCACGCAGTTCGTGGTGGCCGAGTCGGACGAAACCTCGCCCGCAGCCCGCATCCGTGCCCGCGACGTGGCTGATGGCAGCTACGTGCTGCGCGTGCGCGCAATCGACGCCCAAGGCCTGGAAGGCCTGGGCACCGAGCGCAGCCTGGTCGTACATGCCAGGCCCGAGCCGCCACTGCTGATAGAGCCCGCAGCCGACAGCGCCACCACCGCCACCCAACCCAGCTTCCGCTGGACCCTGGCCGACCCCAGCTGGCGCTACCGCCTGCAAGTCAGCGCCAAGGACCAACCAGCGCCGCTGGAAGACCAGGAGCTGGCCAATACCGCCAGCACCACAACCCAACAAGACCTGCCCCCTGGCCAGTACCAATGGCGCATGGCGGCCATCCACCCCCAAAAAGGCCAGGGGCCCTGGGGTGATGCCCAAAGCTTCAGGCGTGTACTGCCAGGCCCGGGCGTAGATATAACGCCCCCCAAGGACGGCAACCTGAGCCTGCGCTGGACCGCCCAGCCCCAAACCGCCAAATACCGGCTACAGGTAGACATTGACAAGACCTTTGCCAGCCCGCAGACCGATGCGCAGACCGATACCACCCAATACGCCCTACAGAACCTGGCACCTGGCACCCACTATGTACGGGTGCAGACCATAGGCGAAGACGGCTACACCGGCCCCTGGGGCGGCACCCAATCCTTCACCGTGCCAGATGCACCCAGCCCCTGGCGTGTACTGCTTTTGTTGCTACCGCTTCTGGGCTTTCTCTGAGCACCTTTTTGCCTCTTGCCAGCCCACCCCGGCAGCGCTGGAGGCGGGCCATGCTGCGCCACGGCTGGTGGGGGGCAGGTCTGCTGGCGATTCTGCTGCTGGCCTGGCTGCAGCCCAGCAGCGTGCGTCGCCTGGACCTGCTCAGTTACGACTTGCTACTACCCGTACAAGCTCTGCCGGCACGGCCGCCGGTGGTGGTGGCGATTGACGACGCCAGCCTGGCCGAGCTGGGCCGCTGGCCCTGGCCGCGCTCGGTACATGCCGACATGGTCAACCGCCTGCACGAGGCGGGTGCCAGCGCCGTGGGCATAGGCATTCTGTTTTCCGAGCCAGACACCGAACACCCGGGCAGCGACGCCGCGCTGGCCGAAGCCATCCAGCGCTACGGCCATGTGGTGCTGGCCGTGGCGCCCAGCCAGCAGGCCGATGGCGGCATGGGCCCGCAGCCTCTGCTGCCTGCGCTGGGCGGGGCGCTGACCACCTCCAGCCTGGGCCATGTGGACGTGGAAATCGACACCGACGGCGCTTCGCGCAGCCTGTTTCTGTACGCTGGCAACGGTGATGCGGTCTGGCCCGCCCTGGCGCTGGCGGTGCAACAAGCCGCCAGCAGTGCCCCGGCTCCGGCATTCAAGGCACAAACCACCTGGGTCCGCGCCCAGGAAGCCTTGCTACCGCGTGTGCCGGACCTGCCCACCGTGTCTTTTGCGGCGGCGCTACACAACCCGCAGCTATTGTCCGAAGTGCATGACCGCGTGGCCTTCATCGGCCTGACCGCCAGCGGCCTGGGCGGCGAGCTGGTCAGCCCGCTGGCGGGCCGCCAAAGCACTCTGCCGTCGGTGGTACTCCATGCCAAAGCCTACGCGGCGCTGGAAAGCCATGGGCTGATACAACGCGCCTCGCTGCTGGCCACCATGCTGTTTTCCGTGCTGATGCTCAGCAGCCTGGCGGCCTGGCCCCGGCACTCCGGCCGGCGTGCGCTGCTGGCCAGCAGCCTGTTATTGCTGCCCTTGCTGTGCAGTGCCGTGCTGCTGCGCACGGCCCAGGTCTGGCTACCTCCAGCCATGGCCCAGCTGGCACTGGCGGCGGCGCTGCTGGTCTGGGTCGCGGGCCAGTTGCAAGCCGCCAACCGGCGTCTGCAGCGTGCCCGCCAACATGCCCAGGCCACCCTGCAGGCGCTGGACGAAGCCGTCGTCACCATCAATGCCCACGACGGCTGCGTGCGCTTTGCCAACCCCGCAGCCCTGCTGCAAGCAGGCGAACAAGACTTGCAAGGCCAACCCTTGCTTAGCATCTACCCGCTCACCCAGGACAGCCAGGCCCATCTGCGCCAGGCCGTGCAAACCTGCCTGGAAACGCGCCAGCGCATCCATTTGCCCCAGCTGTTGAGCCTGCATGGAGCCAGCGGCATGCGGACACTACGAGCCACGGCCAGCCCGCTGTCCAGCCCGGAAGGGCATCTGGACGGCGCGGTGCTGGTGTTTTCTGACGTCACCGACGCCGTGGCCGCCGCCCGCAAGCTGGATTACGCCGCCAGCCATGACGAACTGACCGGCCTGCCCAACCGCGGCACCCTGCACGAGCGCCTGGCCCTGGCTTTGTCGCGCGCGCAGCGGCGCGGCGGAAGCACGGCGATTCTGTTTCTGGATCTGGACCGCTTCAAGCACATCAACGACAGCATGGGCCACCGCACTGGCGACCAGGTGCTGAAGATCCTGGCCCAGCGCCTGCTGAACATGTGCCGCGATACCGACACCGTCGCCCGCTGGGGCGGCGACGAATTCGTCATGCTGCTGGAGGATGTGGACGGCCACGAGGGCGCCGCCAGCGCCGCCGCCAAGGTGGTGGACGCGCTGGCGCGCGACATCGAGCTGGGAGCCGACTTCAACCACGCGCGCCTGCCCAGCTCGGGCAGCGTGGGCGTGGTGCTGGCTCCGCAGGACGGATCGGACCTGGAAGACCTGCTGTCCAAAGCCGACATGGCCATGTACCGTGCCAAGGAGCAACCGCGGGCCTGCTTCCAGTTCTGGTCCAACGACATGAACAGCCGCATGCACAACCGCCTGGCGCTGGAGATCGACCTGCGCCGCAGCCTGCGCGACGGCCTGTTCGTGCTGCACTACCAGCCCCAGTTCACGCTGAACGACAGGCGGCTGGTCGGCATGGAGGCGCTGATGCGCTGGCAGCGCACCCCCGAACAACTGGTCATGCCCGGCGAATTCATTGGCGTGGCCGAAGAGTCCGATTTGATCGTAGACATGGGCGCCTGGGCCGTGCTGCAGGCCGCGCGCCAAGTCGCGCTGTGGCTGCGTGCCGGCCTGCCGGCGGTACCGCTGGCGGTGAACGTTTCGGCACGCCAGTGCATGAACCGCGACATCGTCCAGGTGGTCCGCCTGGCCTTGCAAGAGACGGGCATCCCGCCGCACATGCTGCGGCTGGAAATCACCGAAACCACGGCCATGGCCGATGCCGACCAGGTCATCAGCCTGCTGCATGAAATCCGTGCGCTGGGCGTAGGCTTGGCAGTGGACGACTTCGGCACCGGCTATTCCTCATTGGCCTACCTGAAACGCTTCCCGATAGACGAGCTGAAGATCGACCGCAGCTTTGTGATGGACATCGCCACCGACAAGGGCGACGCCGCCATCGTGCGCGCCACCATCGCCCTGGCCCATGGCCTGGGCCTGAAAGTGGTGGCCGAGGGCGTGGAGACCGAAGAGCAAAGCCAGATACTGATCGCCAAGCAATGTGACATCGCCCAGGGCTACTGGTTCGGCTATCCGCAGCCACTGCACGTGGCCACCGGTCTGCTATCGAATAAATAGCTGCTTGCGCACAATATACCTGCATCACGGCCGTTTTAAGCAGATAAAATTCCAGATGCCGAACCCCGCGGCACTGCACCGACAATAGGGTGATGCATGACCCTATGGACACCTATTCCCAACTGCGCGCGGGCCAACTGCAAGGCATAGAACGGCTGGACCTGTCCTGCGGTTTGACCGAGTTTCCGCGCGAAATATTTGACCTGGCCGACAGCCTGCAGATACTCAATCTGTCAGGCAACGCGCTGACCCAGTTACCCGACGATCTGCACCGGCTGCACCGCCTGCGCGTACTGTTCTGCTCCAACAACCCCTTCACCGAGCTACCCGCCGTGCTGGGCCAGTGCAGCAGCCTGCAGATGGTGGGCTTCAAATCCAACCGGATCCGCCATGTGCCGGCCTCGGCTTTGCCGCCCAGCCTGCGCTGGCTGATCCTGACGGACAACCAGATCGACAGCCTGCCCGCAGCCATAGGCCAGTGCGGCCAATTGCAAAAGCTCATGCTGGCCGGCAACCGGCTGCGGCAGCTGCCGCCCGAGCTGGCGCACTGCCGACAACTGGAGCTGGTACGCATCTCGGCCAACCAGCTGACCGCCCTACCCGACTGGCTGCTGGAGCTACCCCGCCTGGCCTGGCTGGCCTATGCCGGCAATCCGCTGGATGCCGACCGCCCTCCCTCCCCGGCTCCGCCCATTGACTGGCAGCGGCTGCGCTTGCAGCACGTCCTGGGCGAAGGTGCCTCCGGCGTCATCCACCAGGCCGCATTAAACGATGCCAATGCACCTCGCACCGTGGCTGTAAAACTGTTCAAGGGCGCAGTCACCAGCGACGGTTGGCCGCACAGCGAAATGGCAGCCTGCCTGGCCGCAGGCGCACACCCGCACATCATTCCAGTGGCTGGCCCGCTGGCCGGGCACCCGGATGGCACGGCCGGCCTGGTGCTGGAATACATACCGCAGCACTTCTGCACTCTGGCCGGACCGCCCAGCCTGCAGAGCTGTACCCGCGATGTGTACCCGGCCGGCACACAGTTCACGTTGGACAAAATTCTGCGCATCGCGCTGGGCGTAGCCCGCGCCGCCGAACACCTGCATGGACGGGGCCTACTGCACGGCGACCTGTACGCCCACAACCTGCAGTGCGATGCAGACGGCAATTGCCTGCTGGGCGATATGGGTGCCGCAGCCTTCCTGCCCGCCGACACAAGCCTGTCCCAAGCCCTGCAACGCCTGGAGGTACGCGCCTTTGGCTGCCTGCTGGAGGAACTTCTGGCCCATGCAGACAGTCCGGCAATAGCTGCCTTGACCGCGTTGCGCGACAGCTGCCTGCAGCCCCAGCCCGCGCTACGCCCTCTTTTCACCCCCATCGTGCAGTGCCTGCTGTCACTCAACACCCTGAAGGAACCCGTAGATGCTGCATAGCACCCCCTTGATCACCACCATAGCCACGGCGCTCGGACTGGCCCTGGTGTTCGGCTTTCTGGCCGTGCGGGTGAAGCTGCCCGCACTGGTCGGCTATCTGCTGGCCGGGGTGTTGATCGGTCCGTTCACACCCGGCTTCGTGGCCGACGGCCAGATCGCCGCCGAGCTGGCCGAGATCGGCGTGATGCTGTTGATGTTTGGGGTAGGCATGCATTTCTCATTGGACGACCTGATGTCGGTGCGCAAGATCGCCCTGCCCGGCGCGGTACTGCAGATCGCTGTGGCCACAGCCATGGGTGCAGGTGTGGCGCATTTCTGGGGCTGGCCCATGGGCGAGGCCCTGGTATTTGGCCTGGCGCTGTCGGTGGCCAGCACCGTGGTGCTGCTGCGCGCGCTGGAGTCGCGCGGCGCACTGGATTCGATGAACGGCAAGATCGCCGTGGGTTGGCTGGTGGTGGAAGACCTGGCCATGGTGCTGGTGCTGGTGCTGCTGCCCCCGCTGGCCGGTGCTTTGGGTGGCACCGTGCCCGGCGACGGCCACGGCGGTGGTGGCAATCTGTGGCTCAGCCTGGGGCTGACGCTGCTGAAGGTATCGGCCTTTGTCGGCCTGATGCTGGTGGTGGGCCGGCGCGTGTTCCCCAAGCTGCTGTGGCTGGTGGCGCGCACCGGTTCGCGTGAGCTGTTCACCCTGTGCGTGATCGCTGCGGCCGTCAGCATCGCCTATGGCGCAGCCACGCTGTTCGGCGTGTCGTTCGCGCTGGGCGCCTTCTTTGCGGGCATGGTGATGCGCGAGTCGGAGTTCAGCCACCGCGCCGCCGAGGACTCGCTGCCGCTGCGCGAAGCGTTTGCCGTGCTGTTCTTTGTGTCAGTGGGCATGCTGTTCGACCCGATGGTACTGGTGCAGCAGCCGCTACAAGTCCTGGCGGTGCTGGCCATCATCATCGTGGGCAAGTCGATTGCCGCTGCAGCTCTGGTGCTGGTGTTCCGCTATCCGCTGAACACGGCGCTGAACGTGTCCGCCAGCCTGGGCCAAATTGGCGAGTTCTCCTTCATCCTGGCCGGTCTGGGGGCCAGCCTGGGGCTACTGCGGCCCGAGGGCCAGAGCCTGATACTGGCCGGTGCCCTGCTGTCCATCGCCGTCAACCCACTGGTGTTCAAGGGCGCGGACTGGCTGGAGCAGTGGGTGGAAGCCCACCCGTCGCTCAAGCACCGGTTCGCACGCAGCACCGACCATCTGGCCGAGCTGCCCATGGACACGCATGAGAAATACCTGTCGCGCCAGGTCGTGCTTGTGGGCTATGGCCGGGTTGGCAAGCGCCTGGCTGTGGAGCTGGGTGTGCAGGGCATCCCGTTTGTGGTGGTCGAGCAAAACCGCGAACGTGTGGAGCAATTGCGCGCCAGCGGCCTGACCGCCGTATCTGGCGACGCGGCCGATGCTGCCGTACTGGTACAGGCGCACATTGCCCACGCCAGCATGCTGGTGGTGGCCACGCCCGACGCCTTCAATGTGCGCCAGATGGTGGAGAACGCCCGCATGCTCAACCCTGCGATAGAAACCGTGGTGCGTACCCACAACGAAACCGAGGCCGAACTGCTGCAGCAGGAAAAGATCGGCCGTGTCTTCCTGGGTGAAGACGAGCTGGCCCATAGCATGGGCCAGCATGTGCTGGAACGGTTTGGCAAGACTGCAACGCCCAGCCACGCATAAAGCACCGGTAAAAAAAGACAAAAAAATAGCCTGATTAGCTACCTGCCTCAGACAGACTTGAATTTTGGTTCAGATGCGCCATACTGGTGTTTCATCCAGTTGTGT
>NZ_JBWKVR010000011.1:0-199290 GCF_059421805.1 Rhodoferax sp. GW821-FHT02C08
GGGGCCTTGCAGGTCCACGGTTTCTATGGTCAGGGGGGCGCCTGCTTTCCAGGCGACTGCGGCTTTGGTTTTCATGGTGTGTGTCTCTCTTGCGGTCTACGCGCGGGAATGAAATATGGACGCGAATGTAATGCTGCGCCGGCCCGCGCCGCGCTGCAATCGGGCCCATCCAGCATGAATGGCCGTGTTGGGGCGCAACTTGGCCGGATTGCACCCCTGCCAAGCATTTGCTATATAAAACATAGCTACTCGCGCAGGTAATTCGTGCGCCAGAGCCCTAAAACACTTGAATTTTCAGAACGCAAACCCCACAGCCGCCACTGCTGCCAGCGCAGCACCTGGCCCGCAGTCTGCTGCAAAACCAGCAGCAGCAGTGCGCCACACAGCCCCTAAGCCCTTGATTTTGTTCATAAAAATATTGGCACAGTCCTGGCATATATGGAATATGCGACCAAACCATTGCGGCTTCAATGCAGTGGGCATATCAACATTCCAGGAGAACCGCCATGAACCCCCATCCCACGCCGGCCACCGCTGCTTGGAGCCCCTACGACCACCCCACCCTGGCCGACAAGTTCCGCCCCATCTTCCAGCGTATCGCCGACACCGTGCTGGAACGCGAGCGCACGCGCACCCTGCCGTTTGAACCCATCACCTGGCTGAAGCAGGCCGGCTTTGGCGCGGTGCGGGTGCCGGTGGAGCACGGCGGCGGCGGCGCGTCGATTCCGCAGTTGTTCCAGCTGTTGATCGAACTGTCGGAGGCCGACTCCAACGTCACCCAGGCGCTGCGCGGACATTTCGCGTTTGTCGAAGACCGGCTCAACGCCCCGGCCAGCGCGCACCGCGACCTGTGGCTGCAGCGTTTTGTGGCGGGCGAGCTGGTGGGCAACGCCTGGTCGGAAGTCGGCAGCGTGGCGATTGGCGATGTCATCACCAAGGTGTCGCAGAAGGACGGCGAATGGGTGGCCAATGGCCGCAAGTTCTACAGCACCGGCAGCATCTTTGCCGACTGGATCGACCTGTACGCGCGCCGTGCCGACAACAACGCAGACATCATTGCCGCCGTCAGCACCCACCAGCCGGGCGTGGTGCAGCAGGACGACTGGGACGGCTTTGGCCAGCGCACCACCGGCAGCGGCACATCGGTGTACACCGACGCCAAGATTGCCGAAGAAAACATCTTCCCCTTCGAGACCCGCTTCAAGTACCAGACCGCCTTCTACCAGCTGTTCCACCTGGCCACGCTGGCCGGCATTGGCCGCGCCATCGAGCGCGACGTGGCCCAACAGGTGCGGGATCGCCAGCGCGTCTACAGCAACGGCAATGCCTCGCACGTCAGCCAGGACGCGCAAATCCAGCAGGTGGTGGGCCAAATCTCGGCCCTGGTCTATGCCGCCGAAGCCACGGCCCTGCGCGCCACCCTGCCCGCCCAGCGCGCATTTGAAGCCCGGCTGCAGGGCGACAACCCCGAGGCCGAGCGCCAGGCCAATATCGACGCCGAGATCGAATCTGCCCAGGGCCAGATCGTCGTGTCCGAGCTGGTGCTGCGCGCCGGTACCGACCTGTTCAACGCGCTGGGCGCATCCGCCGCCAGCACCAGCAAGTCGCTGGACCGCCACTGGCGCAACGCCCGCACCGTGGCATCGCACAACCCCATCGTCTACAAGTCGCGCATCGTGGGCGACTGGCGCATCAACGGCACCGAGCCGCCCTACGTCTGGCAAATCGGCAACGGCACAGGCCGCAAGGTTTGAGTCAAACATCTTCCAAGGAATCACCATGAGCACTGCCACCCTGGACCGCCCCCGCGTCAACTCCACCGCGCCGTTCACCGCCCGCCCCCGCCCCAGTCAACCGGCCCACGTGATCCGCGATGATGCCGAAGCCATCACCGTGGCGCACCGCCTGGCGGCCGAGTTCCGCACCGAATCCGCGCTGCGCGACCGCGAAGGCTTGCTACCACTTTCAGAGCTGGACGCGTACTCGCAAAGCGGGCTGTGGGGCATTAACGTACCCAAAGCCTATGGCGGTGCGGGCGTCTCCTACGCCACGCTGGCGCAGGTGATACGCATCCTGGCCGAGGGCGATTCCAGCCTGGCCCAGATCACGCAAAACCACCTGGCCCTGGTCGCCCATATCGGGCTGGATGGCACGCCGGCCCAGCAGGCCGAGCTGTTTGGCCTGGTGCTGCAAGGCATACGCTTCGGCAATGCGTTCTCGGAAAAAAACAGCAAGAACGTGGCCGCGTTCGAAACCACCTTCAAGATCGAGGGTGACACCGCTGTGGTGAACGGCCAGAAGTTCTACACCACCGGCGCGCTGCTGGCACACATCGTACCCATCGTCACGGTAGACCCGCTGGAGGGTAAGGGCTACCTGGCTTTTGCCGACCGCAACGCCGACGGCCTGACGGTGCTGAACGACTGGTCCAGCTTCGGCCAGCGCACCACAGCATCCGGCTCGATCCAGATCGTCGATGTGCGCGTGCCGCTGAGCCGGCTGGTACCCGTGGCAGCGTTTGACCGCCCCACGGCAGCGGGCGCGATTTCGCAGATCATCCAGGCCGCGATCGACGGCGGCATTGCCGCCGGCGCGATTGCCGAGACCATCGCCTTCGTGAAGAACCGCAGCCGCCCCTGGATCGACAGCGGCAAGGAAACCGCCGCCGAAGACCCGTTCACCATCAGCGCCATCGGCGACCTGACGCTGCGCCTGCACGCCGCCGAGGCCCTGCTGGAGCGAGCCGGCCGCGCCATCGACCTGGCCCTGGCCGAGCCGAACGAGGCCACGGTCAACGCCGCCACCCTGGCCACCGCCGAAGCCAAGGTGCTGACCACCGAAGCCGCGATTGCCGCCACCAACAAGCTGTTTGAACTGGCCGGCACCCGCTCCACCCTGGCCGAGCACAACCTGGACCGCCACTGGCGCAACGCCCGCGTACACACCCTGCACGACCCGGTGCGCTGGAAGTACTACCACCTGGGCAACTACCACCTGAACGGTGTGCACGCTCCACGCCACGCCTGGAGCTGATGGATGGGACGGCACATTCGCTTCAACGCGTTCGAAATGAACTGCGTGGCCCACCAGTCCCCCGGGCTGTGGGCCCACCCGCGCGACAGGTCCTGGGAATACAAGGACCTGCGCTACTGGACCGACCTGGCCAAGACGCTGGAGAAGGGCTTCTTCGACGGCATCTTCATCGCCGACGTGATCGGCTACTACGACGTCTACAAGGGCAGCAATTACCACGCGCTGCAACAAGGCGCGCAGATCCCGGTGAACGACCCGCTGCAGCTGGCCGCGCCCATCGCCATGGTGACCGAGCACCTGGGCATAGGTATTACCGCGTCCACCTCGTTCGAACACCCCTACACCTTTGCGCGCCGCCTCTCCACCGCCGACCACCACACCCAGGGCCGCCTGGGCTGGAACATCGTCACCTCCTACCTGGAGAGCGGCGCCAAGAACATCAGCCAGGGCGGCCTGCGCCGCCACGACAACCGCTACGAAGTGGCCAACGAATACGTGGAGGTGCTGTACAAGCTGCTGGAAGGCAGCTGGGAGGCCGATGCCGTGGTGCGCGACCGCGCCAAAGGCATCTTCGCCCACCCGGAAAAGATCCACGAAATCGCCCACAAGGGCAAGTACTTCGACGTGCCCGGCTACCACCTCAGCGAGCCCTCGCCGCAGCGCACACCGGTTCTGTACCAGGCCGGCGCGTCCGGCCCCGGCAAAAGCTTTGCGGCCCAGCATGCCGAATGCGTATTCGTCGCCGCGCCCACGCAGAACGTGCTGAAAAACTATGTGCGCGACGTGCGCGCACAGGCAGCCATTGCCGGGCGCGACCCGCGCAAGCTACTGGTCTACAACCTGGTGACCGTGATCGTGGACGAGACCGACGCCAAGGCGCAGGCCAAGTTCGAGGAATACCAGCGCTACGCCTCCTACGACGGCGCGCTGGTCTTCATGTCCGGCTGGACCGGCATCGACTTCGGCCAGTACGCGCCCACCGAACTGGTGCGCAAGGTGGACACCAACGCCATCCTGTCGGCTGTGGAAGTGCTGGCCGGCGGCGACCGCTCCTGGACCATCGAGGAATTGGCGAAGTGGGGCGGCGTGGGCGGCCTGGGCCCGGTGTTCGTAGGCTCGGCCGCCACCGTGGCCGACATCCTGCAACAGTGGGTGGAAGCCACCGATATCGACGGCTTCAACCTGGCCTACGCCATTGCGCATGAGACCTTTGAAGACGTGGTCACCCACCTGGTGCCCGAGCTGCAGCGCCGCGGCGTCTACCCCTCGGCCTACAAGCCCGGCACGCTGCGCGAAAAGCTGTTTGGCGACGGCCCCCTGCTGCCCGCCACACACCCGGCGCAGCAGTATCGTGATATTGAAAAGGTGAAGAGGGAGGGTGGGCAAAGAAGCGCGCCAGCGGCGGCGGAGACAGAGCGGGAGGCTGCTCTGTCTTAAACCGTCACATTGGCGTTTGCTTCGTTTTTGATAGCTACCAGCGCAGGGCTCTTCTGCGCTGGTGGCTATTTTTTCTTTGTGACTTGGACTCTTGGCTAACGATTGGCACAGTGGTGATTCAGCCTGCATGTTGGTACGAACCACAGCAGAGCCCACTTCAGATGTCGGACATTTAAGCAGCAGACGCTTCCCCAACAGCCAAAAAATAGGTCAGTTTTTAAGCATGTGGAGGAGTCCATTTACGACCAGTTAAACCGTATTACACCCTCGCCAAAAGCTCTGCAGACAATCCGACGTGGACTTCCGACAAGGCATCGCTCACAGTCTTGATATACAGGTCGAATCTCGGGACGCTACGGAAATTGCTGCCAAGAAGCCCACCATGGACACTCCAATTTCGCATGAGATAAATCAGCAAAGGCATATCTAGCGCAGAGTAGCTTCCTGTCATAACAGCGGCGGCGATTAGTTTCCCTGTGGCCATATTCTGGTACTGAATGGGGGTGTACTTTTCGTGTAGAACTTGAAGAATAGGAAGTGAGGTTCCGATTGGATGTCCGGGCACAGTGGACACAGTCGGCGTTGCGAGAATTTGGTGTAATTTCGCCAGAAGGCCCGTCATCGCCGCGGACAAGACGCCAGAATTTGCATAAAACAACCTGAATCTATCCAGCTCAGTTCTTGGGGGCGTTGAAACAAAAAACGACACAACGGAATTCCGCGAGAACAGCGCATTTATCCCTGACCATGCAAGGTTAAATCGGATCATTTCGGATACGCTGTGTGTCTTTGGTGACTTATTCATCAGCCGACTGTCGTAAGCGATTGGCTTCATCGAAGCGGCACGACGAGTCCAATCAGATGAAATACCAAACGCTATCCGAAGTTCAGATTCAATCGCCGTTGGCTGATTGGGATTGGAGCACTTGGCTGTAACTGCCTTGGCGCACGCACTGTATGCCTTGCCCGCAGCTTGTAGATTCTTGATTGTTGACATTAGGACACTCTACCTGCACGGGTTAATGAATCTGGACCGCAAAACCTGCGGGACAAAAAATCGCTACGGTATCTATTGGCCATTCAAATATCCTGAAGGTAGTTTGCAGACTGGTTGCTCAACAAGGTCCCGGACAAATATCCAGTTATAAAAAGCTCCACCCGACCTCGCAGAGCTTGCGTAACCATCTTATCCGTCCAATGCGAACTTGAAGTACCACAAACAGGTAAAAACAACTGTTGGTAGGTAAGTGAATTGCATCACTACATGTCGCCCACGCCAAAGCATGGCGGCCGCCTATTCAGCAGCCAGTCTTCTCCCGTGTCAATGAATCAGCCTAATGGTTCGGCAAAGGCCGTCCCACAAGCTACCGGCTCGCAATGCATCTTGCTGCCGACGCAGCAACATCACCCACTACTGCTGCCCCAACAGCATCCAAAAACAGCATATGCATGCGCGCAAACCGACTATGGCGCAGGCACTGCTGCTGCAGCAGCAACACATCCGCAGCCTGTTGAAAACCCAGCACAAGCAGCACCTGAAAAACACCCTAAACCCTTGATTTAAATCAATATTTCTTCTGGCACGCCATTCGCATAGAGCCACTGTGCTGCAAATAGGTTGCGGCTTCCAAACAGAGGTCCTATCAACATGGTGAAGAAACTCAAAGTCGTGGCTGTATCCGGTGGTTTGCAGCGCCCCTCCCGCACGCTGGTGCTGGTACAAGAATTGTTGGCCGCGCTGGGCGATGCCCTGCCTATCGACGTGCATCTGATCGAGCTCGGCAACATCGGCCCGCAGTTCGCTGGCGCGCTGTACCGCAGCCAGCTGCCGGCCCATGTGGAGGCCGAAGTGGCCGCCATCGAATCCGCCGACCTGCTGATCGTGGCCAGCCCCGTGTACCGGGGCTCGTACACAGGCCTGTTCAAGCACCTGTTCGACTTCGTGCACCACGAGGCGCTGACCGATGTGCCGGTGCTGCTGGCCGCCACCGGTGGCAGCGACCGCCATGCGCTGGTGATCGACCACCAACTGCGCCCGCTGTTCAGCTTCTTCCAGTCGCGCACGCTGCCGATTGGCGTGTACGCGGTGGAGAAGGACTTTGACGGCTACGAGATCAGCAGCCCCGCGCTGCGCGACCGCATTGCCCTGGCGATTGCCCGCGCCGTACCCCAGCTGTCGCACCGCGCCACTCCCGATGAAGTGCCTGCCACAGCTGCAGAAGCCGTCGCCGCCTGATCCACCCCTAACGCACAGGAGTCTTCCCATGAGCAATGCATCCAGCACCCCACCCGCAGAAGTCAAGTTCGCCTACTGGGTACCCAATGTCAGTGGCGGCCTGGTGGTCAGCACCATCGCGCAGCGCACCGACTGGAGCCTGGAATACAACCAGAAGCTGGCGCAGACGGCCGAGAAAGCCGGCTTTGACTACGCGCTGAGCCAGATCCGCTTCACCGCCGGCTACGGCGCCGAGTACCAGCACGAATCCGTGTCCTTCAGCCAGGCGCTGCTGCATGCCACGACCAAGCTGAAAGTGATAGCCGCCATCCTGCCCGGCCCCTGGAACCCGGCCGTAGTGGCCAAGCAGATCGCCACCATCGACCACATCTCCAGCGGGCGCATTGCCGTCAACATGGTGAGCGGCTGGTTCAAGGGCGAGTTCCAGGCGATTGGCGAACCCTGGCTGGAGCACGACGAGCGCTATCGCCGCACCAACGAATTCATCCGCGCGCTCAAGGGCATCTGGACGCAGGACAACTTCAGCTTCAAGGGCGACTTCTACCGCTTCACCGACTACACGCTGAGCCCCAAGCCGGTACAAAAGCCGCACCCGGAAATCTTCCAGGGTGGCAGCTCGCGCGCGGCACGCGACAACGCGGCCAGCGTGTCCGACTGGTACTTCACCAACGGCAACACGCCCGACAAGCTGAAGGAACAGATCGACGACATCCAGACCAAGGCCGCCAAGAACGGCCACAAAGTGCGCATCGGCGTGAACGCCTTCGTCATCGCCCGCGACACCGAGGAAGAAGCTAAGGCTGTGCTGGCCGACATCATCAAACATGCCCATGTGGAAGCCGTGCACGCCTTTGGCGACGCGGTGAAGCAGGCCGGCAAGGCATCGCCCGAAGGCGAAGGCAACTGGGCCAAGTCCACGTTTGAAGACCTGGTGCAGTACAACGACGGCTTCCGCACCAACCTGATCGGCACGCCGCAGCAGATCGCCGAGCGCATCGTGGCGCTGAAGGCGATTGGCGTGGACCTGGTGCTGACCGGCTTCTTGCACTTCATCGAAGAGGTGGAGTACTTCGGCCAGAAGGTGCTGCCCCTGGTGCGCGCCCTTGAAGCAGCCCAGGCAGAAAAGCAGGCCGAGCCTGCGCTGGAAGCCGTGGCCTAAGGACTGCACAACATGCCCAGCGCCAGCCTAGGCCTGGACCGGCTCACACCGGTCTCGCCGCCACCGATCACCACGCTCAGGCAAAGCACCGAGCGGCCCCGCCCGGCGCGGCCCGCCCACACGGCGCCCGCCGCTGCCACGGCAGCGACGCCCGTGCTGCGGCTGGAAGACATCCATCTGTCTTTTGGCGGCGTGACCGCGTTGGCCGGCGTGGACCTGTCGATTGCGGCCGGAGAAATCCGCGCCGTGATCGGGCCGAATGGTGCGGGTAAAAGCTCGCTGGTGAATGTGGTCAGCGGCCTGTACCGGCCCGACCAGGGACGCATATGGATAGGCGGCAAAGACTTCGCCCAGGTGCCCACGCCACAGCTGGCGCGGCTGGGCGTGGCCCGTACTTTCCAGAATCTGGCGCTGTTCAAGGGCTTGACGGTGCGCGACAACATCGTGATGGGGCGGGTCGACACGGTGCGCTCCACGTTCATCGAGCAATGGATAGGCCTGGGCCGCGCACGGCGCGAGCGTGACGACGCACAGGCCCGCACCGACGAGATCATGGGCTTCCTGAGCCTGCACAGCGTGCGCGAGCGCCTGGCGGGCACCCTGCCCTATGGTCTGCAAAAACGGGTGGAGCTGGCACGCGCTCTGGTGGCGCGCCCGCAACTGCTGTTGCTGGACGAACCCATGGCCGGTATGACCGTGACCGAGAAGAGCGAGATGGCGCATTTCGTGCGCGCCGCCCGCGACCAGTTTGGCACCACCATCTTGTTGATCGAGCATGACATTGGCGTGGTGCTGGCCTTGTCGGACCGCGTGGCGGTACTGGACTACGGCCGCAAGATCGCCGACGGCACACCAGCCGAAGTGCGCGACGACCCAGCGGTCATTGACGCCTATCTGGGCGTAGCCCATGCAGAAGAAAGCCTGTGATGGACGGATTTGATTTCGCCTTTTTTGCCGAAGTGCTGGTCGGCGGCCTGCTCTCCGGTGTGATGTATTCCCTGGTGGCGATTGGCTTTGTGCTGATCTACAAGACCTCGGGTGCTTTGAATTTTGCGCAAGGTGCGCAGCTGCTGTTTGCAGCGCTGACCTTTGTGAGCCTGGTGGAACGCGGCATCAGCTTTCCGCTGGCGCTGCTGGCCACTTTTGCACTGATGGTGCTGCTGGGCCTGGCGGTGGAGCGCGTAGTGCTGCGCCCGCTGGTGAACCAGCCGCCCATTACCCTGTTCATGGCCACGCTAGGCCTGTCGTATGTAATCGAAGGCGCGGCCCAGATGCTGTGGGGCACCCAGGTCCATGCGCTGGACCTGGGCATTGCCGACGAACCGCTGGAAGTGTGGGGCATTCTGATCTCCACCTTCGACCTGTTTGCCGCTGCCATTGCCGGCACCATG
Organism: Rhodoferax sp. GW821-FHT02C08; assembly: GCF_059421805.1. Taxonomy (NCBI): domain Bacteria; kingdom Pseudomonadati; phylum Pseudomonadota; class Betaproteobacteria; order Burkholderiales; family Comamonadaceae; genus Rhodoferax; species Rhodoferax sp. GW821-FHT02C08. Next base: position 9,257 of record NZ_JBWKVR010000011.1, read on the forward strand.
GTGGCGCTGCTGTCGGCATTCTTCCGCTACACCCATGTGGGCCTGGCCTTCCGCGCCGTGGCCGACGACACCTATGCAGCCATCGCCGTAGGTCTGCGCCTGCCGCGTATCTGGGCCACGGTATGGGCCACCGCCGGCACCATCGCACTGGTGGCGGGCCTGCTGTGGGGTGCCCGGCTGGGCGTGCAGTTTTCGCTGTCGCTGGTGGTGCTGAAGGCGCTGCCGGTGCTGATGCTGGGCGGCTTTGACTCCATCTTGGGCGCCATCGTCGGCGGCCTGCTGATCGGTGCGCTGGAGAAGCTGGCCGAGGTGTATCTGGGCCCCTTCGTCGGCGGCGGCATTGAAAGCTGGTTTGCCTATGTCGCAGCACTGGCCTTTTTGCTGGTGCGCCCGTCCGGCCTGTTTGGCCAGAAGCTGGTGGAGCGCGCATGAGCGAGGCTGCATTCCCCGCCAAGGCTTGGGGCGCACCATTAGCCTTGCTATTGGTCGCCTATGGCGTGGTGCCCGCGCTGGGCAGCGCCTATTTGTTCGACGCCATCCTGATCCCGTTCCTGGCGCTGTCGCTGGCGGCCGTGGGGCTGAACCTGTTGACGGGCTACGCCGGCCAGTTGTCACTGGGTTCGGCCGCCTTCATGGCCGTGGGCGCATTCGCGGCATACAACTTCAACCTGCGCCTACCCGGCCTGCCGTTGTTGGCCAGCATCGCACTGGCGGGCCTGTCGGCTACCGCCATCGGCCTGATGTTTGGCCTGCCCAGCCTGCGTTTGCGCGGCTTCTACCTGGCCGTGTCCACACTGGCAGCGCAGTTCTTTGTGCAGTGGGCTTTGACCAAGTTCAGCTGGTTCACCAATGACAACGCATCCGGCGTGATCGACGCACCGCCGCTGCAGGTGCTGGGCTTCAGCTTTGACACACCCGTGGGCCGCTACCTGTTTGCGCTGACCCTGGTGGCAGCGTTGACGGCCCTAGTCTGGCGCCTGGTGGGTACGCAGACCGGGCACAACTTCATCGCCATCCGCGACAACGAGCTTGCGGCCCGCGTGATCGGTGTGCCGGTGCTGCGCACCAAGCTGCTGGCGTTTGCGATTTCGTCCTTCATCGTGGGCGTAGCCGGTGTGCTGTGGGCCTTTGTGTACCTGCGCACGGTGGAGCCTGCGGGCTTCAACCTGGACCGCTCGTTCCAGATTTTGTTCATTGTCATCATCGGCGGCCTCGCCACCATACGCGGGGCTTTTCTGGGTGCCGCGCTGATCGTGGTGTTCCCGCTGCTGCTGTCACGCGTGGGCGCCCTGCTGTTTGGCGGCTGGTTCGACTCCGGCGTACTCGACATGACCCAGCGCATCGTGCTGGGCGCACTGATCATCTTTTTCCTCATCGTGGAACCGCTAGGCCTGGCCGCCCTTTGGCATCGCGCACGGAAGAAGTTGTCTCCGGCTGTCTGAAAACAGCATTTCAATTCAAAAATACACGGGAGTTTTCATCCATGTCTTTCATCAAAAACCTGCGTACCGCGGCCATTGCTGCGACGCTGGCCATCAGCAGCCTGCAGGCGGCCCAGGCCGACGAACAATTCTTTCCGCTGCAAAGCTACCGCGTCGGGCCCTATGCTGCCGGCGGCACCGGATTCTTTGGCGGCTTCATTGACTATCTGAACCTGGTCAACACCCGCGACGGCGGCGTGGGTGGCGTCAAGCTCACCTGGGAAGAAGGCGAAACCCAGTACGAGGTCGAACGCGGCGTGGAGGTGTACGAGCGCCTGAAAACCAAACCCGGCATCGCCGCCTGGAACCCGCTGTCGGTCGGCATTGCCTACGCGCTGATCGACCGCGTGACGGCCGACAAGGTGCCCCTGCTGACCATCAACCACGGCCGCACCGACACCACCGACGGCCGCGTCTTCAAATACATCTTCCCGCTGCTGCTCAACCCCTACAGCGAAACCTCAGGGATAGTGAACTACATCGCCGGCAAGGTGGGTGGTGAAGACAAGCTCAAGGGCAAGAAGATCGTGGTGCTGTACCACGGCTCGCCCTACGGCAAAGAGACCATCCCAATTTATGAGCTGCTGGCCAAGAAATACGGCTTCACGGTGCAGCAAATCGAAGTGCCACACCCTGGCAACGAGCAGCAATCGCAGTGGCTGACCATCCGCCGCGCCAAGCCCGATTACGTGGTGCTGCGTGGCTGGGGCGTGATGAACCCGGTGGCGCTGAAGACCGCGCAGAAGACCGGCTTCCCGGCCGACCACATCATCGGCAATGTGTGGTCCAACTCCGAAGAAGACGTGATCCCCGCTGGCGACGCCGCCAAGGGCTATGTGGCCATCACCAGCGTGGCCGCCGGCACGCAGTTTCCCGTGGTGCAGGACATCGTGAAGACGGTGTACGACGCCGGCAAGGGCAATCTGGAAGACAAGAAGCGCATCGGTACGCGCTACCACAACCTGGGCATTTTGAACGGCATCCTGAACGTGGAAGCCATCCGCATCGCGCAGGCCAAGTTCGGCAAACGCACGCTGACCGGTGACGAAATCCGCTGGGGCCTGGAAAACCTGAAGATCGACGAAGCCCGCGCCGCCGCACTGGGTGCCAAGGGCTTGTTCCATTCGATCAACGTGACCTGGGACAACCACGAAGGCGATGGCCGCGTGGCGTTCCAGCAGTGGGATGGCAGCAAATGGAATGTGGTGTCCGACTGGATCGCCCCCGACTGGAAACTACTGCGCCCCATCATTGAAAAGTCGTCCCTGGCCTACGCCAAGGAAAAGAACATCAAAGTGCGCACCAGCATCAACGATTGAAACCCACACCATGCTGCAGATTGATGCTGTCGAAGCGGTTTACCAAAATGCCATCGCGGCCTTGCATGGCGTAAGTCTGGACGTACGGGCAGGCGAAATCCACGCCTTGCTCGGGGCCAACGGCGCAGGCAAATCGACCACGCTGAAAGCCGTATCCAACCTGCTGCCAGCACAGCGCGGCAAGGTGACTGCGGGCAGCATCGTGTTTGACGGGCATGACGTGGGCCGGAGCAGCCCGGCCGCGCTGGTGCGGCTAGGGCTGGTGACGGTACTCGAAGGACGGCACTGCTTTCGCAGCCTGACGGTAGAGGAAAACCTGCTGACCGGCGGCCTGGGCCGCAGCGCCAGCCGGGCCGAGTTGGCCCAGGATCTGGAGCGCGTCTACGCCATCTTTCCGCACCTGCGGGACAAGCGCCGCGCCCAGACCGGGCTGACCTCCGGCGGAGAACAGCAGATGACAGCCATTGGCCGCGCGCTGATGTCACGCCCGCGCCTGCTGGTGCTGGACGAACCGTCCATGGGCCTGGCGCCCCTGGTGGTGCAAGACATCTTCCGGCAGCTCAAAAGGCTGAACCAGGACGAAGGCTTGACCATTCTGGTGGCAGAGCAGAACTCCACTGTCGCCCTGCAATATGCAGACCGGGCCACGGTACTGGACACAGGGGTAGCCGTACTGACGGGCACCACCGCAGAGCTACGGCAGCGCTCGGATATCCAGTCGTTCTACTTTGGTGAGGCCATAGCGGAGGAATTGGCAGGCTAATACCGCCCATTTCATCCTCAAGTCCGCGCGCTGGCGGCCGATAAAGTAGGCATGAACGTCTCATCCATCAGCGCAACGTCGTCCTCCGCCTCGTCAGGCAGCGGGACTTCTGACGCCATCGCCAAGCTGCAAAAGCAGATCCAGGCAGTGACGACCGAGTTGAAAAACCTGGCCGCCAGCGACATGGATGCCAAGGCCAAGGAAACCCAAAGCCAGTTGCTGCAGAATGAAATCCAGATGCTGCAGGCGCAAATCGCCGCCCTGCAACAGCAGCGCCAACAAGCTGACGCGTTGAAAATCCAGAAAAATTCCAAGCCAGACGCAGCCGACGCTGCTGCGCAAGCGCCAACTGCGCCCAAAAAACGTACGCCGGGGCTGGGTGAGTTGATCGACACCTACGCTTGAGGCATATCTGAGGCCCCTGCCTCAGAGCCGGTCCCTCAGCAGCGGCTATACAGCGGCGCCAGTCGCGTCAAAAACACCTTCAAACAAGGCCGAGCTCAGATAGCGCTCACCCGAATCCGGCAGCACCACGACGATGGTTTTGCCCTCGCTCTCCGGTTTATTGGCCCAGCGCACAGCAGCGGCCACGGCGGCGCCGCAGGAAATGCCGGACAAGATGCCCTCCTCGCGCGCCAACCGCCGCGCATAGTCCAGCGCCTCGTCGTTGCTGACCTGCTCTATGGCATCCACCAGCGACAGGTCCAGCACATCCGGCACAAAGCCCGCGCCTATGCCCTGGATCTTGTGCGGTGCGGGTTTCAGCTCTTCACCGGCGCGCTTTTGCGTCAGCACCGGGCTGGCCGATGGCTCCACGGCCACCGAAATAATGGCCTTGCCCTGGATCTGCTTGATGTAGCGCGACACGCCGGTGATGGTGCCGCCGGTCCCCACGCCCGACACCAGGATGTCAATGCGGCCATCGGTGTCCTGCCATATTTCAGGGCCGGTGGTGGTGGCGTGGATGGCCGGGTTGGCCGGGTTCTGGAACTGCTGCAGCAGCACGTATTTGGGGTCGCTGGCCGCTATTTCCTCGGCCTTGGCGATGGCGCCCTTCATGCCCTTGGCGCCCTCGGTCAGCACCAGCTTGGCGCCATAGGCCAGCAAAATTTTGCGCCGCTCAATGCTCATGGTCTCGGGCATAGTCAGGGTGATGGGAATGCCTTTGGCTGCCGCCACAAACGCCAGGGCAATACCGGTGTTGCCGCTGGTGGGCTCCACGATCTCCTTGCCGGAGCCTAGCAAACCGCGCTTTTCCGCGTCCCAGATCAGTGCCGCGCCGATACGGCATTTGACCGAATAGGCGGGGTTACGGCCCTCGATCTTGGCCAGCACCGTGGCCTTGGCACCATCGGTAATGCGCTTGAGGCGGACCAACGGCGTGCGTCCTATGGACAAGGAGTTGTCTGCGTAAATCGCGGTCATGGTGGGCGTGCTCCGTGGTGAAAAAGACCACTTTAGGATCAAAGCGTGGTGGCTCCAACGAAGAAAAAATCAGTTTCATACAAGCTGTATGTATGAGAACCTGACTACGGCCTACTGCCACATCGCTTATGCGTTTTTCCATCTTGAATATCGCCATTCATTCGTTCACAGCATGTGGAGGCATGCCTACAGTCGGCCTCCTCATTACTTCTCTGAGCGAACCACACAATGCCATTCCGTCCTGCCGCAATCATTGCCACCGCACTCGCTGCGACCCTGTTGTCCCACGCCGCAATGGCCGACCAATTGGATGACATCAAGAAAAAAGGCGAGCTGGTCATCGGCGTACTGGGCACCGACGAACCCAACAGCTTTGTCGATCCCAAGACCCGCGAGATCGTCGGCTACGAGGTGGACATCGCCAGCGCCATCGCCAAGAAGATCGGCGTCAAGCCCGTGTTCAAACAGCTGGCCGTGGCCGCCCGTATTCCCGAGCTACAGCAAGGTCGGGTGGACATCCTGGCCGCGTCGCTGACGCATAACAAGGAACGTGAAGCGCAGGTGGACTTTTCTCTCACCACCTTCGTCACCGGCCAGAAGGTGCTGGTGAAGACCGCTAGCGGTATCAACGACCTGCCCCAGTTGGGCGGCAAGAAGGTGCTGACCGTGAAGGGCGGAACGCAAGAGCCAAACATCCGCAAGGCCGTGCCTGGCGTGGATGTGGTGACCTTTGAAACCACGCAGCAGGCCTTTCTGGCACTGCAGCAAGGCAAGGGCGTGGGCTATGTAAATGACGAGGCCTCGTTGGTCAACGACTACGCCAAGCTGGGTGCAGCCAAGAAGGACTACGCCATCCTGTCGCAAAGCATCAGCGTGGAGCCCCTGGCCCTGGGTCTGAAGAAAGGCGAAAAGAGCCTGAAGACCACGGTGGACGGCGTGCTGCGTGAACTGGAAAGCTCGGGCGAAGCCGACAAGCTGTTCGTCAAATGGTATGGCCCCGCCACCAAGCTGCAGTTCGACAAGCGCAGCTTCAAGATCGATAGCGACCAAATCTAACCGCGATTTTTCGTGCCTGTCCGCACCACCTCTGCACGGGGTGGTGCGGATTCTTTTTATAGCTGCACATGCTGAATTTTGATCTGAACCTGCTGCTGACCGGCCAGTACCACGATTGGCTGCTCAGTGGCCTCGTGCTGTCACTGCAGTTGGCCAGCATCACCCTGGTGCTGGCGCTGCCGCTGGGCATGGTGGTCGCCCTGCTGCGCCTGTCGCCCTTTCGCTTGCTGCGCAGCCTGGGCTGGCTGTATGTGGAGAGCATCCGCAACGTGCCGCTGTTGGCGCACCTGTTGTTCTGGTACTTCGGCGCACCCGAGTTGCTGCCCGACCCGGTAAAGGAATGGCTGTACGCCGGCAATATCGAGGCGCTGAGCGCCATCGTCGCGCTGACGCTGTACACGGCAGCCTATATGGCCGAAAACATACGCAGCGGCATACGCGCCGTACCCACGGTGCAGACCGAGGCCAGCCGCGCACTGGGTTTTGGCTTCATCGCCACCATGCGCCTGGTAGTACTGCCGCAAGCGCTGCGCGTGACCATACCGCCACTGCTGTCGCAAACACTGAACCTGTGGAAGGACACCAGCGTGGCCACCGTCATCGGCGTGGCCGAGATGATGTACCAGGCGGCCAAGGTTGAATCGGCCACCTTTCGCAGCATGGAGGCCTTTGCCTTCACCACCAGCGCCTACCTGGCGGTGGCGCTGCTGATCACCGGCCTGGGCGTCTGGTACCAGCACCGCTACCCGGTGCGTTCCATATAAGCAGGCGACCACAAGCATGTTGGAACTGATACAAACCTACTGGATTTACTTTCTGGTCGGCCAGTACCCGAACGGGCCGCTGGGCGGCCTGGCGCTGACCGTTTCACTGGCGGCGCTGGCGCTGCTGCTGGCCCTGCCGCTGGGGCTGCTGCTGGGCTTGGCACGCGTCAGCCCCTGGCGCTGGCTGCGCTGGCCCATCACCGCGCTGGTGTTCCTGGTGCGCAGCGTGCCGCTGCTGATGGTGATCTTCTGGGCCTACTTCTTCCTGCCCAGCATCACCGGCCACAAGACCGAGCAGTTCAGCACCATGCTGATGGCGCTGGTGCTGTTTGACGGCGTGTACCTGGCCGAGATCGTGCGCGCCGGTGTGCTTGGCGTGCCCAAGGGGCAGATGGAGAGCGCGCGTTCGCTGGGCTTCAGCTACCTGGCCGCCATGCGCCTGGTGATCCTGCCCCAGGGCCTGCGCCACATGCTGCCCTCGCTAGTGAACCAGTTTGTCGACTCCATCAAGGCCACCTCGCTGGGCTACATCATCGGCCTGACCGAGGTGTCCTTTATTGCCGCGCAGATCAATACCCAGGTGTTCACCCAGAGCACCCAGGTCTACACGCTGCTGGCCCTGACTTATTTTGTGCTGTGCTTCGGCCTGTCGCGCTTCGCCTTCTGGCTGGAACGGCGCAGCACCCTCTCTGTGAAAGCAAGCGCATGATCCAGTTCCAACAAGTCCAAAAATGGTATGGCGACTACCACGCGCTGGTAGACGTTTCTGAAACCATAGAACGTGGTGAAGTGGTGGTGGTCTGCGGCCCGTCGGGCTCGGGCAAGTCCACGCTGATACGCACGCTGAACCGGCTGGAGTCGATCCAGTCTGGCCAGATTCTGATCAACGGTGAGGACATCCACCGCCGGGGCGTGGACCTGAACCGCTTTCGCTCCAGCATAGGTTTTGTGTTCCAACAGTTCAACCTGTTCCCGCATTTGACAGCGCTGCAGAACTGCACACTAGCGCCGGTACGCCTGCGCGGTCTGAGCCCGGCTGCAGCTCGGGAAGAAGCCCTGGCCCTGCTGGACCGCGTGGGCCTGGCGCACAAGGCCGATGCCTACCCCAATGCCTTGTCCGGCGGCCAGCAGCAGCGCGTGGCCATCGCCCGCGCTCTGGCCATGCAGCCGCCGCTGATGCTGTTCGACGAGCCCACCAGCGCGCTCGATCCCGAGATGGTGGGGGAGGTGCTGCAGGTGATGCGTGCCCTGGCCAAGGACGGCATGACCATGGTCTGCGTCACCCACGAAATGGGCTTCGCCCGCGAGGTGGCCGACCGCGTGCTGTTCATGGACACCGGCCGGGTGCTGGAGCGCGCCGACCCGCACAGCTTCTTCAGTCAGCCGCAGCACCCACGCGCCCAGCAGTTCCTGGCCGATATCCGCTCACCGCATACGCGGGCGTGAGCGGCATATGCACAAGGATTAGCTATAAAATAAATAGCATACTGCGCAGGTACTATCTGCGCCAGTGGCACATTTCTCTCGGTTAAATCCCGGTCCCGCAGCGCAGATGCAGGCTACACATGCATTCCGCCAATTTATGAGCCCGTATGGGCTATATGCCCCGTGCGCTGATCCCTCACTAGCCCTGCAAGCAAAACGTCCACCAAGGTACCGCCCTCCTTCGACCCTCCATTCACAACTACCTCGGGTACCAGTTTCACACCTGCGGAAGCCAGTGCCTGTGCGACCTGCACGATTGCATAGTTGCCGGACTCCATGGAGTCAATCTTCTGCTTGATCACCGTCGCCTCCGCCTGCCCGACCGCCAGCGTTTTGCCGGCTTCGGCCTCGCCGGTTACCCGGATCACCTCTGCGTCCGCGCTGGCATTGATCTTTTTCGCCCGCGCAGCGCCGTCAGCCGTCTTCACGGCGGCCTGGGCAGAGAAGTCGGCAATGGCAACCTTACGCTCAGCGTCTACAACCTGCGCCTGGGTGTTGGCCAGTGCGGTGGCTTGCTCCAGTTGCTGCTTCACGCCCTGGGCTTCCATCTGGGTGTTGTAGGTAACTTTCTCTTGTTCGGCGATCTTGCGATCGGTCAAGGTTTTCATAAGGTCGGCAGGCGGGCTGATATCGCCAATCAGGGTCTCCACGGCCCCCACGTCGTAGTCCTTCAATGCGCGGGCAATAGCTTCCTTGGCATCGGCTTGGCGCTCCGTACGCTTCTTCAGAAAGTCGATGACGTCAGAACTCTGCGCAGCATTGCGGAAGTAGTTGCCAATAGTGGGCTCCAGTACCTGTGTCACCAGCGCTTCCATGCTGCCAAAGCGGGCAATGACCTTGGGGGCATCGTTACGCGGAATATGGATGATCTGGCTGACATCCAGGTTGAAGGTGAAACCGTCAGCCGAACGAACCGAAATGGTGGATAGGTTGGCGTCCAGCTTGTGGGCTTCCATTTTGCCGGTCGCCCAGTTCAGTACGACGTTCGCGGTCGGGACCACCCGCACCTTGTGGGTATAGGTATTGACCGCGTATTTTCCTGGATCGAGAACATCTACCCAGACACCTTTCTCACCGCGGCGCACCATATTGGCATGCTTGAATTCGACACCCGTCACATCGTCACCGGCCTTGCCAACGAATGCGACAACAACGCCGACCGAGGCGATAGGCACTTCGGTCATGTCGATGATCTCGACAGTCGCAAACATGGGGTTGATGAAGTAGCGTCCGGCAAGCAATACCTGCTCCTGCAGGCCCTTGGTACCACCGTTATCCACAAACGCCTGGGGGTCCTGAAACAAGTTGTGGCCGGGCACTTCGGAGCCAGCGATTTCACCGGTCTTCAAGGACGCACCTTCACGCGTCGTCACAATGCCAACCTTGTTGTCTGGCACGTCCTGCACCGCAGCCATGGAAACCTTGAACAACCGTGGATTGATCCGGTATTTGCCTTGCGGAATGATGGTCATTTGGGGACCACGCTCACCACCTTTACTCATGAAGGCCTGTGCATCTTGGAACGAATCACAGGCAACTTGCTTACCAATAATGCGACCGCCAGACAGCGCCTGCCCATCCCGCGCCTCAACAATACCAATCTTGCCCGGTTCGATCACAGTCATGGTGTCAATGTGCACCGTGAACAGCAAAGTGTTGATACGCCATGCACCAGGCGGAATAACCGACATCTGTACCCCGCGCTCACCGCCATTGACCAGGAACGCACGTGCATCCTGGAAGTTGTCGCACACAACCTGCTTGGCGATCACCCGTCCGTCGGGCAATGGCGTCCCGTCACAAGCCTCGATGACCGCAATACTGCCATCGGGAACAATCACAAACTTCACCAGTTCGATGGTGTATTGCCAGGGCCACAAGAAAAAATGCAACCCAGGCGCCAGGGTATCGGCTTGCAGGCCCGCCTCCCCCATGAGCGCCACAATTTTTCCTGGAGGCAGTTCCCGGTTGGCGCCAAACAGCACAAATTTTTTGGTGATAGTGCCAATGGAATCGTCAGGCACGATCACCACGCCAAAGAGCCGAAAGGTCCACTTGTAGAACGCAAAGAATGCCAGTATTACGGCAACGGTTAACACGACGCCTATATGGTTAAAAACGACATCATCCATGTCCATATTCATCTTTCTTGGTTGGATTTCTTGAGAGTTTCGGAGCCTTCTGAGACACCCATTCCAGGATGTCTAGATGGACGAAGGTGGATGAACGCAGCTTCGCGGTTCACCCCAAATAGTAGGCCTCCGCTAGAGGGAAAATATCGAGGCTTTGGCAAGCGCTTGGAAAACAGCCTGTACTGACAGGTTTTCAGTGTGCTCTTGCGACTATTCGAATACTTGGCCTGCGGAACGATCATGTGCTGACCTCAGTATGCACAGTTTGCCGCCCTATCCCGTCAACTCCGGCTCTACCCATCCACCATTTTGAGAAGACCCCGAAGTTCTACTTGCACCAACTCAATAGATCGATTAACTATATGGAATAAACAATTTATTCTTTTGAGAAATAATATTTACGCCAAATAATCGCCGCTGGTTTGGTTATCAGGCAGGGCTTTTCTCCATGAATTTTCAGCAATTACGCTCCGTGCGCGAGACGGTGCGGCGCGGTTTCAATCTGACCGAAGTGGCCAATGTGTTGCACACCTCGCAGCCCGGTGTGAGCCGCCAGATCCGTGAACTGGAAGAAGAGCTGGGCATTGAGCTGTTCGTGCGCGCCGGCAAGCGGCTCACCGGGCTGACAGACCCGGGCGGCCATGTGCTGCCCATCATTGAACGCATGCTGCTGGACAGCAATAACCTGCGCCGCGCCGGCGAGGAATACATGTCCCAGCAAAACGGCCAGCTGGCCATCGCCGCCACCCATTCCCAGGCCCGCTATGCGCTGCCGGCGGCGGTGCAGGAGTTCCGCACACTGTTCCCTAGCGTGACCTTCCACCTGCACCAGGGCTCGCCCGGCCAGGTGGCCGAAATGCTGCTGTCCGGCGAGGCCGATGTGGGTATTGCCACCGAGGCGCTGGACCAGTACGAAGAGCTGGTGGTGCTGCCCTGCTACCGCTGGACGCACTCGGTCATCGTGCCACCCGGTCACCCGCTGCTGGACGCACCGCTGACGCTGGAGCGCCTGACCGCCTACCCGCTGATCACCTACGACAACGGCTTTACCGGCCGCACGCGCATCAACGACGCGTTCGCCCAGCAGCAACTGACGCCGCACATCGCCCTGGCCGCCATGGATGCCGACGTCATCAAGACCTATGTGGAGCTGGGTATGGGCGTGGGCATCGTGGCGTCCATCGCCTTCGAGGCAGAACGCGACCTGTCGCTGCGCGCCATCGACGCGGGCGAGCTGTTCGGCATCAACCTGACCAAGCTGGCGGTGCGCCGGGGCAGCTATCTGCGCAGCTATGTGTACGCCTTCATCGCCTCATTTGCGCCCACGCTGACCCGCGAGGTGGTGGAGCAGGCACTGGGCCAGAACAACTTCGCCGGCTGATCTCCGTTGGCCCGCGAGCCGCGAGTACCCTAGCGGCCCATACTGTTTACGGCTTGCCGTTAGTATCGGCTGCATTCGGGTTACTACCTAGTCAAGCCCGCTACCCTTGCCCTCGGCCGCGCTGCGGGGCTTTCTGATTTCGCCCATGCCCGACCTGTCGTCCACCTCACCCACGGCACACACAGCCGCCATCAGCCAACCCAAAAGCCACGAGGTGCTGGCGCTAGTAGCCATCCTGCTGGGCGTGGTGCTCAGCGCGCTGGACACCGCCATCGCCAACACCGCCCTGCCGGCCATCGCGGCGGACTTGCACGCGCCGGCAGCCAACTCCATCTGGATCATCAACGCCTACCAGTTAGCGGTGGTAGCAACCCTGCTGCCGTTTGCCGCCCTGGGCGACCTGGTGGGGCCGCGGCGCATCTTCATCGGCGGCCTGACGCTGTTTACCGCCGCTTCGCTGGCCTGCGCGTTTGCCAGCACCCTGCCCCAGCTGGCTTTTGCGCGCGCCTTGCAGGGCGTGGGCGGCGCCGGGGTGATGAGCGTGAACATCGCGCTGATACGGCTGATCTACCCGCCCGCACGCCTGGGCCGTGGTGTGGGCATGAACGCGTTGGTGGTCGGCATCGGCTTCACTCTGGGCCCGGCGGTGGCATCGCTGGTGCTGGCGGTGGCGTCCTGGCCCTGGCTGTTTGCCATCAATGTGCCGCTGGGCCTACTGGCCCTGGCGTTTGCGTTCACTTCGCTGCCGCAATCGCCCCGGCGTGGCCATGGCTTTGACCCCTTGGCCGCCGCGCTGACCGCCGTGACCTTCTCGGCGCTGATCTTCGCCTTGGGCTCAGCCGCCCAGCGTGAGGCAGCGACGGTGGTGTTGCCGCCCCTGGGCCTAAGCCTGGTCACTGGTCTGCTGCTGTTACGGCGCCAGGCCGGCCACCCCGCACCCATGCTGCCGGTGGATCTGTTCCGCCGGCCGATGTTTGCGCTGTCCACCATCACTGCCATGGCGTCTTTCGCGGCCCAGGGCCTGGCCTTTGTGTCGCTACCTTTCTACTTTGAAGAGGTGCTGCACCGCAACCCGATCGACACCGGCTTTCTGATGATGTCCTGGCCAGTGATCGTGGCGCTGGCCGCGCCGATAGCGGGCCGCATGTCTGACCGCTACCCGCCGGGCCTGCTGGGCGGCGTGGGCCTGGCGCTGCTGACCCTGGGCATGGCGTCGCTGGCGTTGCTGCCGGACAACCCGCACACACTGGACATCGTGCTGCGCATGGCGCTCTGCGGCGCGGGTTTTGGCTTCTTCCAGTCACCCAACCTGAAGGCGCTGATGTCCAGCGCACCACCCGAGCGCAGCGGTGGCGCCAGCGGCGTGATCGGCATGGCGCGGCTGCTGGGCCAGACGGTGGGCGCCGCCCTGGTGGCCCTGTGCTTCAGCCTGGCCGGCATGCAAGGCTCCACCTGGGCGCTGTCGTTGGGCGCCGCATCAGCCGGCCTGGCGTCCATCGCCAGCTTTGCTCGACTGTGGGCTCGCTGAACCGACGCGATTACTAAACCACTAACGGGACCGGCGTATAGCCCGCGTCGCTGATGGCCTCCCGCAGGGCCTGCACATCGGCTTCGCGGCTCTCAATGTCCACGCGGTGCGCCGACAGATCGATATGCACCTGGGCGGCCTGGTCGGTGGCCTGCACGGCCTTGGTGATGGTGCTGGCGCAGTGGCCGCAGGTCATGTCTTGGACTTCGAAGCTGATCATGGAATGTTCCTCGTTGGTGGATAGATGGGCATACTGTGCACCTTCACACGATGGTAAGGTCAAGCAGGATTTTTCAGTAACCACCCTGGTTGCATTGATTTTCCAAACAAATCCTTGACATTGCCATGGTGGGAAGCTTCAACATGAAGCCGATTCCACCACACACAAGCACCATGTCTTCCACCCTAGCAGCCCCCCTTCAACTCGGCATTGCCGGCATGAGCTGCGCATCCTGCGTATCGCGGGTGGAAAAAGCCCTCAAAGCCGTGCCGGGCGTACACGAGGCCAGCGTCAACCTGGCCACCGAACAAGCCTCGGTACAGGCCGACGCCACGGTAGGCACCGCCACGCTGGCAGCGGCCGTGCAGCGTGCCGGCTATGCGGTGCAAACCACCGAGAGCAACCTGCAGATTGAAGGCATGAGCTGCGCGTCCTGCGTGGGCCGGGTGGAGAAAGCCTTGCTGAAGCTGCCCGGCGTGCTGTCCGCCTCGGTGAATCTGGCCACGGAGAAAGCCACCGTACAGGCCCTGTCCAGCGTGACGCCAGCGGCGCTGAAAGCCGCCATCGCCAAAGCCGGTTACACCGCCAAAGACCTGGCCGCACCGGCATCTGCCCGGCGACTGCCGGACTGGTGGCCGGTAGCCGTCGCCACGGTACTCACCCTGCCCCTGGTCTTGCCCATGCTGCTCGGCTGGCTGGGCATCGATGCCATGCTGGACGGCTGGACCCAGTGGGCGCTGGCCACGCCGGTGCAGTTCTGGCTGGGCGCACGCTTTTACCGTGCCGGCTGGGGTGCTTTGCGCGCGCGCACCGGCAATATGGACCTGCTGGTGGCGCTGGGTACCAGCAGCGCCTATGGCCTGTCGGTCTACCTGCTGTTCCAGCATGCGGGCCACGGCATGCCGCACCTGTACTTTGAAGCCTCTGCCGCCGTCATCACCCTGGTGCTACTGGGCAAATGGCTGGAGGGCCGGGCCAAGCGGCAGACCGCCGACGCCATCCGTGCGCTGAATGCGCTGCGCCCCGCCACGGCCCGGGTGCAGCGCGGCACCGAGCTGCTGGAGCTGCCGGTGGACCAGCTGGTGCTGGGCGACCTGGTGCTGGTGCGGCCCGGCGAACGCATTGCCGTGGATGGCGAGGTAGTCGAGGGCAGCAGCCACGTGGACGAGTCGCTGATCACCGGCGAAAGCCGCCCCCTGGCCAAAACCGTGGGCGACCATGTCACTGGCGGCGCCATCAACGCCGAGGGCGCGCTGACGCTAGCCACCCGGGCCCTGGGTGCGGAAACGCGGCTGGCCCGCATCATCCGCCTGGTGGAATCTGCCCAGGCAGCCAAGGCACCGATCCAGCGCACAGTGGACAAAGTCAGCGCGGTGTTTGTGCCCGTGGTGCTGGGCATTGCGCTGCTGACATTGGCGGGCTGGCTGCTGGTGGGCGCCGACGCGTCCCAAGCGATTCTGAACGCTGTGGCGGTGCTGGTGATTGCCTGCCCCTGCGCGCTGGGCCTGGCCACACCCACGGCCATCATGGCGGGCACCGGTGTGGCCGCGCGGCACGGCATTCTGATCAAGGACGCGGAAGCACTGGAGGTGGCCCACGCTGTCACCACCGTCACTTTCGACAAGACCGGCACGCTGACCCAGGGCCAGCCCTCTGTGGTGGCGGTGCTGCCCGCCACAGGCCAGAGCCGCGACGAGGTATTGACCCTGGCCGCTGCCTTGCAGCACAGTAGCGAACATCCGCTAGCCCGCGCGGTAGACCGCCAGGCACAGACCGAGCAATTGCCGGTGCCCGCTGCCCAACAGGCCCGCGCGCTGCCGGGGCGCGGGGTCGAAGCCGTGGTGGACGGGCAGCTGTACCAGCTGGGCAGCAGCCGCCTGCTGCAAGGGCTGGACTTGGGCCCCTTGGCGGCACAGGCCCAAGGCCTGGAAGCGGAAGGACGCACTATTTCCTGGCTGCTGCGCCAAGACAGCACACCTACATTGCTGGGCCTGCTGGCCTTTGGTGATGCCATCAAACCCACGGCCCGTGCGGCGGTGGCCCGCCTGCATGCCCAGGGCATTGCCACTGTGATGCTGACCGGCGACAACCGCGGCAGCGCCGAAGCCGTGGGTCAGGCGCTGGGCATACAGCAGGTGCAGGCCGAGGTGTTGCCCGCCGACAAGGCCTCCGCCGTGCAAGCCCTGCGCACCGCTGGCCAGGTAGTGGCCATGGTGGGCGACGGCATCAACGACGCACCGGCCCTGGCCACGGCCGACGTGGGCATCGCCATGTCCACCGGCACCGACGTGGCCATGGAAACGGCCGGCATCACCCTGATGCATGGCGACCCCGGCCTGGTGGCCGACGCGCTGGACATTTCGCGGCGCACCTATGCCACCATCCGGCGCGGTCTGTTCTGGGCTTTTGCCTACAACGTGGTCGGCATACCGCTGGCGGCCCTGGGCTGGCTGAACCCAGTGGTGGCTGGCGCTGCCATGGCCCTGAGCAGCGTCAGCGTGGTCGCCAACGCCCTGCTGCTGAGCCGCTGGCGGCCCGCTGCATCCACGGAGAAAAAAGCATGAATACAGCCATCGCCATGAACATCGGCATGGCCGCCAAGGCCTCGGGCGTGTCGGCCAAGATGATCCGCCACTACGAGCAAGTAGGCTTGCTACCCGAACCCAACCGTACCGAGGCCGGCTACCGCCAGTTCAGCGAGGCTGAGGTGCACACCCTGCAGTTCATCCGCCGGGCGCGTGACCTGGGGTTCTCGATCGCGCAGATCGGCGAACTTGTAGGCCTGTGGCAGAACCGCAAGCGCCCTAGCCGCCAGGTCAAGGCCCTGGCCCAGGCGCATATCCAGGAGCTGGAACAAAAAGCCCAGGAACTGCTGGCCATGAAAGCCACGCTGGAGCACCTGGTGCACTGCTGCCATGGCGACGACCGGCCCGAATGCCCCATCCTGGAGCAGCTGGACAAAGGCTAAATTTCTACAAGCTTTTTATGCCTCTAGCGCAGGTATTACTTGCACCAGTAGCTACAAAATTGATAGCACCAGGAAGCCCATCAAGCGCTGCACAGCCGCAATCCTCGGCACACTGTCCTACAAAAAATACCCAATCCCGCTGATGGAACTTTGGAGCACCGGGTTGCACTATCCAGTGTCATTTGTAAATATCTGTATATGCGCACTTATCCACGCACCGAATTCCACGTTAAACGCTCGTTTGCCGATGGCATCAGCCACCCGGCCAGCCTGGCCATCGCACTGGCGGTGTTGATGGCGGCCTTGATAGGCTTGCTATGGGCACTCTGGTGGCCACTGGGTGCGAGCCTGGCATGGGCCTGCTTCCATGCATCGCTGAGCCCCTTGCAGTATGCGGAAACCCAGCACATGGTGGGCGCCTTGCTGGTGGCCGCCGTGGTAGTGGGCGTGGGCACCATGTTCGGCCCCGTGGCCGCTGGCTTTACCAGCCTCACCTTGCTGCTGCCGCTGGGACTGGCCGGCTTGGGTTTACGCGGCGAGCCTGCCGATGCGGCCTATCCGTCCAGTCTTTAACCGTTATTTAACCGTTCAAACGCGCCACGCCATTCACAATCTTCACCCGGTCGCCAGGGCGAACGCTCTGTTCAGACTGGTGCAGCGTGCGGGTCGATCCGTCATCCAGGCGCACCACCACTTCGTAGCTGTGCGTGGCCTTGACCTGGCCTTCAATATGGTTGCCCGCAAACGCGCCACCCAAAGCACCTAGCACCGTCGCTACGTCGCGACCACGGCCACCGCCGACCTGGTGGCCCAGCACACCGCCGACTACGGCACCACCCACAGCACCCACGCCGCTGCCTTGTGCTGGCGTAGTCACTTCACGGGCCGATTCCACCACACCACAGTCGCCACAGCGCTGTGCCACCGCCTCGGGTTGAACAGCAGGGCGCGGGGTCGCATGCTGCACCACCGGTTTGGCCACGGGGGTCATGTTCTGTGCCGATGTTTGCACCGGAGGCGCCACCACCACGGGTGGGTTCGTCTGGGCCAGCTCGCTCATCTCGGCATTCTTGGCAGTGGAGGAAGGCAACCAGCCCAGAATGGCGGCGGTGCCGACTGCGCAGACCATCACCACAGCGGCGCAGGCCACCAGGATCATGGGGTGGAGACGGGATTTGGAAACAGCGTCCAGGGGCGTATTCATAACGATCACCTTTGTTTTTGATTGTTGACGGGCCAAGCTTGCACAAGGCATGAAAAGCTATTTGGATAACGCAGCCCTTGTCTGTAAAGATGACACGAAACCGGCCTTGGCGGGTAACAGTGATTGTTACAAGTTCACCCCTACAAGGTTTGCAGCCAGGTTTTATCCCCGCCAAAGAAGCTGACATGCATCCAAAGCGCCACCCGTTACGCACCCCTGCCATGCCCTTTATTACGCTTTTTACGTTCAGTGGCGCGGCCCGCATAACGCGCCGTTTCCATCTGTTGGCTGTGGGGTGCTGCGGCCCTAGCCCACTTACACATCAAAGTGCCCTAGGCGCCTAGCTGCTTGCCTTGCGGCGTCCAGCAAGGCGGCCGGATCCGGGCCATCCCAGGCTGCGCTCAGGTAATCCTTGTGGCCAATGAGTGTCAGCACGGCCACGAGCTGCCGCTCCAGACCATACACCGGCGTGCTGAACGCGCTGATGCCAGGCTGGGTGTTTCCATCGGATCGGGTCATGCCATGGGCTTGCAGGTCCGCCGCAATGTGTACCCGCTCACTCTCAAAATCCAGCGGCGTGCCGGGCGCGCTCAGCAAAACCTCCACCGGATGGTTCAAGGCTGCGGCAATCTTGTCACGTGGCAGTACGCCCGCAAACACGCGACCGGTCGCCGAACCCAGCAAGGACACCACCGAGCCCGGCCGCAGGGCAATATGCAAAGGCCGGCGCGCCTCCACCATCCGGACCACGGTTGGCCCCAGATTGCCCCATACGGACACGGCTACCGCATGCCCTGTCGCCTGGGCCAGCGACTCGGCTGCATCGTTGACCGGCCGCATGGGCTCCAGTTGGTGCAAATAGGTCAGCCCTAGCTGGAGCGCAGCCGGCCCAAGGGCATACAGCCCGTCGGCACGGCGTTGCTCCACCAGTCCCAACTTGGCAAAACTGACCAAATAAGGGTGGGCCCGCGAAGCTGGCAGGCCAGCCTGAGCGGCCAGGTCCTTGAGCGTCATGGGCGACGCATTCTCGGCCAGGGCCAGTAGCAAGCGGCCACCCACCTCAATCGACTGTACGGCGCGTTGCTCTCGAGGTTCCTGCATGGTGGGTCCAAATTTCGTTAATGCCAAAGAATTTTGCCATACGCTAATTTTTGGCTATGATTCAACAAATCAATTTGCAAATAGCGAATTCAAATGCAGACTGGCGTGATGCAGCTTTGTGCAGATGTATGAAAAAAATGCCTACAGCGCAATATCTATCTGCGCAAGCAGCTACATAAAACATAGCAACGCTATAGAAAGCGAGAACGATATGACGGAGACAAACCTGGCCACGCGCCAGTACCAGCATGGCTTTGGCAACGAACACGCCACCGAAGCCGTGGCCGGCAGCCTGCCGCAGGGCCGCAACAGCCCGCAGCGGGCGCCGCTGAACCTGTACGCAGAGCTGGTCTCCGGCTCGGCCTTCACCGCGCCGCGCGCAGAAAACCGCCGCAGTTGGCTGTACCGGCGCCAGCCTTCGGTGGTCACCGGTGCCTACCAGCCCTATGCCCAGCCGCGCTGGACCAGCGGCGCCGCCACTGGCGTGGTCATGCCGCCCGACCCGCTGCGCTGGAGCCCCTTTCCCCTGCCTGCCGCGGGTACGGCGGTGGACTTCATCGACGGCCTGGCCACCGTGGTGGCCAACGGCGACCCCGAAACCCAGACCGGCATGGGCGCCCTGGTCTATGCCGCCAACAGCTCCATGCAGCAACGCGCGCTGGTCAATGCCGATGGCGAGCTGCTGCTGATCCCGCAGCAGGGCCGGCTCATTATCACCACCGAGCTGGGCGTGCTGGACGTGCGCCCCGGCGAGATCGCGCTGATCCCACGCGGCATGGCTTTCAAGGTAGCCCTGCCTGACTCGGAAGCTGGCGCGGGGCCGTCTCGCGGCTATGTATGCGAAAACTACGGCGCCGCCTTCCGCCTGCCCGAGCTGGGGCCCATAGGCTCCAACGGCCTGGCCAATGCACGCGACTTCCAGGCCCCGGTGGCTGCGTTTGAAGAACCTACCGGCGACTATGAAATCATCAAGAAATTTGGCAGCCGGCTGTGGCGCAACACCCACCAGGGCACGCCCTTCAACGTGGTGGCCTGGCACGGCAACCTGGCGCCGCTGAAGTACGACACGGCCCACTTCATGGTGATCGGCTCCATCAGCTTTGACCACCCCGACCCGTCCATCTTCACCGTGCTGACCAGCCCCAGCGATACGCCGGGCACGGCCAACTGCGACTTCGTCATCTTCCCGCCGCGCTGGCTGGTAGCCGAGGACACCTTCCGCCCACCCTGGTACCACCGCAACCTCATGAGCGAGTTCATGGGCTTGGTCTACGGCCAGTACGATGCCAAGCCCGAAGGCTTCAAGCCCGGCGGCGCCAGCCTGCACAACTGCATGGTGCCGCACGGCCCGGATACCGACGCCTTCGACAAGGCCAGCCACGCCACGCTGGCGCCCCACAAGCTGGACGACACCCTGGCCTTCATGTTGGAGAGCCGCTACCGCTTGGTGCCCACCGCCTACGCCATGCAGGGCAGCAGCCTGGACCCCGCCTACGCCCAATGTTGGCAAGGCCTGCAAGACCATTTCAAGAAAGCCACCCCATGAGCACCGCACCCGACCACACCCACGCCCCCACACTGCAGAGCTGGGTCGCCTCGGCCAACCAGGCCGGCAGCGACTTCCCCATCCAGAACCTGCCCTATGGCCGCTTTCGCCGCGCCGGCAGCGGCGAGGCCTGGCGCATAGGCATTGCCATTGGCGACCAGGTCCTGGACCTGCAGCGCGCCCACAGTCAGCCCGGCTGGCCCCAGTCCCTGGCTGCGCCGCTGGCGGCTCTTGCAGCCGGTGACCTGAACAGCGTGATGGCAGCCCCCAAAAGCCAGCGCCAAGCCCTGCGGGCTGCCTTCTCTGCCGCCCTCAGCGCGAATAGCCCGCAGGCCGCAGCGTTGACGTTCTGCCTGGCGGCACAGCAAGATGCGGAAATGGCCCTGCCCTGCCACATCGGCGACTACACCGACTTCTACACCGGCATCCACCACGCCACCACGGTAGGCAAGCTGTTCCGCCCAGACAACCCGCTGCTGCCCAACTACAAATGGGTGCCTATCGGCTACCACGGCCGCGCCTCCAGCATCGTGGTCAGCGGCCAGCCGGTGCGCCGCCCGCTGGGTCAGCTCAAAGGTGCGGAAGACACGCCCAGCTTCGGCCCCTGCCGCCGCCTGGACTACGAGCTGGAGCTGGGCGCTTTTGTCGGCCCGGCGAACGCGCTGGGCGAGCCCGTGCCCATGTCCGAGGCCGAAGACCGGCTGTTCGGCCTGGCACTGTTCAACGACTGGTCGGCCCGCGATCTGCAGGCCTGGGAATACCAGCCGCTGGGTCCGTTCCTGGCCAAAAACTTCGGCTCTACCCTGGCGCCCTGGGTCGTTACCATGGAGGCGCTGGCGCCCTACCGCGTTGCCTTCGAGCGGCCCGCCAGCGACCCGCAGCCCCTGCCGTATCTGGATGCGGCAAGCAACCGCGCGCAAGGCGCCATCGACATCACACTGGAAGTCTGGCTGCAAAGCCGCGCCATGCGCGAGGCCGGCCTGGCGGCGGTGCGTCTGTCGCAGTCCAACTTCCGTGACGCCTACTGGACCCTGGCCCAGCTGCTGGTGCACCACGCCAGCAATGGCTGCAATCTGCAGCCCGGCGACCTGCTCGGCACAGGCACCCAGTCCGGCCCGGCCCCCGGCCAGGGCGGCTCGCTGCTAGAGCTTTCGCTGGGCGGCAAGCAGGCTATTGCGCTGCCCGGTGGCGAATCGCGTACCTTCCTGGAAGACGGCGACACCCTCACGCTGCGCGCCTACTGCGAACGCCCCGGCGCCGCCCGCATCGGGTTTGGCGAAGCCAGCGGCACGGTGCTGGCGGCTCCCACCCTGCCCTGAGGCCGCCACCATGCTGCAATTGCACAGCTACTTCCGCAGCTCGGCCGCCTACCGCGTGCGCATCGCGCTAGGCCTGAAAGGCCTGGACGCCCAGATACTGCCGGTGCATCTGCTCAAGAACGGCGGCGAGCAGCGCAGTGCCGCCTACCGCGCCATCAACCCCGCAGGCCTGGTGCCGGCCCTGGTGGACGACGGGCGCGTCCTCACCCAGTCGCTGGCCATCATCGAGTACCTGGAGGAATGCCATCCCCAGCCGCCATTGCTGGGCAGCACGCTATTGGAGCGAGCCCACATCCGCGCACTGGCGCTGGATATCGCCTGCGAAATCCACCCGCTGAACAATCTACGCGTGCTGAACTACCTCAAAGACGAGATGGGCCTGGATGAAGATCAAAAAATGCGCTGGTACCGCCACTGGACCGAAACCGGCCTGGCCACGGTAGAGGCCCGCCTGGCGCACACCGCAGGCCAGTACTGTGTGGGCGACAACACCAGCCTGGCCGACTGCTGCCTGGTCCCCCAGGTATTCAACGCCCAGCGCTTCGCTTGCAGCCTGGACCAGTTCCCCACCGTGATGGCGGTACATAAGCGCTGCAGTGCATTGCCAGCTTTCCAGCAGGCTGCACCGGAGATGCAGCCCGACGCAGGCTAAGTAGCGTAGGATTTCGGCATGCACATGCCCACCAATACCTTCAAGAAGAACCTGCGCGAAGGCCGCGCCCAGATCGGCCTGTGGGTCGGCCTGGCCGATGCCTATGCGGCCGAGGCCCTGGCCACCGCCGGCTACGACTGGCTGCTGATCGACGGCGAACACGCACCCAACGATGTGCGCAGCATCCTGACCCAGCTGCAGGCGGTAGCGCCCTACCCCGGCCACGCCATCGTGCGCCCGCACATAGGCGATGTGGCGCTGATCAAGCAGCTGCTGGACACCGGCGCCCAAACCCTGCTGATCCCCATGGTGGACACAGCCGAGCAGGCCGCCCAGATGGTGGCCGCCACGCGCTACCCGCCGCACGGCATACGCGGCGTGGGCAGCGCACTGGCCCGCTCATCGCGCTGGAACCAAATCGACGGCTATCTGCACAAGGCCAACGCCGAAATGTGTGTACTGGTACAGGTCGAAACCCTGGCCGCGCTGAAGAACCTGAAAGCCATTGCCGAAGTGGACGGAGTAGACGGCGTGTTCTTCGGCCCCTCCGACCTATCCGCCTCGATGGGGCTGCTAGGCCAGCCCGGCCACCCGGACGTGCAGCAGGCGATTGCCGAAGGCATGGCGACAGTCCAGGCGGCTGGTAAGGCAGCCGGCATTCTGGCCGTGGACCCGGTGCTGGCCAAGAAATATCTGGCCCTGGGCGCCCTGTTTGTGGCCGTGGGCGTGGACACCAGCCTGCTGGTCAAGGCAGCCAAGGAGCAACTGGCCATCTTCAAGGCAACCAGCACCTCCGCCAGCGGCGCTGCGTCTGGTTATTGAGCCCCCACAGCCCCGCTGTATTAGCGGGTAACTCCCTGCACGACGGCGCAGCGCATGGCACACTGGACTTCAGTTTGAGGAAAGTGATTTCTATGTTGCGCCGTGCATGTTTGCTTGGTTTCACAGCAACAGTCCTGTGGGCTGCGGCTCCATTCGCGCTGGCGGCAGACCCGCCACAGGCCGTCGCAGAGGAGGACGTTCAAGTCCAGCGCTCCGGGCAAGGCTTCACCGTGGACCTGAGCTTTTACGCCCCCGTGCCCCCAGCCCAGGCCTGGGCCGTATTGACCGACTTCGAGCACATGCCGGAGTTTCTGCCCAACCTGACCAGCAGCCACGTCAACAAGCTCAGCGATACCGAGCTCAAGGTCAGCCAGACCGGTGTAGCCAAGTACGGCGTGTTTTCAGCCAACTTTGAGTCCATCCGCGAAATCACGCTGACGCCCGAAACCGAAATCCACGCCCACGGCGTGGGTGGCAATCTGCAGCATCTGGAAAGCGTAATGCAGCTGCACCCCGAGGGTAGCGGCACCAAGCTGGTCTACCACGTGGAAGCCTTGGCGGGCTTTTGGTTCCCACCGTTGATCGGCCCGTCCCTGGTGCGGCACGACACCGCGGCCCAGTTCTCGGCCATGGTGCGGGAAATGCTGCGCCGCAGAGGCGTTGCTATACTTTAAGTAGCTACTTGCGCAGTATTTATCTGCGGTAGAAGCGGTTTTAGCCCCGCACTACACCGTATGTCCTGCAGCCCTGAAATCGGCCGGGGCCTGTCCCGTCCAGCCCTTGAATGCACGGGAAAAGCTCTTCTCGTTGGTAAAACCCACCGCCAGAGCAATCTGTTTGACCGGCTTGGCCGTGCGCAACAACTGCTGCGTGGCGAGGTCGCGCCGCACTTCATCCTTTAAACCTTGCAGCGAAACCGCCTCGGCCAGCAACTGGCGGTGCAAGCTGCGCACAGAAAGCCGTAGCTCCGTGGCGATAGCCTCGGCCTGGGTGAAGTCGGCCGGCCGTTGCTGCAGTAGATTTTTGACGCGTTGCGCCAGCAACCTGTCACGCCGGTAGGGCAACACAATCAGCGGCAAGGGCCGGCGCAACATCATGCCCAGGGCCTTCTCATCACGGCGTATGGGCAGCGCCAGGTACTGCGCGTCGAAACGTATGCACGCACCTTCGGCGCCAAACTCTACCTCCCCGGAAAACATGTGCGGATACACGGCTGCGTGCGCAGGTGCCTCGAACGGAAAACAGGCCTGGGCCAAGGGCAAGCGTGAATCCACCATCCAGCAGGCCACGCCATGTGCATTGCGCAGGCAGGTGACAAGGCAGAACTCGCGGAACGGGCCCAAATCACGCTGCTCCTCTATGCACAGCGTGGCCACACCCGCAGCCACCTCCAGCTTCAAAACGATGTCGTCCACCAGCAAGCCGTGGTGGCGGCACCAGCGCTTCAAGGCCACACCGAGATTCGGGGCGGTGATAGATGCACGGCTCAACATGCCGTAGCTGCCCCAACGCAGCTTGCGCGAGAACCAGCCCAGGGCTTCGTCGTCCAGCTCGTGCATGGCGTGGGCGCTGATGGCCTCCATCTGTGCCGCCGTGACCCGGGCATCGGTGCGATCCACATTTTTTGTCGCAATTTGTGCCACCTGCAAGGCCTTTGCGGGGTCGATACCGTATTTTTGGTAGGCCAGCAATATGGCTCGTACAAAAGCCATGGGCGTTACTGCCGGGCGTGAAGATGCCGAACTGGACGAAATATGCATGGTTAAAAGAGTCTAAGCACGGATGGCAGTATTTGCAACCTGACTGGCAAGACATGTGCAAAGCCCAGGCATAGAGTGCAGACACAAGCAGCTATCGCAAGGAGACACTACATGCACGCCTTGGCCACACACATCAATCCGCGCGCGGCCGACTTCCAGGCCAATGCCGCGGCGATGCGTTCAGCGGTCGCAGACCTGCGCGCCAAAACGGATGAAGCCGCACTGGGTGGCGGCGAGCTAGCGCGCAGCCGCCACACCGCGCGGGGCAAGCTGCTGCCACGTGAGCGTGTGGACCAGCTGATAGACCCGGGCAGCCCATTCCTGGAAATAGGCCAACTGGCCGCGTACGGCATGTACGACGGAGAAGCCCCATCTGCGGGCCTGGTGGCGGGCATAGGGCGCATCCATGGGGTGGAATGCATGGTGCTGGCCAACGACGCCACGGTCAAAGGCGGAACCTACTTTCCGATGACAGTGAAGAAACACCTGCGTGCACAGGAAATCGCCGAGCAAAACCACCTGCCCTGTATTTATCTGGTGGATTCAGGGGGGGCATTTTTGCCACTGCAAGACGAGGTGTTCCCCGACCGGGAGCACTTTGGCCGCATCTTCTACAACCAGGCGCAAATGTCGGCCAAGGGCATTCCGCAGATCGCGGTGGTCATGGGCTCGTGCACGGCCGGCGGTGCCTATGTGCCAGCCATGAGCGATGAAACCATCATCGTGCGGAACCAGGGCACGATCTTCCTGGGTGGCCCACCGCTAGTAAAGGCGGCCACCGGCGAAGTGGTCAGCGCAGAAGACCTGGGTGGGGGTGATACCCACACCCGCATATCGGGCGTAGCCGATCACCTGGCGGAGAACGACCACCACGCGCTGTCCATTGCACGCAGCATCGTGGCGAACCTGAACCACCAAAAAACCTTGACCCTGCGGCTGCAAGCCACTGAAGAGCCGCTGTACGACGCCGAAGATATCTACGGCATCATCCCGCAGGACACGCGCAAGCCATACGACGTACGCGAAGTCATAGCACGCGTGGTGGACGGGTCCCGCTTTGACGAATTCAAGGCGCGCTACGGCGCCACCCTGGTCACAGGCTTCGCGCACCTGTACGGCATGCCGGTAGGCATCATCGCCAACAACGGCATCCTGTTCGGCGAATCGGCACAAAAAGGCGCGCACTTTATAGAACTGTGTGGCCAGCGTGGTGTGCCACTGGTGTTTCTGCAAAACATCAGCGGCTTCATGGTGGGCCGCAAGTATGAAAACGCAGGCATTGCGAAGGACGGCGCAAAGATGGTCACGGCGGTAGCCACCGTCGGCGTGCCTAAGCTGACCATGCTCATAGGCGGCAGCTTTGGTGCCGGCAACTACGGCATGTGCGGCCGCGCCTATTCCCCGCGCTTGCTGTGGATGTGGCCCAACGCACGCATCAGCGTGATGGGCGGCGAGCAGGCAGCCGGCGTGCTGGCCACCGTCAAGCGCGATGGCATAGAGGCCAAGCAAGGTACATGGTCCGGACAGGCGGAGGAAGACTTCAAAGCCCCCATCCGGGCGCAATACGAAGAGCAAGGCCACCCCTACTACGCCACCGCCCGCCTGTGGGATGACGGGGTGGTCGACCCAGCCCAGACCCGGCGCGTGCTGGGCCTGTCTTTGGCGGCCACGCTGAACGCGCCCATCCTGCCGACGAAGTTCGGCCTATTTCGTATGTAAGGCATGTGAGGCCCGTATGCACTACCAATACCTGAAGATCGAACACCGCGGCGACTGCGCCTGGATCTGGATGAACCGTGCCGAAGTCCACAACGCCTTCAACGAAACGCTGATTCAGGAGCTGACAAGCTGTATCGCCGAGCTTGACGCCGCGCCTGCTGTGCGCGCCATCGTATTGGCGGGTGCCGGTAAAAGCTTCTCGGCCGGGGCCGACCTGAACTGGATGCGGCGCCAGGGCGAGGCGCCCCTGAAAGATAACCTGGCCAGTGCGCACAAGCTGGCAGCACTCTTCAGCACCCTGTCGCAATGCGCCTCGCCTACGATTGCACGCGTACACGGCGCAGCCCTGGGCGGTGGCATGGGATTGGCTGCAGCATGCGACATCTGCATTGCATCTACCAAGGCCACATTTGCCACCACCGAAGTCCGGTTCGGCATCATTCCCGCCGCGATTGGCCCCTATGTTGTGCGAGCCATCGGCGAGCGGCAGGCCTACCGCTATTTCCAGACGGCGGAGCGCATCGATGCCGTGCGCGCACAGCATATCGGCTTGGCGCATGAAGTGGTTGAACCCGAGCAGTTGGACGCCTGCGTGCAGCAGATCGTCGATGCACTGTTGGCCGGCGGCCCACTTGCGCAGACAGCCGCAACCCAGCTGATACGCCGTATCGCGCACCAACCGATAGACACGGCACTAGCCACTGAGACCGCGCAGCGTATTGCGGTGCTGCGCGCGACCCCCGAAGCCAAGGAGGGGTTGAGCGCGTTTCTGGAAAAGCGCGCGCCCGTCTGGAACCACGCATAAGGAGGAGACGATGTTCAAAAAAATCCTCGTTGCCAACCGGGGCGAAATCGCCTGCCGCGTCATCAAGACAGCACGCCAACTCGGTATTGCCACGGTCGCGGTGTATTCCGATGCAGATGCCCATGCACGCCATGTCCGCCTGGCCGACGAGGCCCTATGGATTGGTGCAGCGCCCGCGCTTGATTCCTATCTGCGCGCGGACCGCATCCTGGCGGCCGCACAGCACAGCGGCGCCGAGGCAATCCACCCGGGCTACGGCTTTCTGTCAGAGAACGCCGACTTCGCCGAAGCCTGCGAACGGGCAGGCATTGTCTTCATTGGTCCGCCGGCCGCGGCGATCCAGGCCATGGGCAGCAAGTCCGCGGCGAAACAGTTGATGGAGAAGGCCGGCGTACCCTTGACGCCCGGCTACCACGGCAGCAACCAGGACCCGCTATTCCTGGCCCGGCAGGCAGACACCATCGGCTACCCCGTGCTGATCAAAGCCAGCGCCGGTGGCGGCGGCAAAGGCATGCGCCGTGTAGACCAGGCGGCCGACTTTGCTGCCGCGCTCAACTCCTGCCAGCGCGAGGCCTTGAACGCCTTTGGCAGCGACCATGTGCTGGTCGAAAAATATGTGCTCAAGCCGCGGCATATCGAGATCCAGGTATTTGGCGACATGCAGGGGCATGTGGTGTACCTGTTCGAACGCGACTGTTCTGTGCAACGCCGTCACCAGAAGGTACTGGAAGAAGCCCCCGCGCCCGGCATGACGCCAGAGCGCCGCGCGGCCATGGGCCAGGCGGCCGTAGAAGCGGCCAAAGCCGTCGGCTACGTGGGTGCAGGAACGGTGGAGTTCATTGCCCAGCAGGATGGCAGCTTCTACTTCATGGAGATGAATACCCGCCTGCAGGTCGAACACCCTGTGACCGAAATGCTGACGGGGCTGGACCTGGTGGAGTGGCAGTTGCGGGTGGCGTGCGGCGAGCCACTGCCACTGCGGCAAGAGCAGCTCACACTCCACGGCCACGCGCTGGAGGCCCGCATCTATGCCGAGGATCCCAACAAAGGATTTCTGCCTTCTACCGGCCGGCTGGTGCATCTGGCCACACCGCAGGAATCGGCCCACGTACGTATAGATACGGGTGTAGCGCAAGGCGACGAGATCACGCCCCACTACGACCCCATGATCGCCAAGCTGATCGTCTGGGGTGCAGACCGCAGCCAGGCACTTGCGCGCATGCACCAGGCACTGGGCCAATACCAGGTAGTGGGCGTTCAGACCAACATCGAGTTCCTCTCGCGTCTGGTGACAAGCCCGTCGTTCAGCCATGCCGATCTTGATACCGGCCTGATAGAGCGCGAAGCAGCGCTTCTATTCCCATCCAACACCCGCGTGCCTGACGAGGTATGGTTGCTGGCAACGTTGGCCGAACTACAGGACCAGGCCCAACAGACAGCGCGCGAGGCTGGGCGTGACGCGTATCCAGACTCGCCCTGGCGCGCACTAGACGGCTGGCGCCTGAACGGATGGGCTAGACGCACGATACAGCTGCGCATGGGGGATACCGTGCAAGCTATCGAGGCTGAAAGCCTTGGCGTGAATGGCAGATATACGCTTTGGCTGCATGCAGAACGCCTGCCCGCGCACGCCACACTGGATATGCAAGGCCAGCTACAGGCCTGCATAGGTGAACGCCAGCTACACGCAAAGGTAGTGCCGGTCGGTGACAAAAGACATGTGTTCTTCGAGGGAAGAACTTGGGCCTTGGCCATAGTGCCCACCGCATACATAACCACGGATCACGCAGTCGAAGGCCATTTGAAAGCACCAATGCCCGGAAAGGTACTGGCGTTGCTGGTCGCCACTGGCACACGGGTAGATAAAGGCTCGGCCCTATTAGTCATGGAAGCCATGAAGATGGAGCACACAATCACCGCCCCACGTGACGGCGTGGTCAAAGCGTTCTACTGCGCAATCGGAGAGCAGGTGGCCGAGGACGCGGAGCTAGTCGAATTCGATGATGAAACGTCCTAGCGGGAGAGTAAAAGAGCTTTGGGGGCAGAAAATCCGAGGGCATCTTTGAAAAACTCTATTCAATACATAAATTTTATTGAGTTCTTGGATTCATAGTAATTAATTACTATGAATGTCCCAGGCTGTCATTTGCAAACAATGGCCGCACATGCATATTTCTGCCTGCTGCTGCGGCACCACGTATCCACAAATACAGCCACCAACCGACAAAGGAGAACCCATGTCCAATGAAGCCAAGTGTCCCGTCCACCATGCTGCCAGCGGCGGCACAACCAACAAAGACTGGTGGCCCAACCAGTTGCGGGTTGACGTATTGAACCAGCACTCCAACAAGTCCCACCCGCTGGGCGAGAAGTTCAATTACGCAGAAGAATTCAAGAAACTGGACTACAAGGCACTCAAGGCGGATCTGGTCAAACTGATGACCGACAGCCAGGACTGGTGGCCGGCCGACTTCGGCCACTACGGCCCTCAGTTCATCCGCATGGCCTGGCACAGCGCGGGCACCTACCGTACCCAAGACGGTCGTGGCGGTGGTGGCCGTGGCCAGCAGCGCTTTGCGCCGCTGAACTCCTGGCCCGACAACGTCAACATCGACAAGTCACGCCGCCTGCTCTGGCCTATCAAGCAGAAGTACGGCCAGCAGATTTCCTGGGCCGACCTATTCATCCTGACTGGCAACGTGGCGCTGGAATCGATGGGCTTCCGGACCTTCGGCTTTGCCGGTGGCCGTGAAGACGTGTGGGAACCCGACATGGATGTGAACTTCGGTTCCGAGACTTCCTGGCTGGCCGCAGACAAGCGCTTCAGCGGTGGGGGCGACCGCAACAAAGGAGAGGGCGAGCTAAACAACAACCTGGCCGCCACCCACATGGGGCTAATCTACGTCAACCCGGAAGGCCCCAACGCCAGCGGTGACTACCTGGCCGCGGCCAAGGACATCCGTACCACCTTCAGCCGCATGGCGATGGACGATGAAGAAATCGTCGCCCTGATCGCCGGTGGCCACACCTTTGGCAAGGCGCACGGCGCAGCGCCCGAGTCGCACAAAGGCCCAGAGCCCGAAGGCGCGGGCATTGAAGCCCAGGGCCTGGGCTGGAACAGCAACTTTGGCAGTGGCCATGGCAAAGACACCGTCTCCAGCGGCCTGGAGGTCACCTGGACCACCACCCCGGCACAGTGGAGCAACAACTTCTTTGAAAACCTGTTCAAGTACGAATGGGAGTTGACCCATTCGCCCGCCGGTGCCAAGCAGTGGGTCGCCACAAATGGGCCGGAGATCATCCCTGACGCACATGTGCCGGGCAAGTTCAACAAGCCCACTATGCTGACCACCGATCTGACGCTGCGCTTCGACCCCGAGTTCGGCAAGATCTCCAAGCGCTTCCATGAAGATCCGCAGGCCTTTGCCGAAGCCTTTGCCCGCGCCTGGTACAAGCTGACCCACCGCGACATGGGCCCGAAAGCACGCTACCTCGGCCCTGAAGTGCCCAAGGAAGACCTGATCTGGCAAGACCCGCTGCCGGCTGCAACCTACCGTCCTACGGCGGCGGATATCTCCGAGCTCAAGGCCAAAATCGTCGCCTCCGGCCTGTCGGTAAGCGAACTGGTGTCCGTGGCCTGGGCTTCGGCCTCCACCTTCCGTGGCGGAGACAAGCGCGGTGGTGCCAACGGCGCACGGCTGGCCCTGGCCCCGCAGAAGGACTGGGAGGTCAACAAGATCGCCGTCCAGGTATTGCCCAAGCTGGTTGAGATCCAGCAGGCATCTGGCAAGGCCTCGCTGGCCGACATCATCGTATTGGCCGGCAGCGTGGGCGTCGAACAGGCGGCCAAGGCAGCAGGCGTGGCCGTCGCGGTGCCATTTACGCCGGGCCGCGTCGATGCGACGCAGGCGCAGACCGATGTCGAGTCCTTTGCTGTGTTGGAACCCCTGGCCGATGGCTTCCGCAACTACAAAAAGGGCAAGATCGGTGCGCCGACCGAAGCCCTGCTGGTTGACAAGGCCCAGTTGCTGACCCTGACCCCGCCCGAACTGACCGCATTGGTCGGTGGTCTGCGCGTGCTGGGCGCAAATGCCGACGGCAGCAAGCACGGCGTATTCACAGACCAGGTAGGCGTACTCAGCAACGATTTCTTCGTACGTCTGCTGGACATGGGTATCGAGTGGAAAGCCGTGGACGGTGAGGCTGAAGTATTCGCAGGCCGCGATCGTAAGACCGGCCAGGTGAAATACACCGGCACCCGCAACGACCTGATCTTCGGCTCCAACTCGGTGCTGCGCGCTTACGCCGAGGTCTATGCCAGCGCCGGCGGCGCACAAAAGCTGGTGACTGACTTCGTCGCAGCCTGGACTAAAGTCATGAACCTGGATCGCTTCGACCAAGCCTAAGCACGCAAGTCGAACCAACGATCTCCATTGCCCCAAGCGGAAAGGCATAGCCTTCTCCGCTTGGAGCAATTAGGTTTCTGATCCTCCGCGGAATTCTGAGTATCTTCAAACCCCTAAACGTTACTGCCGATCTGAAGTTATCCCTACCGCCTGATCTGATCAATTTTTCATTTGCCACCGCACCCGACATGTCTAACACATATCACCGACCAATAAAATACGCCGATTAGAGTCGCCATTTATATATTGACTGTCGGTGCTACATCGTGCGGCATTGGCCGGCGAATGGGCAGCGTGACGCGAAACGTCGTGCCTTGCCCTATGGTGCTTTCCACTTCAATGCGCCCCTGGTGTTTTTGCACAATGCCATATGACAACGACAGTCCCAGTCCGGTACCCTTGCCCACCGGCTTCGTAGTGAAGAAGGGTTCAAAAATGCGTTTGAGCGTGTCTGGAGGAATACCTGCACCATTGTCGGCAACCTCCAGCCACACATCCTCTCCCGCGGAGCCTGTACGTATCGTAATGCGCCCGCGCGCATCACCCATGGCATGTGCTGCATTGACTACCAGATTCATCACCACCTGGTTAATCTGCGAAGCCAAGCATTCGACGTCAGGGATATCTCCATATTCCTTGACCACATCAGCCTTGTATTTGACTTCGCTGGCCACCACATTTAAGGTGGATTCAATACCATGGTGCAGATTGGCCCATTCCCATTCCTGCGTCGAATCCACGCGCGAAAAGTCCTTCAGATCTTGCACGATCTGGCGCACCCGCATAATGCCTTGTTGCGATTCGCGCATCAGCACGGGAATATCCTCTTTTAAAAAATCCAACTCAATTTCTTCACGCAGCTTGCGTAACCTAATTGCAACCTCAGGAGCAACTATGCTGCCTTCGGCATTTTCAAATGCATCCAGCATCTGGAAAAGCTGGGTCAAATATCCCTCCAGTGTGCTGAAGTTCGAAAAGATATAGCCAATCGGGTTATTGATCTCATGTGCCACACCAGCTGCAAGCTGACCGATGGAGGCAAGTTTTTCTGATTGCACCAGCTGACCTTGCAGATGCTTGCGTTCCTCTATCTCTAGTTGCAATGCTTCGTTGCTAGCACTTAACTCCTTGGTGCGTTCACGCACAGCCTCCTCCAGCTGCGTAAACTGTTCGAATGAGTCTTGTGCCATCTGCCACTTGGCAGTCAATGAAGATGCTAACTGGTAAACTTCAATCGCATCGAACGGTTTCTTTAGAATCAACAGCCGATCGCGCGCATCCAGCCGGGCCAGCACCTCATCCCAGGAGGCATCTGCATATGCTGTGCAGATCACGATCTGCAATCGCGGATCTTCCCTCCACAGGTGCTCGATAGTTTGCACGCCATCCCAGCCAGGCGGCATACGCATATCGACAAAGGCCATCGCGTAAGGCCTTGAGTCATGCAATGAAGCTTGTACCTTGGTCAGCCCTTCTCGTCCCTGGTAGGCCGAATCAAGTAAGAATGCATCAACGGCGGGCTGATCAGCATCGCCAAACAAAGCCCTCTCGACCGCACCGAGCTCGACACGCTCCGACACCTGGGGCGCGAGCACCTTGCGAAAATCCTCGTGGATGGCGGGCATATCGTCAATCAGCAAAATACGCCGATTAGGTAGTTGGTTCATTGCTATCCCTCTTGGGTGTCTATAGGAATATCGAGGGTAAACGTAGCTCCTTGCCCAGTTCCACTACTATGCGCAGACAAGCTTCCGCCCATTTCCTGCGCCGCTATTACACAGCTGTGCAGACCGAAGCCGTGCCCGGTTTTTCGGGTAGTGAAACCATGCGCGAAGATGCGCGTCATATTTTCTGGCGCAATGCCTTCGCCATTGTCGGCCACGGTGATGCGCAGCGCCCTCCCCTGTTCCGAAATGACAAGGCGGGCGCCCAGCGCGATAGTGGGATTGGCTAGCCCCAGACCATCCAGGGCCTGCTTGGAATTGCCGATCAGGTTCACCAAAATCTGCAATACGCGATGTCGATCCAGCGAGAGAGCGGGCAGTGCATCAAAGTCTTTGACGATCTGCACTTTATGGCGCACTAGGGAGCTGACATTCATGCGCAGCGCATCCTCCACCAATTCATTCCAGCGTACCGATTCAACCACGCGCGGGGCACTAGCGTGGGACTGCTGAGTCGCGACGATTTCCTTGATATGGTCAACACTCTTGGCCAGCAGGACAAGTTCTTCTGCCATGGCCCTATGTTCCAAGTCCAATGCCTGGGCCAATTCACGCAGGTAAATCGGTAACAACTTACCCCTTGCGTCTTTCGTCAAAAATTCACTCAGTGCATCAGCATGTTCATCCATCAGGCCCACAGCACGCGTCAGGCCTTTGAGTTTTGAGTTCCTCAACTGCGCGCTGAGCATATCCGTGGAGACATTGACACTATTAAGAATGTTGCCCACGTTGTGTAGCACGTTGGTAGCAATCTCGGCCATGCCTGCCAAACGCGAGGCGTCGACCAGCTTTTTGTGCACGTCTTCGATCGTTCTCTCCGCCTCTTTCAATTTGGAGATGTTTTTAGAGGTACCAAATGTGCCAATGAGGCGTCCATCTCTGTCACGCCAGGGGCACTTTGTCGAGAGATGCCAGTCAGCCTGTCCATCCGCATTGACTGCGACGATTTCGCTCTTTTCGATCATAGGCTGCCCCGTGCGCAGCACCTCCTGCTCATCTTTTGCGAACTCTGCCGCATGCTCGATGCCGTAAATATCAGCATCTGTTTTACCTATGACATACTCCTTGAACGCATCGACACTCTGCAAATGCGGAGGTAAGGTGTCGTCCGCACCCGCCGGTAACGCAGCACGAAATCGGTTTATTGCCGTTTGCATAAGGCTGCTGATCTCAGAACGGCTGAGCTGAACGAAGCGTGATTGCAGGTCTTTAAAGAATATCGAATCCGGCAGGTTTTCCATAAGTGTCGCGAGTAAATCCCGCTGGTAAGCCAACTCCGCTTCTGCTTGCTTGATAGCCGAAATATCCTTGGTAATACCAAACGTACCAATAATCACACCATCTTTATTACGCAACGGCATTTTGGTGGTCAGCGCCCAGGTATCCGGTCGGCCATCCTGCCAAGTTTCCCGCTCCACCTTGTTGATGATGGGTTGACCGGTCCGGATGATTTCCTGTTCATCTTCATACGCAGGGCGAGCATGCTCTTCGGAAAAGATATCGAAATCCGTCTTGCCTACCAGCTCATCTACAGACCTTCCACCAAATTGGTGGGCCTGAGCCGTGCTGCACTTGATAAAACGCGATTGGATGTCCTTGAAATAAATGTGATCTGGAGAGCTGTTCAACAGCATCCACAACAAGTCTCGCTCGTAAATGAGCTTCTCCTCGGTCTGCTTGCGCTCCGTCACGTCTTGGCATGCCCCTTGGATACGGACAATCAAGCCGGCAGCGTCCCGCGCAGCTTCGCCCATACCGCGAACCCATATGTGCCGGCCTTTGGCCGTGAGCACTTCCAATTCCAAGTCAAAAGACGTGCCCTGCTGAACACATGTGTCAAAGGCATTACGGGCAGCGGCTTGCGATTGTGGAGCATAAAAACCGAAAACCTGCTCAAGCTCAGGAGCCGTGCCTGGAGGCAAGTCATGGATCGCGCACATCTCGTCCGACCAACTAATGCGGTTGTCCGGCAGATCAACAGTCCAACCACCCAGCTGTGCAATGCGTCCGGCCATGTTCAGCAGGGTTTGGTTTAGAGGATTTTCTTTTTCTTGGGCCATGGCAGTATGAAGTCCTCTTGGAAGTTGCTTTCATTTGTCATCCCATCTCGGTCCGACAAAGTAGAGCGAAGTGGCATCTAGACCTTCTTGTGCACGATGCAGAACGACACGGAACGCCCCATGCAGGCGGTCGGTTGCTCTTACAAAGGTTGCACTATGCAGGCAAGTAGGCTCTTGGTGGCATCCACATATAGGGGAATGAGGGTTTCCCCTTGGTGCAAACCACGACAGTTTGCACGAAACCCGATATCACGCGTGGTTGCATTGGGTCAGTTGCCCATCCGCTTGGAGTGAAGCATCCTTACTCATGCAGCCTTGTTTCCCTCGGCGTTCAGCAACTGTCTTAACGGCTCTAAGTTCGTGGCAAAGTTGATATGGTTTGCCCACAGAGTTAGATTCTGGGTGTAAAGTGTTTCGAGCGGCTGGGACGGACGGTAGTGCGTTCGACACGCTGCAGGAGGCCAAAGACATATGGATGTTCCAATGCACAACATGCTTGCGTCCCCCCCCTTTTTTGTGCGCGACGACCAAGCACTATCCAGGCCCGGCGTGCAAGCGGTACTAAGTATCGTATGAACAGCGCAATACCTGTCCCCTCTGTGGAGCCTCTGGATCAGCACGCAATGTTGGCCAATCTATCCACCGATACCTATCGGCTCTTGATGGATCACGTGCAGGCTGCCGTGTTTGTCGTACAGCATGATCGCTTCATCTATGCGAATCCAAATCTGACCCAACTGTTTGGCTACCCGTTGGAAGAAATGCTTGACGGAATGGATCCTATATTGCTGACAGCGCCAGAGTACCGTGACGCGGTGCGTATGCGTTCGCAGGCGAGGATGGTGGGAGGTGGCGGCGACTTTTACGAGATCGAATGCCTGCGTAAAGATGGGGCTCGTTTTTCGGCCCAGGTCCGGGGTATACGGATTGAGTTGCCTGGCGGGGCAGCTAATCTCGTGACCTTGCACGATGTCAGCGATATCAAGCGCACTTCCCGTATTGCAGAGTCCAGGGCGCAGCTGCTAAGCAATGTGGAAGAAGTGGCCCGCATTGGCTCAGCTGAAATGGACCTAGCCACGGGGGCTATGACGCTGTCCTCTGGAATGTTCAATATTTTCGGTGAAACGCCCAACGAGGCCATCGTGACAAGAGATTGGCTGTTTTCGCGGGTACCGGCAGCGGACCGCCCATATGTACAGGCCATCAGCGAAGGAGTTTCTCCTGGTGAAATTTGTGAATTTCAGCACCGCATTGTGCATGCTGACGGGAGCTTGCGCACCGTACTGCACCGTGGTGTCGCCGAGGCCGATATTCAGGGGCGGACCGTGCGATCGGTCACCATATTGCAGGACATTACCGTACAACGCGCCGCTGAGCAACGCCTGGATGCGATGGCCAATACCGATGA
The DNA here is from genome assembly GCF_059421805.1 of Rhodoferax sp. GW821-FHT02C08. NCBI lineage: Bacteria > Pseudomonadati > Pseudomonadota > Betaproteobacteria > Burkholderiales > Comamonadaceae > Rhodoferax > Rhodoferax sp. GW821-FHT02C08. The sequence continues at coordinate 46,305 of NZ_JBWKVR010000011.1, forward strand.
GATAACGGGCCTGCATAACCGCAATGCCTTCAGCCAGCGTCTGGAAACGGTGCTGCATGAAGCCGACAGAAAAGAGGCCCAGATTGCCGTACTTGGCATCCAGATCGGTCAATTGAAATTGGTGAGCGAATCTCTGGGTAAGGCGGGTGGAAATCTTTTGCTGGCCGCCGTGGCGATGCGACTGCAAGAAAACATCGAGGCTGGCGATGAACTGGCACATTTTGGCAGCGGCGAATTTGCTGTTCTCAAGGCGCGTGATGGCGCAGTAGATGAAAACATGGCGGTGCAGCTTGCTGCGAACCTGATGGACGCATTAGCTATGCCTTTGGTGGTAGCAGACAACGAAATCAGGGTGAATTGCGCCATGGGAATTGCGTTGTTTCCCATGCATGGCCGGGAGCCTGAAGAACTGTTGAACCACATGCAAGCCGCGACCTACCATGCTGAGGCCAAAGGCAAAAACGAGATTGGTGTCTTTAGTGAGGATATGCAGTCAAAAGCGGTGACACGGCTGGCGTTGGAGTCCGGTCTACGGCGCGCGCTGGAGCGCCAGGAGTTTGAGCTGTATTACCAGCCCAAATTGGATCTTTCGAGCGGTGCGGTCATAGGGGCTGAAGCCTTGTTGCAATGGAATGCACCCGAACTACCGTCGGGTGCCCGCTCTGCATTTCTGGATGTTGCGGAAGAGACCGGATTGATCGTGCCCATTGGGGAATGGGTGCTGCGCACATTGTGCGAGCAGACTTTGGACTGGCAGCGCCTAGGGCTAACGTTAGGGAGGGTGGCGATGAATCTGTCTGCAAGGCAACTGCTGCAGCCCGATATCGTACGGCGTATACAAGCCATATTGACAGAAACCGGACTTGAGCCCCGCTATTTGGGCCTAGAGATCACTGAAGCAGTATTGGTCGGTGAGCGCGTGCACGTGACACGTGTCCTGAGCGAGCTGAACGCCCTGGGTATTGAAATATCCCTGGAGGATTTTGGCACCGGTTACTCCAATCTGAGCTACTTGCGCACCCTTCCCATCAATGTGGTCAAGGTGGACCGTTCTTTTGTACACGATGTCACCGCCGCTTCACAAGATGTCTCCATTACCCGAGCCATTATCAACATGGCCCACAGCTTGCAAATGAAAGTGTTGGCCGAAGGCGTGGAGACCGAAGGGCAGCTTGCCCTGTTGATAGCAAACCACTGCGATCAAATGCAGGGACACTATTTCAGCGCATCTATATCGGCCAATGCGATGAGTGAAATACTGCGGCAAGGTCGGCAACTGCCCGAACACCTTTTACTACGACGCACGCACCAGCGCACCTTGCTGCTAGTGGACGATGAGGACAATATTGTTGCCGCACTCAAGCGGCTGCTGCGTCGTGATGGCTACCATATCGTGACAGCCAACAGTGGCGCCCAGGGTTTGCAACGATTGGCCGAGCATTCGGTGGATGTAATCGTATCCGACCAGCGTATGCCTGGGATGACAGGTGTGGAATTCTTGCGCCGTGCCAAGGAGCTGTATCCCGATACCGTGCGCATGGTGTTGTCAGGTTATACCGAATTGCAGTCCATCACGGACGCTATCAATGAGGGTGCCATTTATAAGTTCCTGACTAAGCCCTGGGACGACGAACGCTTGCGCGGCCACATTGCAGAAGCCTTTTCGCATAAGGAAATGGCGGATGAGAATCGCCGTCTGGGCAGCGCGGTGATCGTAGCGAACCAGGAGCTGAGTGCGGTGAATGAGCGTTTGCAAAAGCTGCTAGAGGCTCAACAGGCGCAGATCAGCCGGGAATCAAACAGCCTGGTCGTGGCACGCGAGGTGTTGGACTCTATTCCCACGGCTGTCATCGGCCTGGATCTTTCGGGAATGGTGGCTTTCGTCAACGCCGATGCTGAAAAACTGTTTGGCAGTGGCGCACTGTTGCTGGGTTGTGATGCGGAAGAGGTTTTCTCACCCGAGCTGCTGCAAGTTTGGCGTGAGGGAGACGGCAGCTACCACCAACTGCACCTGTTTGAGAAGACCTACGGAGTTGTATGCCGGTTGATTGGTGGGGCTGGTCAATCACGAGGCAAGCTTCTAGTATTGACATCAGTCGACGCTCAGTTATCAGTGCACTAGCGATGCAAAAAAATACCATCCCTTTAATAGATGTGCCAGAAGCTGCGGTTCTGGCAGAGCCGGTGCTGGATGCTCAGCAGCAAGTTTTGCTGCCTGCTGGAGCCGTATTAACATCCGCTCTGGTAGCTGGTTTGCGTGATCGTGGAGTGGTCGCCGTGTCTGTGTTGGCGCCTGTTGAGCCGGAATCCGAAGCCGTCCGGGGCGAACGCCAAGTGGCTATGGAACAGCGCCTGCAGTACCTGTTCAGGTATGTACATCAGTCTGGTGAAATCAACCCGCTGCTTAAATTGGTATCTGCATACCGGCAGGAGAGTATGCCGTGAACACTTTATCGACCGAGGATATTTTGCTTAGCGCGCGTGGTTTACCTGCGCTGCCTGCTATCGTAATGGAGCTAATCCAGTGCATGAACGATCCGCATGTCAACATGGAGCAATTGGCACTAAAGATCTCGCACGACCAAGCCTTGACATCCAAGACGTTGCGCTTAGCAAATTCTTCGTTTTATGGTTTGTCGCGTCAAGTAACTTCGATTGCAGAAGCAACCCCCATTTTGGGTATGCGTACACTGCGCAGCATTGCAATTGCGGCAGGTCTAGTGGATAAGTTGCAACGACAGGCAGATTCCAATTTTGACCTTGCTTCCTTCTGGCGGCATTCAATTGGCACCGCTTTGTGCGCTCGTGCTTTGGCGCAGGTCTCAGGTCTAGACGAAGATACTGCTTTCACCCTAGGTCTGCTCCATGATATTGGCCGCTTGGTCTTGGCCACACGACACAGCAGGGACTATGCCGCAGCCATGGCATACCGGCGTGAGCAAGATTGCTCCAGTCAACAAGCCGAACAGTTTGTATGGGGGACGGACCATACACAGGTTGGAAAAGTGGTAGCTGAGCATTGGAATTTCGCCCCCTCAATTGCAGATGCGATAGCGAACCACCACAATCCTTTGCCTCAGCCGAAAAAAAGCCTGGTCGATGTGCTGCATGTGGCTGACAACATTGTTCACGCGTTGGACTTGTCGCACTACAGGGAGGATATGGTGCCGCCGCTGTCCATGGCTGCGTGGTCTCGCTTGGCATTGGATGAGAGTGCCTATACCCAAGTGTTCCGAGCTACAGAGGCGCAATATGAGTCTATGTGCCAGATTCTCTTAACCTAGGAGACGCATCTTGACTACAAATAGCCATTCTTTGGCTCCCGCTGTGGGAGATGTGGGGGCGCTATCTGATGTGAGCGAAAATTTGACGGGAGACCAGGTTAAGGAGCTACTGCGTGCAAATGAAGAGTTGAAGCAGGTCAATGCTCGACTGTCAGACGCTCAGGACAAACTGATGCAATCCGAGAAGTTAGCATCGATTGGCCAGTTGGCTGCCGGTGTGGCCCATGAAATCAACAATCCGATTGGCTTCATTTTTTCTAACTTCGGAACACTGGAGCGTTATCTTGACGATCTCTTCCAGATGCTGTCGGCCTATGAGCAAGCCGAACCGGCATTGGCGGGTACGCCGCTGGGAGGGCAACTGAAGGCTTTGCGCGAGAAGGTTGAACTAGACTTTCTGAAAGAAGACATTCCGTCGCTGATGAATGAGTCTAAGGACGGCATCACACGAGTACGCAATATTGTGCAAAATTTGAAGGACTTTTCGCGTGTAGACACCACGCAGGAATGGGTCCAGGCGGACCTGCATCATGGCATTGTTTCGACCTTGAACATCGTAAACAATGAGATCAAATACAAGGCTGATGTGCTCAAAGAATTTGGTGAAATTCCAGATATTGAATGCCTGCCGTCCGAGCTCAACCAAGTGTTTATGAATTTGCTAGTAAATGCTGCGCATTCTATTCAAGTTGAACGGGGCACCATCACAATCCGCACGGGACAAGAAGGCGACAATGTGTGGGTAGAAGTTCAGGACAATGGTGGCGGCATTTCCAAGGAAAATCTGGGTCGGATTTTTGATCCATTCTTTACCACCAAACCGGTCGGCAAGGGAACTGGCTTGGGCTTGTCTCTTTCTTATGGCATTGTGAAAAAACATTTTGGCCATATCGATGTTTCTAGCGAGATAGGTGTGGGAACCCGGTTCAAAGTAACCCTTCCGATAGTTCATCCACGAGAGGCTGAGCTGTGAATACTGCACTCGAATCGGTAAGTAATCAGCCTACGAGTGTGGCGGACGAGAGTTCTGCCGCGGCAGACTTGCCTGCATGGCGAATTCTGTGTGTGGATGATGAGCCGAATATTGTGGCCGCATTACGCCGACTATTTCGCGGTAGTGGTTACAGCGTTATTACGGCAACCAGTGGTGCCGAGGCGCTAGAGCTACTCGCGCAGTCGCCTGTAGACCTGGTTTTCTCCGACATGCGAATGCCAAATATGGATGGAGCCCAATTCCTGGCGCAGGTGCGTGAGCGATGGCCGCTGACCATACGGGTACTTCTTACGGGCTATTCAGACATCAAGTCCACTATTGCGGCAATCAATAGTGGCGAGGTGTATCGCTACATCACCAAACCTTGGGATGATGTCGAAGTTCTTACAACAGCCCGACAAGTATTTGAACGCCAAACACTTGAGCGTGAAAAGCGTCGACTGGAATCCTTGCTCCAGGACAAGAACAAGGAGCTCACCGAGCTCAATGCGACCTTGGAAGAAAAAGTAATAGCGCGCACCAGCGAGCTGTCACTATTGACCCAGAAGTTGAAAAAAAACTATCTGACCTCAATCAAGGTATTTTCCAACGTCATGGAGTGGCGGGGCGGACAATTATCTGGACATGCGCGACGGGTGGCAGACTTGGCGCGACGTACTGGGCGCGCCATGGGTATGGGCGAAACCGAGCAGCAAGATCTATTTATTGCCTGCTTGGTGCACGACATTGGGCAGATCGGCCTGTCCGACAGCATACTGGCGCGACCCGTGGCGCGGTTGACCGTGGATGAGTTGGCGCTTTACCGCAAGCATCCTGTGCTGGGTGAGCAGGCCTTAATGGCCATGGACGATATGCATGGTGTGGCGACCCTGATTCGTGCACACCACGAACGACATGATGGACAAGGCTACCCTGACGGTATTGCAGGTGATGCTATCCCGTTGGGGGCACGTATCTTGGCCGTGACGGATACCTATGACGACTTGTTGCATGGTCATCTAAGTACAGGCAACTTGGCCGCGCAGGATGCCCGGGCCATGATTTCCCGTGGGCGGGGCACACAGTTCCATCCCGAAGTGGTGGATGTGTTTTTGCAGGTGCTGCTCAAAGCCTCGTCCGTAGATGAGGCTCCGCCGGTGATGACATCTACAGAGAATCTGCGGCCAGGCATGGTGCTCGCGCAGGATCTACTTTCCAGCGAAGGGGGCGTGCTTATAGCGGCTGACCATGTTTTCTCCGTAGAGTTGATTCGGCGGCTGCGCTTGCGTGAAAGTCGTGACGGAGTGCATATGCTGCTACCTATCAAAAAATCGTCCTGGAGGCCCTGATGCAACAACGGATTTTGCTGCTGGACGACGAAGAGCATGTGCTATCTGCGCTTAAGCGCATGTTGCGGGTGGGTTTTGGTGCGGAGTTACGGGTCGAAACTACAGTGGATCCCGAATTGGCCTTGGCCAAATTGAAGGAGTCTCCTTTTGATGTCGTAATTTCCGACTTCCGAATGCCCTTGATGAATGGCTCAGAGTTTCTGGCTTTGGTGCGGTATATCCAACCCCATGCGGTACGTATGATTCTGAGTGCCTCGTCCGATTTCGACAGCCTTATGCAGGTGGTCAATGACGTTGAAATATTCCGCTACCTGGTCAAGCCCTGGGTTGAAAAAGACTTTATCGACCATGTTCGACAAGCATTGGAGAGAGCCGGGCAGCAGCGCTACGAGCGGGAGCTGGCCGACGTAGGACGGCAGCAATTTAACGAATTGAGCTCTGTTGAAATAGAAAAAAAGCGCTTGGAAGCCATAGAGCCCGGCATTACCCGGGTGGAGTGGGGCCCGCAGGGGGAGGTTCTGTTGCCTATTCCCCCCCTCACCGACACAAACGACAAAAGTTAAACGCGATAGCTCTTGCAAAGCGTTTGTTGAGTCACTGCACCCAGGCCGTTGGGGCAATTTTTGTACGTTGGCCAATAACGACAAGGGCTCATTCCTGGAAAAATTTTACCGTTGAGTCCCTAGTACACCCTTATCTTTTGCGGTGTCCCGATTCAAAGTGCAGAAAGGCCTCGCGTAAATCTGAGCGTAGCATCCCCTCATCCCAGGGTTTGGTAAGAAATTTGTAGATAGCACCGCGGTTGATTGCCTCTGAGACACTGCGCAGATCGGCGTAACCGGAAAGAACTAAACGAACGGTATGAGGATGGAGATCGCGGACTCGCGAAAGAAACTCAGAGCCACTCATTTCCGGCATGCGCTGGTCCGAGACAATCACTTGCACCGGATGGATCGATAGAAGTTCCAAGCCTTCCCGTGCACTACTAGCTGTGATGATATCGTAGCCATCCAAACGCAACACGCGTTTGAGCGCAGACAGCACATTCGCTTCATCATCCACCAAAAGCAATGTCCGACGTTCATGAGTGGGCTGGGGCGGGAGGATCAGGGTCCTCCTCAGTACCAGCAGTTCTTCGAAGTCGTCCGCTGGTAAAGGTCGACTGAAGTAATAGCCCTGCATCTCGTCACAATGGTGTTGACGCAGGTAATTCGCCTGCCCTTCGGTTTCCACGCCTTCGGCGATCACCGACATACGCAAGTTGTGGGCGAGACCAATGATCGCCAAGCATATAGCTGCATCTTCAGGCTCGGTGGTCAGGTTGCGCACAAAGGATTGATCTATCTTCAAGTGATCGATAGGCAAACGCCGCAGTCGACTAAGTGAAGAATGGCCGGTGCCGAAATCATCCAACGATATCTTGATACCAGTCGTCCTTAGCTCTTGCAACGTAGCTGCGGCCTCATCAACACTGTCCATCAACGTGGATTCAGTGATTTCTATTTCTAGGTACTTGGCATCCAGTTGGTTGGCCGCAAGTTCCTGGCGGATAAATTGGACCAAATTCTTCTGGCGAAACTGAAGCGCCGACAGGTTGACTGCCACCGGCGGCACAGATAGGCCACGATCCAGCCAAACACGTTGCTGCCTACAGACGTTCTGGACCACCCATTCACCAAGCGGCAAGATCAGACCCGTTTTCTCAGCCATGGGAATGAATTCCGATGGAGGAACTAAGCCCCGCTCAGGGTGCTGCCATCGTATCAGTGCTTCGGCACCACAAATGTCACCGCCCGCCAAATTGACCCGAGGCTGGAAGTAAACCCTTAGTTCATTGAGCGCCAGCGCCCTCCGGAGTTCAAATTCCATAGTAAAAGTGCGTAATACGCTCGTTCCTTTCTGCTGAATAAAAACGAAACCGGCTGCTCCCTTTAAACTTCACATTTGGTATTCCGCAATAGGTTATCACCTTCAATGAAGTTCTTCAGGGTAATGCTGAAAAAGTCCAAAAATGGCACACCACCTGTACTTCCTTTGGCATGGTCGCCGATCAGAACGCTCAATTCGGATATTGCCCCAAATGCACCAAGGAGATGTGTTCTTCGCGAGGATGGCATAGTTCGCACCGAGGGTGGATGATGATGTTGGTACCAGCCTGGAATTTGCAGCGCAATGACCGTGCTAACCAATTCGTCCGCCTAGACATTGAAACGGCCAACCGGCGACACACCGGTACTTTGCTCCGAGCTGGCTGCACCGATTTCATCCATCAGATCCTTGACGTATTTGACGAATCCCAGCTTCTCGGTCACGGTGGCACTGACTTTGGCGACGAGGCTGGTATTAGTTTATTCATTTTTGCGATAAAACATCCGCCAACTGATGCTGCGCATGCACAGCCGAGATCTTGGGATCGTTGAAATAGTCGGCAACGATATCGATCCATCCTTGCGACATCTGCGAAGGCATGATCATCGACTGAGCGGAAACTTGACTACGCTGACGCGAAATCAAATCCAGACCAACTTTCCCGCATGCATCAAGATTTTTGCTCTGAACGTCAGTTCGAACTGGAATCGATCCTTTAATGCGATTGAAGGCGAGCTGATTATCGATATCCATGATCTGGCGCGCGAAGAGCAGTTGGGAGCGGCGATCATGCTCATTGTTTGTGGTCGGAAAGGCAAAAGCGTCGATCACGACGAAATATACCGATTCGGTCCCCGGCGCTAAAGTGCATCGGTAATCCTTGTCGGCTACAAGTCCGGCACCCGTCAGTTCGCCCTTTGCATAATCGCCCATGAACTGCATACCTGCCCGACCCCGACCAACGGAAAGTGCTGCATCGGCCCAAGTCTTGCCAATTCGGCCGGTCTCGACAAAAGCGCTGAGGCGCCGCAAAATACCAAGCGCCTTTAACATCTCTGGTTTCATTGCAGCATGTGGGTCGGCTGCGCTCATCAGACGCGCATAACCCTCCGGTCCATAGACGGAATAGACAATGTCATTAAAAATAAGAGAGATTTCCCATGTGCCTGATCCAAGTGCAATGGGTGTATAGCCTGCGGCCTTGATTTTAATGGCACTGTCAAAAATTCCATCCCAACTTGTCGGCGGCGACAGTTTCAGTTTATCAAATATCTTTTTATTAGTCCAAAGCCAGTTTTCCGCATGAATATTTGCTGGTGCAAAATATATGTGCCCTTTATAGGATATTCGATTGATCACATTTCTAGGCAGAAAATCCCGCCAATGATCGGCAGAGGCGACCTCTTCTATATCTTGGATAACCCCCATCGAAGGTAACTCCTGACTGCCTTCATTGGCATGCCACTGCATGACAGTAGGAGGATAGCCACTGGCAATCCTATCCGTGACTATCTTCAACTCGGTCTGCTTGTCCTTACTTGGCAAATCATCCCATTTGCCGCCACGGCCCCTCCATGCTTGGCGATAGACGTCAAGGGCTTTACTCTCACTTTTTGAAACCCAAAAATGCATCACCTCCACGGTCGGCTGAAATGCACCTTTCGCTCCTTCTAAAGGCGATGGAAATTCAGCATGCGCCAGTGAAAGAAAAAATATTGACGATGCCAAGCCCAAACGCTTTATAGGCGAGTAACATCCACGTATTATCATAATAATAATACCCATTAAATCAAACAACCACCAAAGATTCAAATTGAGCGCCACTGCTAGCGACTAGACGCGATGTAGCCATCTCGAACGGTTGAGGTTGTGCAAAGAAGTAGCCTTGCACCATACCGCAACCAGCTTGCTGTAAAAACATAAGTTGTTCTTCCGTTTCCACGCCTTCAGCAACACAGTTTTTCCCCAGATTTTCAACAAGATCAATCATGGCCTTAATAATTTGCTCCGATTTATTATCAACACCAATATCAGAAATAAAGCTACGATCAATTTTTACATCATCAAACGGAAAATTCCTGAGATTCGTCAAAGATGCGAAACCAGTTCCGAAATCATCGAGCGCAATCGACACCCCCTGTTCACGCAGTTTTATGACGGTTGCAAATATCTGCTCCGTATATTTATTCATATATACATCCTCGGTAATTTCGATCGAAAAATCACTCCATTCAATCGCATACAGCTTAATCGCATTCGCAAACATATCGTAGCCAACTTCAGAAATCAAGATAGCTTCGGGCATATTGATCGCTACACTCCCTGGGGACAGACCCGCATCCCGCCAAACTCGTATGTCGTAAGCCACTTTATTAATAACGCACTCAGTCATTGAAGAAATCGATGCCGCCGTATTGAAGAGATGCAAGAAACGCCCCGGCGATAAAATGCCGAGATCAGGGTGACGCCACCGTACAAGTGCCTCAAATGCGACATGGCGGCCACTTCGAACATCTATTTTTGGCTGATAATAAACAAGGAATTCATCGTTTTCGACCGCATTAAACAGGGCTGTACGAAGCTGACTTTCAGCAAGTCGATCTGCCATCATCGCCTCGTTAAAGATTACTTGATTGTTGCGCATCGTTTTTGCGGAATACAGCGCCAAATCAGCGCATCGTATAATCTCTTTTGCATTACTGCCGTGATCTGGAAAAATAGCGCCACCGATACTGCTCGATACATTGAGAGCATGTCCATCAACAATGCAAAGTTGAGACAAGCTTCCACGTATCCGTGTAGCAATTTTTTCAGCTTCATTGCTATCTGAAAGATTCGGAACCAAAATAGCAAATTCATCGCCACCCAATCTCGCCGCGATGGAATCGGTCCCAATGACTAATGTGATTCGCTTCGCAGTCTCAATCAATAACCCATCGCCAGCTTGATGACCGAAGGTGTCGTTGACTGCTTTGAAATGGTCCAAATCAATCAGAAAAAGTACGAACGAGCCGTTTTCTGAAGATTGGTCCTTTGAACTGTGAGCCGCAATAAGTCGATCCAATATTCGATTGAATGCCATTCGATTGGGAAGATCGGTCAAGCCGTCCCTATGGGCAAGAATCGACAATTTCTGTTCGAAAACCTTCTTTTTTTCATATTCAATACGCAGCTTCTTAAGCAACGGGCCAAGAATAAATATGCCCACAATGAGTAAACCAAGAAGAAGCGACAAAACCAATAAAGCACTGATCCGCTTTGCCATCGTGATGCTCGCCTCGCTCTTCGCAAAAGATTGCCGAATGGCCTCCTGGAAACCACGCATGATGAAACCGTCCGATGCGGCGGCAAAATCTATTGGCCCCCAAAAGGAGTAACGACGACCCCGGCTGACATTGTCAATTTTTCCTAATTTTTCTGCCCGCTCAAGGAAACCTTGCAACCGAAGATCAAGATCGCTTGGTGCGGCATCATCGCCAAGACGACCACGTAGAAGAAGTAATTGGGCATTAATATCCTTAATTTCTGTGATTTCATGGTTCATCTCATCGATCAACCGGTCAAGCACATTGACTGGGATAGCTTTATCTGCAGAAGCACGCATCAATGCACGCGTGGTATTGGCCAGCTGTTGAAACTTAATGAACTGATTGCTTGTAAGAAAACTGACACTTTGCTGAACAGAGTGACGCTCAAGAACAAACTGCATGGTTGCATAAATAACCAATGCAACTACCATAACCAAGATCAAGGCCCCCTTGTAATAACGAGATATCGCCTTAATACGCCGACCGAGTGAAATTCGGTCAATACTTTCAAAATTACCCAATTTCATTTTTTGTAGAAGCAAATCAAATGCCGGAAAGGCAATATATATTTCATGCGCACTACATTAAATAAAAGATCACCATTCATTAATGCATCAATACTGCGTCGCAGTCAACAAAAAACATCAGAAGTAAATTGATCCATCAAATCACATTCAGTCAATCAAAATATCGTGCAATTTATGACACACAAAATTATTCATCAAAAATGCTTGAACGAATATTGGAATCCAAAAACTCTAAACTCACAATTTGATACAATATGATGCTTCGTTTTTACAATTCAAACCATCAGATGATTCCGATTTATCCCTAGGAATCACCCGAATGAATATAAGAATTCCCTTACCCGCAATCACCCACACCTAGTTGATCAGGACACGCTGTCCGCCTTCCCCGGGAAAGAGTCTCAATGCCAGGAGCCTTGGGTGTTCTCCAATTTCTAACCTCTTTACTAGTCAAATTCGCACCGGCGGCAGTAGCACCGTAAAGCGGCCCATCCCGCGACGCCCCACAGTGCCAAACGGGGCCTTCAATGACCTGCAGGGGCAGAATTGAATTCAATGTATAGATCCCAGATAACAACCGCTTTCCTGGTAATTCAATCCGACCAAACAAGGGGGCAAGTAAAGTTCGCATCAGACGGTGCCCTGCATAGCCCGGAGAATCTCCATATGAATTTCTCCCAACGGCAGCACCCGATCCACCGCGCCTAGTTTTACAGCCTCCTTGGGCATACCGTACACCACGCAACTTTCCTCGTCCTGCGCCAACGTACGTGCGCCCATGCCGCGCAGTTCCTTCAGCCCGCGCGCGCCGTCGTCACCCATGCCAGTCATGATGATGCCCAGCGCATTCCGTCCAGCGCACTTGGCCACGGAGCGAAACAGTACATCCACAGATGGTCGGTGGCGGCTCACCAGCGGCCCTAGCATGACGTCGACGCGATACTGCGCTCCACTCCGCTTCAACAGCATATGCCGACCTCCCGGGGCAATCAGCACCCGTCCGGGCATAACCCTATCTCCACTCTTCGCCTCACGCACCTCCATCTTGCACAAACCATTAAGGCGATTGGCAAAAGCTTCCGTGAATTTTTCCGGCATATGTTGCACGACGACGATACCCGGACACATTTGGGGCAGCGCAGTTAACACTGCTTCAAGAGCTTGCGTTCCGCCCGTGGAGGTCCCGATGGCCACGACACGATCGGTCGTCTGAACCATCGCGTGGGTCGACGCTGACAAAATCACGTCCGCCGAGAGCTTGGGTTGAGGAATAACAGCGGTTCCAGCGGGCATCAGTCGCCGCACATTGGCGCGCGCCGCCGTCTTGACCGCACTGATCAAATCATCAGAGTTGTCTTGCAAAAACTGTTTGAGGCCCAGCTTTGGTTTAGTGACAATACTGACGGCCCCAGCCGCCAGCGCCTGCACCGTGGTTTCCGCGCCTTTTTCAGTCAACGTAGAACAGATCACCACTGGCGTTGGATGTTCTGCCATCAGTTTCTTTAAAAAGGTAATGCCATCCATCCGCGGCATTTCCACATCCAGCACGATCACGTCGGGCCACTGTGCACGCATGCGATCCATTGCAAATACCGGATCGGATGCCGCACCAATCACCTCGATACCCGGATCCTCCTGTAGCTTGGCAGTCAACACTTGACGCACTACAGCGGAATCATCGACGATCAACACCTTCACTTTGTGCATAGCGTTTCATTTTTGTCTTTGAAAGGGCCTGGCGGCTGGTGCCGCACCCAGACATGGCCGCTCCAGATATCCAGCATAACCGTACGATGCCCTGTGCCGCCAAGATGCTCGGCCTGGGCTGAAAAACCATGTCGCTTCATCAAGACGCGCGCCATCTCGACATTCCTGGCCCCTACGTGGTCCACTCGGATACTTTGATTCCCGGAAAACATATGCCCGCCACCGAATAGCTTGACCTGATATTCCGCCGGTGAAGTACAGGCATTGCGGATCTCCAGCAGCATCAACTCCAACGCTTCGTCGGCGTAACGCCCATCCAGGGTTGCACGCCTGCCAGACGGTGCACTTGGCAGCATGTAATGGCACATGCCACCCGTCAGCATGCCGGGATGCCACATTACGATGGAGACACAAGAACCCAACAGCGTACGTATACGTGTGTCGCGCACGCCAAAATACACCTCACCAGGCTGCAGGAATATCTCAACTGTATGCGCCGGTTTACGCATCAGTCCGACTTTTGGTAAATAGCCGGCGCAATCGATTTCATGACATTGGTCACGCCGTTCAGGCTCTCTGAATGTCCGATCAGAAAATACCCGCCGGGACGCAGCAATGGCAACAAATGCGACACCACTTTCTGCTTGGTTCCCTGGTCAAAATAGATCATTACATTGCGCAAAAAGATCACATCGAACTCACCCAGCCTCGGCGGTGCTTCCATCAGGTTGTGCAGCATAAAGCGCACCCGTTCGCGCAAAGCTTTGTCAATCAGCAAGGTGCCATCAAACTCACCGATGCCTTTGAGGCAATGGCGGCGCAGATACTGCTTGGGAATTTCCGGCAAGCGCTCCAGCGGGAACAAGCCGTTACGCGCCTTGTCCACAATGCGCGTGCTGATATCCGAAGCCAACACCTCCCATGGTTGATTGCCCAGCAACTCGTCCAGCACCATGGCAATGCTGTAGGGCTCCTCGCCGCTAGAACAGGCTGCACTCCATGCGCGAAAAGGCGTACCCAAGCGCCGAAAAGGAACAATGCGCTGGCGCAGAAAATCAAAATGTTTGGGTTCGCGGAAAAAATGCGTCTCGTTGGTAGTCAGCATGTCCACCGCTATTTGCAATTCGTCTTTGCCTTGGAGTGAAGTGATCAGACGGAAATAGTCGCCATAGTTGTCTAGACGGCAATGCTTGAGCCGCTTGGCCAGACGGCTGGAAACCAGCGATTTCTTGGCCGGAGCCATGCTAATGCCTGCGATGCGGTAAATCAGCTCGCTGAACTGTGCGAATTCCCGGTCGAGCAATGCTACAGCGCCTGCCAACGAACCAGTGCTGCTACCGGGCGATGCCCTTGAGTATTCCTTCGTCAATACCATTTTTCCTCTGTTGCTCCAATATGCCCTCCCTGAAAGGGTGAATGGCAGGATAAGAATGGCTTGGCGTCGCGATTCACTCCATCAGATCCGCGATCGCTCATTCAAGCCCAGAACCTATATGCAACCTACTTGAAGCCGCATGAAATAGCATCAAACCCCAACCACGCCGCCGCTCCCCACCCCGGCCAGCGCGGCCATCTCATCCACCGACAGCACATGGTGGATGTTGAGGATGATCACGAACTTGCCGTTCACCTTGCCCATCCCGGTCATAAAATCCGCACGGAGATGGGTTCCAAAGGATGGCGGGGGCTCAATCTCGGCAGCCGGTATCTCCAGCACGGCATTGACTGCGTCTACCATCACGCCCACCACCTGGGTGTCGTGCTGGGCGCCATTGCCGCCGGCCACTTCCACGATCACGATGCAGGTGCGCCGCGTGACGGTAGTGGTGCCTTTGCCAAAGCGTGCGCTGAGATCAATCACCGGCACCACCGCACCACGCAAGTTGATGACCCCGCGGATGAAGCTGGGCATGCGCGGCACTTCGGTGACACTGCCGAACTCGATGATTTCCTTGATGGCCAGGATGCCCATGGCGTAGGTCTCGCCACCAAGCATGAAGGTCAGGTACTGGTGCTGGTCGGGCTGGCTGTGCCCGATGGTGGCACTCAGCACGGCAGGCGTTTTTTGTTGTGCTGAGATCATGGCACTCATGTCAATCTCCTTAGAAGCGGACGAAGCTGGCTTCGTTGTTTACCGCTTTTTTTGCGACAGCTTTGTTGATCCTCAACAAGGGTGGTGCGGCTTTGAAACTAGCGGAAGTCTGGGGCCTGCCGATCTCGGCAGGTGTATAACCCGCGTCTACCTTGAAGAAGCCCATCGCTTCCTGCAGCTGTGCCGCCTGGCCGCTCATCTCTTCCGCTGTGGCCGCCAGCTCTTCACTGCTGCTGGCGTTCTGCTGGGTGATCTGGTTGAGTTGTTCCATGGCGGTGTTGATCTGGCCCACGCCCGTGGATTGCTCGCTGGATGCCGCGGCTATCTCCTGCACCAGCTCGGATGTCTTGCCAATCGCGGGCACGATGGCGTCGAGCAGCTTGCCAGCGCTCTCAGCCTTGTCCACGCTGCCGCTGGCCAGTTCGCTGATTTCCTGCGCCGCCACCTGGCTGCGCTCGGCCAGCTTGCGTACTTCGGCGGCCACCACAGCAAAGCCTTTGCCATGTTCACCCGCCCGTGCCGCCTCGATTGCGGCATTCAGTGCCAAGAGGTTGGTCTGGTAGGCGATATCATCGATGATGCCGATCTTGCCCGCGATGCTCTTCATCGCTGCCACGGTGTCTTTCACGGCTGCTCCACCCTCCACCGCCTGTTTGGCCGCTTGCGAAGCCATGCCATCTGTGACCTTGGCGTTGTCGGTGTTTTGGTTGATGCTGGCGCTCATCTGTTCGATGGAAGAACTGGTTTCCTCCACACTCGCTGCTTGTTCACTGGTGGCCTGGCTCATGCTCTGCGCCGTGGTTGAGACTTGTTCGCTGGCCGAAGCAATGCTGCTGGCTGCTGCGTTGACTTCGCCTATGACTTGCGAGAGCTTGCTTACCATTGTTTGGATGGCGAACAACATGCTGCTCGTGTCATTGGTACGGGTCTTCACCACCAC
Source organism: Rhodoferax sp. GW821-FHT02C08 (assembly GCF_059421805.1). Lineage (NCBI taxonomy): Bacteria > Pseudomonadati > Pseudomonadota > Betaproteobacteria > Burkholderiales > Comamonadaceae > Rhodoferax > Rhodoferax sp. GW821-FHT02C08. The sequence goes on from NZ_JBWKVR010000011.1 coordinate 62,354, forward strand.
CGTCATGTCGCCGCCGGCAATCTTCGATACCACGTCCGCCGCGTAGGCTGGCTCACCCCCGAGCTGTTTGACCAGGCCACGGGTGATCAGGACAGCTAGCGCCATCGCGATCAGCACGGCGCCAATACCGGCCCCCAGCATCCAAGTGCGTGCGGAGCGGTAGCTTTCCGCGGCCTGCGCGCCGGACGCCTTCATTTGCTCACCGACGAGGCTCTGGAACGCGTCCAGCGCGTCCACGACAGCGGTGTTGCTGACCGACATCTCCTTCAACATAAATTCCGTGGCCTTGGCCTTGTCAGCCTTGAGCAGGGCATAGTACTGGTCGTACTTGGGTGCTGTTTCTTCATAGGGCTTGCGCATCGCATTGAACAGCTCGCGCCCCTTGGGCGTGTTGATAGTCTTGTCGAGCTGGGCCATGCCGTCGTTGGCGACACTACGCAATTTCTGGATCTTGGCCTTGTTCTGTTCTATTTCATCCTCGGAACTGACGAGCAACAGGTTGCGCGTAGAGCGCCCGATGTCGAGCAGAGCCACCTGGATGTTGCCTGCCACATCGATCTTGGGATAACGGTCGTCGGTGATGTCTCTCGTTTTATCGTTCATCGTCGCCATATTGGTCAGCGCCAGCACGATGGTTGCGATGAGCAACGCCACAACAGTGCCGAAGCTCAGTGCCAGCTTGGTGGCAATGCCTAGTTGTTTTTTTTCCATATCGATTTCTTTCGTTTTAAATTGCGTATTGCCCAAGCCAATCAGGCCGTTGCCCCAACTCTGAAGAAGCCCATCACCTCCTGCAGTTGCGCCGCCTGGTTACTCATCTCTTCGGCGGTGCAATGCCATTTTGTGGTGCAGAAAATTGCCATTCAAATGTTTGCCACGCCGCCGTGCCCCACTCCGGCCAGCGCGGCCATCTCATCCACCGACAGCACATGGTGGATGTTGAGGATGATCACGAACTTGCCGTTCACCTTGCCCATCCCGGTCATAAAATCCGCACGGAGATGGGTTCCAAAGGATGGCGGGGGCTCAATCTCGGCAGCCGGTATCTCCAGCACGGCATTGACTGCGTCTACCATCACGCCCACCACCTGGGTGTCGTGCTGGGCGCCATTGCCGCCGGCCACTTCCACGATCACGATGCAGGTGCGCCGCGTGACGGTAGTGGTGCCTTTGCCAAAGCGTGCGCTGAGATCAATCACCGGCACCACCGCACCACGCAAGTTGATGACCCCGCGGATGAAGCTGGGCATGCGCGGCACTTCGGTGACACTGCCGAACTCGATGATTTCCTTGATGGCCAGGATGCCCATGGCGTAGGTCTCGCCACCGAGCATGAAGGTCAGGTACTGGTACTGGTCGAGCTGGCTGTGCCCGATGGTGGCGCTCAGCACTGCAGACGTTTTTTGTTGTGCTGAGATCATGGCACTCATGTCAATCTCCTTAGAAGCGGACGAAGCTAGCTTCGTTGGCTTCTGCAATCTTGGAAGCCACCCTGCTGACAATCAACAGTGCAGCTCCGGTCTTGCCCATGCAAGTGGCCACCGCGCGCTGTTACTCAAAAATGCACGAAGCTGGCTTCGTTGACCGCTGCATTCTTGGTTGCAGTAGCTTTGCTGCTCAGACGGACTGAAGGCGCTCTGGACGCAATGGCTGCTCTGGGTGTGGTCACAGCCTTCATCTGGCCACCCTCCACCTTGAAGAAGCCCATCGCTTCCTGCAGCTGTGCCGCCTGACCGCTCATCTCTTCCGCTGTGGCCGCCAGCTCTTCACTGCTGCTGGCGTTCTGCTGGGTGATCTGGTTGAGTTGTTCCATGGCGGCGTTGATCTGGCCCACGCCCGTGGATTGCTCGCTGGATGCCGCGGCTATCTCCTGCACCAGCTCGGATGTCTTGCCAATCGCGGGCACGATGGCGTCGAGCAGCTTGCCAGCGCTCTCAGCCTTGTCCACGCTGCCGCTAGCCAATTCGCTGATTTCCTGCGCCGCCACCTGGCTGCGCTCGGCCAGCTTGCGTACTTCGGCGGCCACCACAGCAAAGCCTTTGCCATGTTCACCCGCACGTGCCGCCTCGATTGCGGCATTCAGTGCCAAGAGGTTGGTCTGGTAGGCGATGTCATCGATGATGCCGATCTTGCCCGCGATGCTCTTCATCGCTGCCACGGTGTCTTTCACGGCGGCTCCACCCTCCACCGCCTGTTTGGCCGCTTGCGAAGCCATGCCGTCTGTGACCTTGGCGTTGTCGGTGTTTTGGTTGATGCTGGCGCTCATCTGTTCGATGGAAGAACTGGTTTCCTCCACACTCGCTGCTTGTTCACTGGTGGCCTGGCTCATGCTCTGCGCCGTGGTTGAGACTTGTTCGCTGGCCGAAGCAATGCTGCTAGCTGCTGCGTTGACTTCACCGATAACTTGGGAGAGCTTGGCCACCGTGTTGTTGAGGGCTTGCTTAACCTGATCGAAAGCACCTTCGTAGTCGCGGGTCACGACCTGCGTCAGGTCACCATGCTCCAACGCCTGCGCCACCTGGATGGTATCTTTGAACGCGGTGTCAACCGTGTCGGAGAGCTGGTTGAGCAGTTCGGAGAGTTCCTTTGTAAAGCCCGCCTTGCCTTCCAAGAGCATCTTGGTACTGAAGTCTCCCATGTTGGCCGAGGCAACCATGTTCTGAATTTCACCAACAATGCCCTTGAGGTTGCCGCGCAACTGCTCGATGGTGTGATTGATGAACACTTTCTTGCCAGGCAACGTCTCCATGGGAGCATCAAGGTTACCTTCACCAAACGCCTTGACGCAGGCCATGGCCTTTTTCTTCACTTCAATGTGTCCAAATACCATGGTATTGACACCCTTGGCCATCAATGCAAAGTCATTCTTGAACTTGCCCTCGTCGATCTTGACATCAATGTCGCCCTTGTCGTGTTCGGTAGACATATGGTTCATCTCGGCAATCAGTCCCTTAAGATTGCCGCGTATCTGCTCAATGGTGTCGTTGATGAATGCCTTCTTGCCAGGCAGCTTCTCCATCGGTGCATCAAAATTGCCTACACCGAATTCCTGGATGCAAGCCATGGCTTTCTTCTTGACCGCAACGTGGCCGAAGACCATGGTGTTCACGCCTTCGGCCATGACCTTGAAAGAGCCACCAAACTTGGCGCCGTCCATTGCCACATCAATGTCGCCCTTGTCGTGTTCGGCAGACATATGGTTCATCTGTGCGATCAAGCCTTGCAGCGTGTCCGACATGTTCTTCATCGCCGCCATCAAGCTGCCGCGGTCACCGGCCTGGAGTTCGACCTTAGCGCTCAGATCGCCTGCAGCAATCTGGTTGGCAATGGCTGTCACCGCATCCGGCTCACCACCCAACTGGCGCAGTAAGGCTCGTGTGACCGCGAACCCGATGATGCCGACCGCAGCCAACGTGAGGGCAGAAACTAATAGCGCGAGATTGAGCGCATGGGCCTTGGTAGCCGCTGCCTCATCGGAACCCTTCTTTCCCAGATCCACGTTGTATTGGAACTGATCGTCGATGACCGCACCCAACTTATCGGCAACGGGACGACTTTTGTCTATGAGGGCACGAGCCTTTGCCAGGCCGGCCTCTCCTTTGCGGGACTCCACCAGGATAGGTTCAATATGGGACTCGTATTCCGCAAACAAGCTGCTCACCTGGCGCAGCAGCTCCTTGTCCTTATCGTCGCAAATACACGACCCTCCCAAGCAACCATCCTTCTCATACCTCTTGATATCATCGTGAACACCTTCGATATTCTTTTTGAGGCTGGCCTCAAGCTCAACCATCTTCTCATCGTCGGTATTCAGAACATGTCGGGCTACCATCAGGCGGGTGCGCAAAACATTCCGGCGTAAGTCGTCCAAAATGACCAGGCTCGGCACTGTATTGGCGTTGGCGTAATTGGCAGCCTCATACACCTTGTCAACCTGCTGCTGACCTAGACCAGTTAGCACCGCAATGCCAAGCAGCGCAGAGCCGGCCAACAGAATCATTTTTTTTGCAACGGTAAGTTTCATTTAATTGCCTTTTGAAATTTTTATTCACGCCTAATGCATGCAGCGCAATAGATATAGGCGGAAGAAGCTATTAATTTGATAGCAATTAGCGATTCAAGGCCAGCACACGTCCCCGCTCTTCTGCTGGCTCCTCACTGGTCACCACCTGGCGCATCAAACCGGGCACGTCCAGAATCAAGGCCACTTCGCCGCTACCCAGAATAGTGAAGCCACCGATACCCCGGATCTGTTGCAGCACCTTACCCAATGGTTTGATGACGGTCTGGTATTCGCCCATGAGCTTGTCCACCACCAGCCCAACTTTGTGGTCTCCGTAGCGCACGATCACGATGCTCTCACGGCGTACGGGCTCGCCCACCACCTCAAAGTGCTCGCGCAGGCGGCAGTAGGGCAGCACTTCACCGCGCAGATTGAGGTAGCGCTTTTCGCCGCTGTCGCGCTCTACGTCACTGAGCTCGATGCATTCGACCACCATGTCTAGCGGAATGACATAAGCAGCATTACCCACCCCCACCAGAAAGCCGTCAATGATGGCCAGGGTGAGTGGTAGGCGGATGCGTACCGTGCTGCCTTGACCTTCGGTGCTGTCCAGCTCTATCGTGCCGCGCAAATCGGTGATATTGCGGCGCACCACGTCCATGCCGACACCGCGTCCGGACAAGTTGCTAACCGTATCGGCGGTGGAGAAACCAGCCTCGAAAATAAGGTTGTGTATTTCTTTATCACTCAGATTTTGACCTTCGGTGATCAGCTCGCGTTCCAGGGCCTTCTTAAGAATTCGCTCCTTGTTCAGGCCACCGCCATCATCTGCGACTTCGATCACTATGCTGCCTGCATCGTGGTATGCATTGAGTTTGAGCATGCCCTTGGGTGATTTACCGCGCGCCAGGCGGACCTCGGCCGATTCAATACCGTGGTCCATCGAGTTGCGCACCAGATGGGTGAGCGGATCGCCAATGCGCTCGACCACGGTTTTGTCGAGCTCGGTATCGGCTCCACTGATGACCAGTTCAATGTCCTTACCCAGCTCTTTTCCGACATCACGAACCACGCGCTGAAATCGGCTGAAGGTAGCGCCAATCTGCACCATACGCAAATTGAGCGCGGAGTCACGCACCTCTTCCACCAACCTGGAAAGAGTGGCTGTAGCTTCCAGCAAGTCAGGAAACCCTGCACGTTGAGCCGCGAGGCTGGCACCGGCTCCGGCAATGATGAGTTCACCTACGAGATTGATCAGGGCGTCAAGCTTGTCTGCATCCACCCGGATAAGGTTGGCTTCGGCGACCTTGCTGTTTTTACGCTGTTTTTGTTTTTCCAGCGCGGCGTCTACTACCGGTGGCTGCACCATGTGTTCGCCTATCAGCACTTCGCCAATCGGGCGCTGGGTTTGGCCCGGCATTTGGCCCTGGGCCTTTTGTATGCGTAGTGCGGTATCCAACTCATTCTGCGTCAATGTGCCGCAGCGTACCAACATATCGCCGAGCAGGATGTCTTGCTCCTGTGGCAGCTCAAAGATCAGGTTTGAGTACTCTGTAATCTTGCTGTGTGGTGGAAGGATACGGATGCGGCAATCTTCACGCACAAACTCAAACACGCCTTCGATGGCCGCCTTGTCGACCTGGCTCTTGAAGCCAATCTCGAATCCAAGATAACAGCTTTCAGGGTCCATCTCGACAGCGGGTGGAATCCCACTTGTCAACGTGACGATATGAACAATTTCCCCCAGTGTTCCAAGGTAACGGATGAAGGACAGCGGGTCCATACCGTTCTTCAGCACATCCCGTCCAAAGCGCAGCGACAGGTGCCAATGGTCGGTTTCCACCTCGCCTCCTCCCTGGGCGGTATATGGCAGCACGTATTCAGCAGGCACAGCGGCGGCAGGAGTTACATCCACCGCAAGCTCGTCATCTAAATACGAACCCAGCTGTTCAATCAAGGACAGACCTTGCTCAGCGACTGGCCCAGCAAGCTCGCCGCCCATAGCGATGTTGTCCACCAGTGCACTCATATGGTCGCCACTTTGGAGCAGCAACGCCACCAGTTCCGGGCTTACCAGCAGTTCATTGCTACGCACCCTATCGAGCACGCTCTCGGCCACATGGGTAAAGGCGACGATGCCGTCCAACCCAAACAAACCAGCCGAGCCTTTAATGGTATGTGCTGCACGAAAAATAGCGTTAATGGTGTCGGCATCGTCCGGGGTTTGCTCAATGCACAACAACGCCTCTTCCATATGCTCCAGCAGGTCACGGCATTCGGCGATAAAGGTCTGTAATGCGTCGTCGAAATTCATGTTGTTATTTCTGTGGATAGACCAGAACGTTGTCGCCAAAAAAGCCTTCAAGCTCGCAGAGGTCCAATACATCCAGTACCGCCGGGCTATGACTGGTAATACTCAGGGTCTTATTGCGCACCGCCGCTTCGGTCTTGAGCATGAGCAGCAGCTGCAAGCCAGCGGAGTCGATTTCGCTGACGCCAACCAAGTTCATCTCTACGGTCTCGCACTGTGCCAACGAGAGCAGGAGCTTGTCTTTCAACTCCATAGCGTTGTAGATCGTCATCTCACCGACTATGGTGATGCGGGATAGGCCGTCCGCGGCAAGTTCCACGGTCACTTCCATGCAGAGCTCCTCAGGATGGGATGGCTGCATGCCGCTCAGGGCAAGATCAGTTTCGCGACTGCGGCCAGCATTTGCGCGGGCTGAAAGGGTTTGACCACCCATGCCCTTGCTCCTGCAGCCTGGCCTGCCATTTTTTTAGCTTCACCCGCTTCGGTGGTCAACATGATGATGGGTGTAAATTTGTAGGCAGGCAACTTCTTGACTTCGGTGACAAAGGTAATGCCGTCCATATTGGGCATGTTGACGTCACTGATGATGAGGTGAACTTTCTGACCCTTGAGTTTGCCCAGGGCATCACGGCCATCACAGCCTTCAATGACATCGTAGCCAGCCCCCTTGAGGGCAATACTGACAACTTGCCGCAAAGAGGCGGAGTCATCCACAATCAAAATGGTCTTGGCCACATCTATCTCCTAGAAAAAAGTAATTTCGGTTGAACTTGCTGGAGCCTGTCCGCTACCGCCACTGTGCGCCGCATACTGCTCCTGCGTGGTGTACGTACTGGCGAGCGCTTCCAGCCAGGCGACGGAATCCACGGGCTGCGGGATGACGCCTACGGCGAGATTTTTTGCGCTCTCGTCCAGCGCGACGCTCAGCTTGTCCTGGTCGTTCCGGACATGGCTGAGCATCTGGCTGACACGGTCCTGGAACTGGAGCGCCACCAGCACTTCGCTGATCTCACCCTGGATGAGTTGACTCTCCTGGCGCAATACCTGGGCAGATTCGTCCAGGTCGGTCGCCGTGCCACGAAACTGCCCCAGTACCCGCTCGATCACCCCTTCCGAATGGGACACCATCTGCGCATCCTGCTCAGCGTATTGGTTGGATATCTTGAGCGTGTTAGCTATCGCCTTATTGACTGTTTCAACGGTGTCAGCGATCCGCTTTCCAGTTTCGCCTGACTGCTGGGACAGCATGCGCACCTCCGTGGCGACCACGGCAAAACCACGCCCCACTGCGCCAGCACGCGCCGCCTCAATGGCGGCATTGATAGCCAATAAATTGGTCTGCTGGGCGATGGCGCCTACGTCTTTCGCCATTTGCTGGAGCGCTTCGGTAAAGCGGGAAAGTCCTTGCACCTCGTGTAGAAGCTCGTCTTTTTCCTTGAGACTGAGGCGAAGTGAGGCGACGATGGAGTTGAGTTCGGTCTGACTGGCGATCAAAAGTGTCACGATGCTTTTGGTTGCACCGTCACCATCCGCGCTGACGTGTGATGCGCATACCGCGGCTTCGAGGCGCTGGGACAGGTTCGCAAAGCGGGTTGCCAAATCATTGATGCCTTGCTCGGTCTGGTCACGCGCCATCTCGATCTGGCTCGACCAGATGGGCAGGACTTCCATGCACAGCTGCTTCAAGCCATCAATAGACTGGGCCCGAATCTTTGTCTGCTGGTACCGATTCACCGCTTTGCTTAGCCGGACCGCCCACCAAGCCGAAACAACCGTGACCACGGCTACGCCAGCCGTCAGAACCAGCGGCGAGATGCCGGCAGGTGCCCAAGGGGCGATTACACCTACAGCACCACACAAAAAACAGGGCAGCATCGCCTTGTAATAACCACGCCCACTTACCTTCATTCGCATGCTCGTCCAGTCCCCGTTACCTTACGTGGTCGTTTAGTGGGGCTGTCGGACAACCCCCAAATGCGGAGGATGAACGAACTCAAAAGAATGCGCTATCAGGCACTCTTGATTTGAGTGTAAGGAAATGCTTAGGAAATATCAGGGCATTCCAAATGATGGGCTTACATCACCAAGGAAACCTTCGAATCAGACCTGCCGGCTCCCCATCAGCAGCGATTAGCAGGATCATCCCGTCATGCTGTGGACTTTACGCCCGACACGGAACACAGATCTTCACCACGGTGCCCATGCTGGGTGCGGAGTCAATCGAGAGTTCTCCGCCCAAATGACGCGCCTGCTCGGATAAACCTATCAGGCCAAAAGCTTTTTCAGAGCGCGGTGCACTTGTGTCGAAGCCGCAGCCATTGTCTCGGATTGTCAGGCAGCAGAGATCAGAGCTAGCTTGGAACAACATATGGACCCGCGTCGCGACAGCATGCAGAACCACGTTAATCAGGACTGCCTGCGCAGCACGAAACAAGAAGACGGATACCTCTCCGCACAGCTGAATATCCTCCTGCAGATCCAGCTCGAACTGCAGCCCAATGCCCTTGAAATCATCGCTCAGCCAGCGCAGCGCAGGGATCAGCCCCAAATCAAGCACGGTAGGGCGCAGCATTGAAACAATATCCCGAATGCGGGCAATGCTGCTATTCGCGATTCCACGCATCGCGGATAACAGGCTGACGTCACCACTCATCTCAAACAATGCAAGGTTCATGCGTAGCGCCGAGAGATTCTGGGCCAAATCTTCGTGAATTTGGTGGGCTAGGTCCTGACGTTCTTTTTCATGCTCCGTTTCCTGGTGCGCCGCCAACGCGCGCAGGATATCGTGAGACTTGCGCAAACGCTCCTCGGCTTGCTTAAGAGTGGAAACATTGCGCCCGACCGCAAGTACGCTCATCACCCGTCCAGTGGTGTCGAATTCAGGATTGACACGGATATGAAAACAGACAGGAACGTCCTCTTGACGCCAGTTCAGTTCCAATTCGCCGACTTGTGCGCTGTCAATCACCCGCCGGACCAAGTCGCTGTAGGTGCTGGCAACATCCACTGGAAAGGGGAAGTATTCGGCCATGGTCTTGCCCAGGAGTTCTGCACTGGGCACGCCCGATACACCCGAATAGGACGGATTGCAGTAGATGCGACGACCTTCTACATCGTAGCGGACGATGACGTCGGGAGAGTTTTCGACCAGGGAGCGAAACTCACTTTCCCGACGGACCAGCTCGGACTCAAGGCGCTTACGTTCGGTGACATCCCGCCCGATACCCAACACGCCAACGGCCTCACCATTGGATGCGTACAAAGGCACCTTGCGAGTTTCGAGTAGTGCCCGACGACCATCGTCTGCCATGGTGACCCATTCTTCGTTCAAGCAAACACAACCCGCTTCCATTGCCGCCCTATCCTTACTGCGGAAGAAGTCGGCTAACGTGGAATCAACGAATTCATAATCGGTCTTACCAATAATGTCCGCCTCTGGTGCACCAAAAAAACGCTCGAATGCATGGTTACACACAAGATACCGCCCTTCCACATCCTTCAGCCAGACGAGGTCGGGAATACTCTGAAGCACACCGAGCAAACGGTTGCGGGCTTCCTCAAGAGCACGTTCGGTATTCTTGCGTTCGCTAATATCTCGCGAAAGCAGGATGAAACGAGGACTATCCGCTTGGGGGTGGGCTTTCCTGGAAATGGACAATTCAAACCAGTGCTCGCCATCAGGAAGTGCTAGGCGCATGACCTGACCATAAGACGTACCGGTCTCATGCGCTTCGCGCAGAGCCGCCATGACGACCGCTGTCGCATCAGGAGCCAGAACTTCGGCGCAAGTGCGCCCAAGCAAAAGTTCTTTGCGCTGCGCCAATAACTCAGGGGTGTGCGCCCATACCTGAAGGTAGGTGCCGTTTATATCCGTTTCAAACAGCAAATCAGGAAGGGCCTGCAAGGTGGCCTTCCAATCGGCGCTCAGATTACGGATGGTTTGCTCGGCCTTCGCGCGTTCACTCACATCACGCCCAATGGTCAGCACGCCGACGATCTGATCATCGTCGTACTCAGCGACCATGCGGACATGGTGAACACGGATTTCGCCGTTGGGGTGCGAAACTGGAAGCTCCAACTCGGCAGGCTCGCCCGTGGCCATGACACATTCAAGCAGGCTCCGGTATGCAGCCGTCTCGCCGACGTCACAAACCGTGTTGCCCCGTGCCGGTAGGAGGTCCGCGGCAACACCCGATGCCATTGCCGGATTGGCGTACTGCACGCGTAGTTGGTGGTCGTAGCGAACAATGTGGTCAGGCAGGTTCTCGGCCAGGGTACGGAATTCCCGCTCGCGTATAGCGAGCACCTGTTCCATGCGCTTGCGCTCGGTAATTTCCAGCGCAATGCCATGCCAAAGGAGACCACCGTTGGCTTCGCGCTCGGGGGTGCAGCGCGTCTCCAGCCAGCGCTCCGGCCAACCAGGGCGCCGCACGCGATACTCCACCTGGATCGGCGCCATCGTGTAGGCTGCATCCGCATAGGCGCTCTTAACCCGGTGCAGGTCTTCGAGGCTCGTCATTTTCAGCAGTGATGCTATGTCGTCCCGTACATCTGCGGGCTGCAGTCCATAAAGTTCATTAATGCCAGCGCTGGCGAAGGGCATACTGAAATGGCCTTCGGGCGAGACGCGCAGGGAATAGGCAAAACCGGGCATCTTGAACAAAAACCGGGACATCCGGCGCTCGGCATCGCGCACCGCTGTGATATCGCGGGCCAGGGTCAGCACGGATTCCACCTGCCCCTCTGCACCCCACTCGGGTACCAGAAGCATGTGGTAATCGTGGTGCCGACCGTCCCGGTCGACATAGTCAAGGTCGGTATATGCGGACTCGCCGCTGTCGAATACCTGGTGGATCGCTTGCATCAGGTTCTGGCTTTGCTCGGAAACCAGTAGCGCACCATCAGCGGGTGAACTGCCGACTAACTCTTCGACCGGCCTATCGGTCATTCTGCCGACTACCGGATTCATATACAGGCGGCGACAGCCCCGGTCGTAACGGCAGATGAAATCAGGCGAGTTTTCCGCCAGTGTGCGGAAACTGCGTTCACGCACGGCCAGTGCGTCTTCCAGATTGCGGTGTTCGGTGACATCGCGCATGATCGAAAGCACGCCCACCACGGAACCATCAGCGGCAAACTCCGGGCCAAAATGATTCTGAAAGTGTATGAGCCGACCATCCGGTGCCCAGTATTCCACTTCGCCCACAATCGACAACCCGGTGGCGAGAACATGGCGGATATCCCGCAGCAACTTCTCGTTCTCCAGCACGGTGGCAAGTGGCGCGTCTTGGGGGGTATACCCCACCAATTGAGCCGACTTCTTGCCGGTAATGCGCTCTACCGCCGGGCTGGCATAGGTACGGCGGCCATCGCTGTCGTAACGGAAAATGGGGTCAGGCAGATTCTCGACCAGCGTGCGAAAGCCCTGTTCGCTACGCCGCAACTCTACTTCCATGCGTTGACGCTCTATAACCCAGTCACTTAAGCGCCAAAGTTCCAGAATCGGCGGCAAAGCCGGCGACTGAATGCCCCCTTCGGTTGACAGCGCATCCAGATATGCAGTAACGCGCCCCGTATACCGGACGATTGCAACATACAACAGCCACATGCTCAAACCGGGTAGGGCTACAAGCCCGAGCAGCGCGACCATGCCGCCAGTGGAACGAGAAAACAAGAAGACGCATATCACCAGAGCAAGCGCCACTAGCCCGATGCCAAGCGCCAGCATGGAAAAAACGAAAGCCAAACTCCACAGGCGAGAAGAAGGCCGCGTCGTCATGATCAGTTCGTCTTCTTCTTGAAACAAAGATTGGATGGATTGTAAGGATTCCAAACCCAGTTAAAGATCGGAAATCTCGGCGCATAGGTGTCGCGCGCTGGACGATCATATGGCCGCTTGTTGAACAACTTTTAACGAGTCCTAAAAAATTCCGATGCATACCGACCCGCATAGAGCTGGGCGCACATTTTTTAGCATCCGCTTTATGCACGTTGACCACCTTACAGTCGATTGAGCGCAATTGTGTGATTTTTTACAGCTAAAGCAACGCACCAAAAACAGAGAATATACAACTCGCGCGGCGAGTCCTCTGGGAAGAACTCACCCTGTTATCGCTCCGATATACGGGCCACATTAGGCACTTCAAACAATTCGCCACCCTCCGCCATGCTGAAGAATGGATAATTTTCATAATGCTGCCCTCCCAACTCCTACAGGAATGTCCAACCCTCTAGGACGAAGCCGCAGGAGCAATGTTTTACTCGTGTTGTGGTTTTCGTTGACTGGGACCTCTAGCCTTTATGTTTCCAGCTCGGTCCTAGCAAACAGCCAGCATGCATACAACCAATCGCAGGTCAATGTCACTACCAGGCTGACTGATACGAAACAGGCTTACACACGGACCAAACAGGCCGCCTCCATCGCAACCACAAGCGCGTCGGAAATAACCTATCAACGCTCCGTTGAAGCATCCGATCCTGCTGTCGAAGTGGACAAAGAAAAAACGGACACGCGCATGATGGACCCTGCTCAGCGCTACGCAATCGAAAGCAAGCAGCGAGAAGTCGACGAATTGACGCGTCGCAACAAAGAACTAGATGCGGAACTCCGGCAGCGTGTGCTCTACTCTCGCCTGCATTGGACAGCCCTTTGTGGCGGCAGCTTCGCACTCCTCGGTACCTTATATTTTTTTCTGCGCATGCGGCGCTCTCATCGCATGCTGGAAAAGCTCAACATGCAGGTGCAGCGATCCAAAAACCAATTATTGGCTACGCTTGATGCAATCCCAGACCCGTTGTTCGTGTTGGGACTGGATGGTCGATACTACGATTTTCATTCTCCTCGCACCGATTTGCTGGTAGCACCCGCAGAAATTCTCATTGGCAAAACCGTGCGTGATGTACTTCCACCTGATGCTGCAGATATTTGTATGTCAGCATTGAACGAAGCTTATAAAAACGGGGGGTCAACAGGTAAGCAATTTAAATTATCTCTAGCACATGGCACATTCTGGTTCGAACTCTCCGTGTCTCGCAAACCAACATACTCAGGGCAGGAATCGCGTTTCGTCGTCGTCGCCCGCGATATCACCGAGCGCAAACGAATGGAAAGTCACCTTGAGGAATCGCAACGTTTGTTGCGTCAATTAGCGGCCCGCAACGAGTTTGCGAGAGAAGAAGAGCGTAAATTCCTGACGCGCGAAATCCATGACGAAATGGGGCAATATCTTCTGGCATTGCGTATGGGTGTTTCCGTAATAAATCTCCAGTTCGGCGGCGATAACCCCGCGTTACGGGAAAGAACACAACGCTTAATCGCAATGGTGGATTCCACCATCAAAGTAGTTCGCAACGTGGTGACATCGCTACGCCCGGCTGCACTCGATATGGGGATCATACTTGCGCTAGAGTGGCTCGTAGGCGAGTACTCCGAAAAAACGGGACTGCAATGCAATCTGCACATCGCCGATACAGAGATCCATCTAGACGATAAGAGCGCCACTGCCCTCTTTCGCATCGTGCAAGAATCTCTCACCAACATCGGAAGACATGCTCAAGCCGACCAAGTAAAGGTGACCTTGAAACGCAATGCAGGCAACTACCTACTTGAGGTGCGGGACAATGGCCAAGGCTTTGATCCGGCCATACGCAAAGAAAAATCATTTGGCCTACTCAGCATCCGGGAGCGAGCACTTATGCTGGGGGGGGACCTTTGCATATCAAGCGCCCCAGGCCACGCCACGGCCATACAAGTGCATTTCCCCATTCCTAAAATAATGTATGAAGCAGCATGAAAATATTGATTGCAGATGATCACACCTTGGTACGCGAAGGCTTGAAACAATTATTTGCGTTGAGCAGAGAGGTGGACGTTGTCGCAGAGGCAGTAGACGGCGGGCAAGTGCTTGACGCGGTGCGTGCGGGGGGACTGGATTTAGTATTGCTTGACATGACAATGCCAGGCATCAATGGTGCCGATTTGATAAGTCGCATTCGCGCGCAAGATGGAGCACCGCCAATCTTGGTACTGAGTATGCACAACGAGGCACAAATTGCCCGCAGAGCCTTAACAGCAGGCGCCTCCGGTTATTTGACCAAGGACAGCCACCCTCATATTTTGCTGGCGGCGATGCGCAAAGTTACCTTAGGCGGACGCTTCATCGATCCAGTGTTGGCAGAAAAAATGGTATTCGAAGGCAGTGGCAACACACAGCGACCTCCACATGAGCTACTTTCCGAACGGGAGTTGCATATTCTCAAACTACTGGCACGCGGCCTCAGTGTGAATGAAGCAGCAGCAGAGTTGGCCATTAGCAACAAAACCGTAAGTACCCATAAGGCGCGTTTAATGCAAAAGATGGGATTTCAAAATAACTCGGAAATAGTTCGTTATGCTGTCGAATTCAATTTGATTGAATAGACAACCATGTTCTGATAAAGAACAAGAGAATCCAGAACAAGCCCACATGCAATTCTTAGGCCCTACGAGGGCCGATTCATTTGTATGAAGATACATGCTGCAAACCTCCGCGACAGCTTACTGCCCCGAATCGGCGCATCAGTTTTCAATTCAGTCGCTTGTTCAGCATTGCCCTAAGAAATATACGTTGACCAATCAGCGCTGCCTGCTGCGCGGCGTTGACTTTGAATACCCAAGTTTCTCCGTAGCTTCATGGGTTTCAAGAAGCATTGCAGACACCTCGGCCATCATCACGCGTAGGCCGTTAACACGTTCACGCATATGCTTGTACACCCGAGCTTCGGTCATGCGCGGTAGTCCACCAACACGCGGATCACCTCTTCGATCTGGCGATCGTGACTTGATAGTGGATTCAAGATTTTCAATTTTCCCATGTTGGCGTTACTGAAACCCCTGCGGTGCTCCGGCCAGTACCAGGATGCAGAGAATGCCCGACGAGCGAAATGGCTTTGTGATGACGCCAGGGGATTTTGTGTCCCTCTGCAACTTTAGCGTTTTCGGACTTTCGTAGTCAGAGAGCGCCACGAAGGCAGTGTCCTCCGCGCTTGCAAACAGAAAACATGAACCCTCCCTGCCATCGCTAACGATGTTCAGCTCATTCCAGCTCGGCCATTTGCGGCGGCGCCCAAGGTCAACACTGGCTACTGCTCAAGACGCGGTGAAACCACCATCCGTGGCCAAGACATGCCCCACCACATACGAAGCCTCATCCGAAGCCAGCCAGACCACAGCCTCGGCGACTTCCTCTGGTTTCCCCATGCGCCGCAGTGGCAGGGAGGCGGCCACGGTCGACATGTCCGCGATACCCGACGCCAGCATCATTTCGGTTACCACACGCCCAGGTGCCACTGCGTTAATGCGGATACCGCGCGGCGCACATTCCATGGCAGCCGAACGCATCAGGGAGATCACGGCGGCCTTGGAGGCGGAATACAACGACAGACCCGGATTAGGATTACGCAGACCACTGACCGAGGCATTGATGACGATGCGGCCAGCACCCTGTGCGGCCATAACCGGAACTTGGTATTTCAAGCACAAGAATACCGAGCGCACATTGGCATTAAAGACACTGTCGTACACACTATTGTTTTGCACCTCAATTGGAGCGCGCCGCTCCTGAAAGCCCGCATTGTTGAACGCCACGTCCAGGCTGCCGAAGCACTCCACAGTTGTTTGGATAAGCCGTGCCACATCTTCCTCCCGCGTGACATCTGTTTGTACAAACAGTGATTGCACGCCTAAAGAACGGCACTCGGCAGCCACCATCCTCCCCTCATGTACACGACGATTAGCGATCACAACCGCCACAGCGCCTTCGTCCGCCATACGGATCGCGGTGGCACGACCAATACCGCTGCCGCCACCCGTGACCAATCCAACGCGTCCCGCCATGCGACCACGCCTCACAGGCAAGCCTTTCTGCTGCTGAAGTTCCTCCATACCAACTCACCCCATTTAGGTCATTGATTTAACTGGTTGCATCGTACAACTAATATCAAGAAAAAGAAAAGAAAATGAAAATTTTCGATTGAGATCCGGTACTTTCTGAATGTGTCTGTGCAGTTTCACGTCAGACAGTGCGCGAACTCGGTTTCATGCAAACAATACTGGTGAGAACCGATTCCCCACCTTCTGCGGCCCACGCTTCCTGGAAGTCAATGGCTTCCGCTCCGCTGGTCGATGTGTGTATTTGGAGGAATTCAGCATCACGCGAATTCAAGCACGAAGTGCAACGCAAAGAAAGAGGGTTGGGTCAAGAGTGAATAGGATGCACTGTTGTGACCGGCCAGCCTCAAACGTTGCACCATTGCCTATACGCACTTGGCCCAAGAAGAACGATGCCAAATCCACCAGCTCAAACGCCAAGGTATCCCTCTGTGCACATAGCAGCAGAACCGGGGAGGCAGCGCCATTGCAATCGATCACCCGCTGAATGCAAGCGCCTCCTAGCCCTCACCGCCATCAACCGCCTACATGCCACAGGTGGGCGCTATGCACTCAGCACTATGTGCATCGGTGCGGACCAAGGCATTGCACTGACTCTTGAAAGAATCTGCTTGGCCTTCGCATCACTATGGACAACCCATACGGCACAGCGACAAGCCATTTCAAAAACTCCCTCAAGGGGCGAGTACACGCCCAAAAGCCAGTGCGATGGCCGCGATGTTAATAACAAAGAACAGTTATTCTGTGCAATTAAAGTCGTCAGCAGTCTCCTAGTATCCATAAGGATTTGCAGCCTTTCAAATTTGAAATAGAGCACAGAGAAGACGTAGACAATTTTTTCTACAGAGGATCGACCGGGAAATTAACTCAGAAGTCTGAGCCACATGTTGTAGCCGTGTGATGAATCATTCACATGCAGATATATTTTTGGTCGACACGTATAGCGCTATCGGGTTGCTACAGTCTCGGATTCCTGGGGGCGCCAGCCGCCGCCGAGCGCCTTGAAGGCCGCAACCGCCGCGCGTGCGGATTCGGTTTGCGCTTGCGCCCACATGTCGGAGGCACGCAGCAGGCTCTCGTCGGCTTGCAGGACTTCGACAATGCTGACCACGCCTTTCTGGTACGCCGCAAACGATACCCCCCGGGCTCGGCTGAACGAATCCACACCCCCAGCCAATATGCCGGCCTGGTCCTCACGTTTTACCAGGGCTGAAAACGCGTTTTCCACATCTTCCGTCGCATGCAGGATGGTCAGCCGATAGCTGGCCAGCGCCTCGGCCTCCCGGCCCTTGGCCAGATCGATCTGCGCGTTGATACGGCCAAAGTCGAACAGGCGCCAGCGCAGGCCCAGCACACCGGCGGCCTGGCTTGCTCCGCTAGTGAACAGGTTGCCGCTGGACACCGATGTTGCGCTGCCTATCAGTCCACTCAACGAGAGCTTGGGGTAATACTCGGCAATCGCCACGCCGATGCGCGCGTTGGACGCAGCGAGGCGGCGTTCGGCCACGATCAGGTCGGGCCGGCGCCGGAGCAGATCGCCCGGCGAGCCGGTGGACGCGATCTGCGGAGCGCTGGGGATAGCGCCTGTATTGGCAAGCTCGGCCCGGTATGTACCGGGCGACTTACCCAGCATTACATCCAGCGCGTTCATCGCGGTATCCAACCCCGCTTCGAGCACTGGTATAGATGCCCGTACCTGGGCCAGAGCGCCTTCGACCTGGCGCACTTGAAGCGCGGCGGCCAGTCCCTTGTTGTAGAGCAGTTGGAGAGTGGACAGCAGGTCTTGCTGTGTCTGCACCTGCTTCCGAGCAATCTCGAGGCGGGTTTGCAGTCCGCGGATGCCTATATAGACATCGGCGGTCTGTGCCGCCACCGCCAGGCGTGTTGCCGCCGCGCCGGCTTCCGATGCCTGGTATTCGGCAACGGCCGCCTCCCGCTCGCGGCGCAGGCCACCGAATAGGTCCAGTTCCCATCCGAGGCCCAGATTGGCCTCATAGGCATTGCCATAACGGTCCAACCCAGGTCTTGCATTCAAGACCTGCCCCAATGGCGTTTCAACCGATTGGTAAGCCCGGGCACCCTGGGCGCTGATGGTGCCGGAAGGCAGCAACGCGGCATTCGCGGCGCCGAGCCCGGCGCGCACCTGGGCGACGCGGGTAGACGCCTGCGCGAGGTCCAGATTCTGCTCCAGTGCCAGCGTGACAAAGCGAGTCAGCTGCGGGTCACCAAAGCCCTCCCACCACACAATCAGGTCAGCTGTCGTGCTGGCATGCCGTTGCGCGACTGCCGTTTCACCCAGGTAGCGATCTGGCATGGGCGTGTCGGGTCGGGCATAGTCCGGCCCGACAGCGCAACCGGCTGAAAGACTGGCGATGGCCAGCATGAGGAGAGTGCGTTTTAGCATGGGCATCTTCCGCTAAGTGGATTGAATAATTGGATTGTGACTATATTACAATATGGTCACTGGTTGTGCAAGTTTACGACAAGGGTTAAGCTGTTGGATATGAATAAAGCAACTACTGCGGCGAGCACGGGGCGCGGCCCGGTCGATCACGATGTGCGGGACCAGATCGTCACCGCGGCCACCGACCACTTCCGCCTGTATGGCTACGAGAAGACGACAGTCTCCGATCTCGCCAAAGCCATCGGGTTTTCCAAGGCCTACATCTACAAGTTCTTTGAATCCAAGCAGGCCATCGGCGAAGTGATTTGTGCAAATTGCCTGCAGCAGATCGAAGCAGATGTCATGGCGGCGGTGGACGGGGCCGACCGCGCCCCCGAAAAGCTGAGGCGTATGTTCAAAGCCGTGGTCGAGTCCAGCCTTCGCCTGTTCTTTGAAAACCGCAAGCTGCATGACATTGCAGCCTCGGCCGCCAGCGAACACTGGGAGGCGGTGCGCGTGTTCGAGGGGCGCATCCAAGCCATTCTGCAAGACATCCTGCGCCAAGGGCGCGAGAGCGAGGAGTTCGAGCGCAAAACGCCGCTGGATGAGACCGCTATGGCCATCCAATTGGTCCTGCGGCCCTACCTGAATCCGGTGTTGCTGCAGCACAGCTTGGATTACGCCGCAGGCGCACCGACCCAACTTTCCAGCTTGGTGCTGCGCAGTCTGTCGCCATAAGAAGACTAAATTCATGGTGACCATTGACAATATTAGTCACTAGAAACACAATGAAATCCTGTTTAGTTTTTTTACGGGATTTCTATGCGCCGCCGCCTCGCTTTCACTGTTCTTGTCTCCGCGTTGCCGTTTGCATTGATCGCATGCAACGAGAAGACGCCACCTGACCCACGCACTGCAGTCCCGCTGGTGCGCGCTGCTAGCGTGCAAAACGCGGCCTCCGCGTCCCGTGCGTTCACCGGCAGCGTTGCCGCCCGGGTGCAAAGCGATATGGGCTTCCGCGTCGCCGGCAAGGTGTTGGAACGGTTGGTGGATGCCGGGCAAGCCGTGAAGCGCGGGCAGCCGCTGATGCGCATCGACCCGGTTGATCTGAAGCTGGCAGTCCATGCGCAGCAGGAGGCGGTCGCTGCCGCCCGGGCGCGGGCACAGCAAACAGCGGAGGACGAGGCTCGCTACCGCGATCTGCGCGGCACCGGTGCCATATCGGCTTCAGCCTACGACCAGATCAAGGCGGCAGCGGATACCGCCAAAGCCCAACTGAATGCGGCGGAAGCCCAGGCCGAAGTTGCGCGCAACGCGAGCCGCTACACCGAACTGCAGGCGGATGCCGATGGTGTCGTCATGGAAACGCTGGTCGAACCCGGCCAGGTCATCAATGTGGGACAGGTGGCGGTACGCCTGGCCCATGCCGGACGCCGCGAAGCCATTGTCCAGCTGCCAGAAACCTTGCGCCCTGCAGTCGGCTCCATCGGCCAGGCCGCGCTTTTTGGCAAAGAAGGTGTGACCGTTCCAACCAAGCTCCGGCAGTTGTCGGATACCGCAGACCGGCAGACCCGCACCTTCGAAGCCAGGTATGTGCTCGAGGGAGAGCTGTCCAACGCCCCCTTGGGTAGCACGGTCACGATCCAGATTCCGGAGGCACAGGCCGCTGTGCAAGACGGTTTGCGGGTACCGATGGGCGCGCTGTTCGATGCAGGCAATGGGCCCGGGGTTTGGGTCATCAAGGGAGAGCCGGCCAAGGTGTTCTGGCGGCCGGTCAAAATCCAGCGTCTGGATGACGATAGTGCCCGCGTCGTGGGCTCGCTCAAGCAGGGTGACAGCATAGTCGCGCTCGGCACGCACCTGTTGCGCGACGGTGAGCAGGTGCGCGTGGCGGGTCAAGGCACCTCCGTTGCGGGAGCGCGGCCATGAGCGAAGGCCGCTTCAACCTCTCCGCGCTGGCTGTACGCGAGCGTTCCATCACCTTGTTTCTGATCTGTCTGATCTCGCTTGCGGGGCTTTTTTCATTCTTCAAGCTGGGGCGGGCAGAAGATCCGTCTTTCACGATCAAGACGATGACCATCGTCACCGCCTGGCCTGGAGCTTCGGCGCAGGAGATGCAGGACCAGGTCACCGAGAAGCTTGAAAAGCGCATGCAGGAATTGCGCTGGTACGACCGTACCGAAACCTTTACGCGGCCTGGTTTAGCCTTCACTATTCTGAACTTGCAGGACAGCACCCCCCCTGCGGAGGTAGAAAAGGAGTTCTACCAGGCCCGCAAGAAGCTCGGCGACGAGGCAGGCAACCTGCCTTCCGGTGTGATCGGACCCATGGTGAACGACGAATATTCGGATGTCACCTTTGGGCTGTACGCACTCAAGGCCAAGGGCGAGCCGCAGCGCTTGCTGGTACGCGATGCAGAGACGCTGCGCCAGCGGCTGCTGCACGTAGCGGGTGTCAAGAAGGTCAACATCATCGGCGAACAGCCTGAGCGCATTTATGTCGAGTTCTCGCATGAACGCCTGGCAACGCTGGGGGTCAGCCCGCAAGATGTGTTCACCGCGCTCAATAGCCAGAATGCCCTGACGCCGGCCGGGTCGGTCGAAACCAAGGGCCCGCAGGTATTCATTCGCCTGGATGGCGCTTTCGATGCACTGCAAAAGATCCGCGATACGCCAGTAGTTGCACAAGGCCGCACACTGAAGCTGTCGGACGTCGCCACCGTCAAGCGTGGTTACGAAGACCCGGCAACCTTCATGGTCCGCAATGGCGGCGAGCCAGCCTTGCTGTTGGGCGTCGTGATGCGTGACGGCTGGAACGGGCTTGATTTGGGCAAGGCGCTGGACAGCGAGATAGGCGCCATCAACGCCGAGATGCCACTGGGCATGGGCCTGACCAAAGTGACGGACCAATCCGTCAACATCAAGTCGGCGGTCGATGAATTCATGGTCAAGTTCTTTGCCGCGCTGCTGGTGGTCATGGTGGTGTGCTTTGTGAGCATGGGCTGGCGCGTCGGCGTCGTGGTCGCCGCGGCCGTACCGCTGACGCTGGCGGTGGTATTCATGGTGATGATGGCAACTGGCAAAAACTTTGACCGCATCACCCTGGGTTCGTTGATTCTGGGGCTGGGCCTGCTGGTGGACGACGCCATCATCGCCATCGAAATGATGGTGGTGAAGATGGAAGAGGGTTACAGCCGTGTTGCCGCCTCCGCCTATGCATGGAGCCACACCGCGGCGCCCATGCTCTCGGGCACGCTGGTGACGGCTGTCGGTTTCATGCCCAATGGTTTCGCACCGTCCTCTGCGGGTGAATACACCAGCAATATGTTCTGGATCGTCGGCATTGCCCTGATCGCGTCCTGGGTGGTGGCTGTGGTTTTCACACCCTACCTGGGCGTGAAGATGCTGCCGGACGTCAAAAAGGTCGAAGGTGGACACGAGGCGCTGTACAACACGCCACGTTACAACCGCTTCCGCCGGATCCTGGGGCAGGTCATCGCCCGCAAATGGCTGGTCGCTGGTTCGGTTGTGGCTCTGTTTGTCCTGTCCGTGCTGGGTATGGGCGTGGTGAAGAAGCAGTTCTTCCCAATCTCCGACCGGCCAGAAGTGCTGGTCGAAGTACAAATGCCCTATGGCACGGCCATCACGCAAACCAGCGATGCTTCGGCGAAGGTGGAAGCCTGGCTGGCCAAGCAAGAGGAAGCCAAGATCGTCACCTCCTACATCGGCCAGGGCGCGCCGCGATTCTTCTTCTCGATGGGGCCGGAGCTTCCTGACCCGTCGTTTGCCAAGATCGTCATCCGTACAGACAACCAGGGCGAGCGCGACGCACTGAAAACCCGGCTGCGCCAGGCCATTGCCGACGGACTGGCCCCCGAGGCACGGGTTCGCGTTACCCAGCTGGTATTCGGCCCGTATTCGCCATTCCCGGTGGCTTACCGTGTGACGGGTCCAGACCCGGAAAAGCTGCGTGGCATAGCTGCCGAAGTGCAACAAGTCATGGCGGCCAGCCCGATGATGCGCACGGTCAACTCTGACTGGGGCACACGTACACCTACGCTGCACTTCCGCTTGCAGCAAGACCGCTTGCAGGCGATGGGGCTGAGCTCGAGCGCGGTAGCGCAACAGCTGCAATTCTTGTTGACCGGTGTGCCAGTGACTGCGGTGCGCGAGGACATTCGTACCGTGCAGGTGGTGGTCCGTTCGGCAGGCGGTATCCGACTCGACCCGGCCAAGATCGGCGACTTCACGCTGGCCGGCGCCAATGGACAACGCATTCCGCTGTCACAAGTGGGTGAGGTGGAAGTGCGCATGGAGGAACCTATCGTGCGCCGGCGCGACCGCGTGCCGACAATCACCGTGCGGGGCGACATTGCCGATGGCTTGCAGCCGCCAGACGTGTCGACCGCCATCACCAAACAACTGCAGCCCATCGTGGACAAGCTGCCGAGTGGCTATCACATAGTGGAGGCTGGCTCCATTGAAGAATCCGCCAAAGCAACCCAAGCCATGTTGCCGCTGTTTCCCCTCATGCTGGCGATCACTTTGCTCATCATCATTTTGCAAGTACGGTCCATGTCCGCGATGGTGATGGTCTTCTTGACCAGCCCATTGGGCCTGATTGGCGTGGTACCAACGCTGTTGCTGTTCCAGCAACCGTTTGGCATCAATGCGCTGGTGGGGCTGATTGCACTATCCGGCATCTTGATGCGCAACACGCTGATTCTCATCGGACAAATCCACCACAACGAGCAGGAGGGGCTGGCGCCGTTTCAAGCAGTCGTCGAGGCCACGGTGCAACGCGCCCGGCCCGTCATCTTGACAGCCTTGGCGGCCATCTTCGCCTTCATGCCGCTGACCCACTCGGTGTTCTGGGGCACGCTGGCTTACACGCTGATCGGCGGCACCCTGGCGGGAACCGTCATGACGCTGGTGTTCCTGCCTGCCATGTACTCCATCTGGTTCAAGATCCGGCCAGTCCCATCGCACCAGTGATTCATCTCTATTCACCCCTATCTATAAAGCCAACAAGGAACAACTATGTCGAACTCTAAAGTTGTCGTTATTACTGGCGTGTCGTCGGGCATTGGACGTGCCGCTGCCATGACATTTGCCAAGCAGGGTTGCCGGGTATTCGGCACCGTGCGCAACACGGCCAAAGCCCAGGCAATACCTGGCGTTACGCTCATTGAAATGGATATCTGTGACGAAGCGTCGATTCAGCGCGGAGTCCAGAGCATCATCGCTCAAGCCAAGCGCATCGATGTACTGATCAACAGCGCGGGTGTGACCCTGCTGGGCGCGACGGAAGAAACCTCGATTGCCGAAGCCCAGACGCTGTTCGACACCAACCTCTTTGGCCTCTTGCGCACGATCAAGGCCGTGCTGCCATACATGCGAGAGCAGCGCTCCGGGCGCATCGTTAACGTCAGCTCGGTGCTGGGCTTTTTGCCTGCGCCTTACATGGCGCTCTATTCGGCATCCAAGCATGCCGTCGAAGGACTGTCCGAAACTCTGGATCACGAGGTGCGCCAATTCGGCATCCGCGTGGCACTTGTCGAACCATCCTTCACAAAAACCAACCTGGATCTCAATGCGCCCCAGACCGTGGCCAAAATCCCGGACTACGACAAAGAACTAGGCGTCGTCTCCAAGGCAATCCAGAACAATGTCCAAAAAGCGCCCAGTCCCGATGGAGTCGCCGCCACGATTGTCGATGCCGCTTTGGGAGCATGGAAGATGCGCCGTACACCCAAAGGCGAGGCGTCTCTTCTGGCCAAGCTGCGCCGCTTCATGCCCGCTGGCCCCGTGGAAAAAGGTCTGCGCAAGACATTCGGACTCACCTGAATCGATTCCCCCTCTACCCGTTGCAAGCAATCAAGGGACTTGAGTCTAAGAGGGCATGCGCATCAATTAATCGGTAACCCACCGCCTCGGACAACAAGACCATCATTTTTTTGCTTGCCAGCCTGGAACAGGCTTTACCAAGCTTGCACCCAACCCCGGCTTCGCCATAGCCGGTGTTGTGGGTGGCCCGCATGGCGGCGCTTCTTGCCTCCCTGGATGGCACCATGCTGTTCGCTGCATTCGGCGCCTTCCGGCCACGCTTTCCGCAAACCATTCATAGGCAGTGCCATTAACCAAGCAACGCGGCAAATAGGCTCCGTCAAGGGCGTGGCCTTTACCGTGCTGCTGTTGAGTGGCGCAAGTTTGCAACGTGTCGACTTCGATGCAGTCTATCTGTGCCATGCTAGCTTGACACGGTTAACCGCTGCCTTCTATTTACCCGTTAATACATTGCCCACCGTCACAGCGAGAAAGGCGTGACCCCGACTCACATCCAGAAACCACCATTTAAAAAATCTTGAGCATGCTGCCCCGAGGGATTCATAGACATAGTTCCAAATCACTTCCTTTGATACACCAGCAGTCCGTCGCAAGACAGCACATAGTCGAGGGTGGTGGAGAGCCAGGCATCGTCCGTAAAACAGGTTCAACATTAGCTCACAACGAATTGCGTTTTGCGGACCTTCCCTAGGGGGTATATGCTGCAATGCATTACTCCCTAACAATAGACCCATGCTCGTTGATTCTGATATTCACGATGAACACGCAAAGTAGCCGTTGGAGCCTGGGCGCCAAGCTGACTTTGGTGGGCGCACCGTTCCTGCTGATGGCACTGCTGTCAACGGCTGCGACGCTGTGGGTGTCGTGGCAGCTGGACGGCGGGGCTGCGGCCGTAAATGAAGCGGGCCGCATGCGCATGCAGGCATATCGCCTGGCCCTGGTGGTGGATAGACGCGAATCGAAAGAACTCGCACAACTGGTTCAAGAATTTGACACAAGCCTGGCGCTATTGCGCACTGGAGCGCCAGAGAGGCCGCTCTTTGTGCCCTGGGACAAGGAGATACTTGCCCATTTTTCCACGATAGAACTGGATTGGAAGCACTTTCAAAGCCAATGGCTGTCCCAGCCAGCCGCCTCCATGCCAGCCTTGCGTACGGACACGGTCCAATTTACCGCCGATATCGACGTTTTTGTGGCCGGAATTGAAAGGCATTTGACGCGCTGGACGGCCATCTTGCATCTGCTGCAGATTGGAATTTTGGGCCTCGCGGTTGTGGGCTCGGCAGTATTGCTTTTTGTCGGCTATCTGCTGGTACTTGAACCCGTTCATCATCTGAAACAAGCGATACAAAAAATCCAAGCTGGCGATCTCAGCGCACGGGTCGAAGCGGTAACGTCCGACGAGTTTGGCACTTTGGCACAGGGCTTCAACGGTATGGCCGAACATCTGCAATCGATGTACCGGAACCTGGAACGTAAAGTGCAGGAGAAAACCGCTGAATTGGAGGAAAAACGAGAGCGGCTGGAATCTCTGTATGAAGTTACGGCATTGGTGGCGCGGGCAACATCTCTGGACGAGCTGGCACAAGACTTTGCGCAAAGCATCCGGCGCATCGCCCATGCGGATGGTGTGGCGGTACGCTGGTCCGACCAGGAAAACCAGCGCTTTCTGATGCTAGCCGCCAGCGGTTTGCCCGCCTCCATGATGAAGGATGAACAATGCCTGCAAGCCAGTGATTGTCACTGCGGCACGCCTATCTTCAATGGCAGGTTGCGCGTCATACCGATCAATGCCCAGCAACCGGCGGCGCTGAAACATTGCGCTGAGGCAGGGTTCAGTACCGTGATCAATGTGCCCATTCGCCTGCATGGCCGGTTAATGGGTGAAGTGGATCTGCTGTTCCACGCCAAAGTATCGCCATCCGAAGCCGAGCTGTCTCTACTGGAGGCACTGAACAGCCATTTGGCCAGTGCCATGGAAAATCTACGGCTCAATGCGAGTGGAAAAGAAGCCGCCATTTCAGAAGAACGCCACCTGATTGCCAGGGAGTTGCACGATTCGATCGCGCAGTCGCTGGCTTTTCTCAAGATCCAGTTGCAGCTCATGCGCGATGCCTTGCAATCGAATAGGGCGGAGGACGTGCAACTGGTGTTGGAAGAAATCGATACCGGCGTACGTGAGTGCTACGGCGATGTGCGTGAACTGTTGATGCACTTCCGCACCCGGGCCAATGCCGAAGATATCGAACCTGCATTGGCGACCACCTTGCGCAAGTTCGAACACCAGACCGGCCTCAAGACCGAACTGGCGATGGCCGCCGGCCACGGCCTGCCGTTGACGCCCGATGTACAAATACAGGTGTTGCACATCGTGCAGGAAGCACTCTCCAACGTACGCAAACACGCACGCGCTTCCCAGGTGTGGCTGCAGGTGCAGCAACAACCTACCTGGCGATTTGAAGTTCGTGACAACGGTATCGGTTTTGTATCGGATGAACATCCGTTGAAGGAAATGCATGTGGGGATGCGCATCATGGTGGAGCGAGCACAGCGTATGGATGCTGTGCTGGAAACTATTTCAACTCCGCTGCACGGAACCTCTGTAATTCTGACGTTGCCAACGCCCAAGCTACCGGCCCCCACCCACACACCAGCCGCCCCCGGTATAGCGCTGGCTGCGCAAACTATCTCCATCCCATGAGCGATATCTCGGCTTCGCCTATCCGCGTTCTGATCGTGGACGACCATACATTGTTTCGCCGTGGTCTGGCCGCGCTGTTGTCACGGGATGCCCGTGTGCTGGTGGTCGGCGACGCGGGCGATGCCAGCGAGGCGCAGCGGCGCGCCCAGGAGTTGCAGCCTGATGTGATCCTGCTCGACAACCACCTGCCCGGCGTAAGTGGCGTGGACGCGCTGCCCGCCCTGCAGCAAGCCGCACAGCACGCCCGCATCCTGATGCTGACCGTCAGCGAAGATGCGAACGACCTGGCCCACGCCCTGCGTGGCGGTGCGGCTGGCTATCTACTGAAAACCACGGAGGGCGATGCGCTGATCAACGGCATTTGCCAGGCCATGCAAGGTGAAAGCGTGATCGCCCCGGAGATGACCAGCAAGCTGGTGGCGGCCTACCGTGGAACCTCTGTACCGCCGGTGGCGCAAGCTTCGCTGCTGGACACGCTGTCGCCCCGCGAGCGCGACATTCTGCGCGCCATTGCACAAGGCGCCAGCAACAAGGAAATAGGCCGCGACCTGGGCATTGCCGAAACCACCGTCAAGATCCATGTGCAGCATGTACTGCGCAAACTGGATGTCAGTACGCGGGTCCATGCCGCCGTCATCGCCACGGAAAAAGGGCTGATTTAACCCCTTTAGCGCAACCCGCGGGTTGATCCAGCGCAAACCAAAATCAATTATCTGGCCGCTTAGTTCTACAGAACTACGCCCACCGCTGCCCGCCTAGTTCCTCAGGCGGAGGGGCGCCCATCCTTCAGAGGGATGCCGTTCCCGGACGGCCAAATCTACAGTCAAGTCAAGGTCCAGAAGGAGATTTGACATGACGAAAAAGGGGCAGGCGCTCTCGGTGCTGATGGTCAGCACGCTGGCGTTCACCGTGTGTTTTATGGTGTGGATGATGTTCGGCGTCATCGGCATTCCGATCAAGAAAGCGCTAGGTCTGAATGCCACGCAGTTTGGTCTGCTGATGGCAACGCCGGTGCTGACCGGTTCTCTGATCCGCGTGCCCCTGGGTATTTGGACCGACAAATTTGGGGGCCGCAACGTGATGGCCATCCTGATGGCCATCACGGTCCCTGCCATCTACCTGATGTCGTATGCCACCGCGTACTGGCACTTTCTCTGCATTGGCCTGTTCGTGGGCCTGGCGGGGGGCTCGTTTTCAGTCGGCACGCCTTATGTGGCACGCTGGTTCCCCAAGCAGCAACAGGGCTTTGCCATGGGCGTCTATGGCGCCGGCAATTCCGGCGCGGCGGTCAACAAGTTTGTCGCCCCGGCGCTGGTGGTGGCGTTCGGCTGGGCCATGGTGCCGCAGGTCTATGCCGCCATCATGCTGGGTACAGTGCTGCTGTTCTGGCTCTTCAGCTACAGCGATCCTGCGCATCTGGTGCCCAGCAACGTCACATTCAAGGAGCAGCTCAAGGCGCTGAAAGACCCGCGGGTGCTGAAGTACTGCCAGTACTACAGCATTGTGTTTGGCGGCTATGTGGCCTTGTCGCTGTGGATGGTGCAGTACTACGTGGGCGAGTTCGGGCTGGAAATCCGCAGCGCCGCTTTGCTGGCCGCCTGCTTCTCCCTGCCCGGCGGCGTGCTGCGCGCCGTGGGCGGCTGGATGTCCGACAAATGGGGGGCGCACAGCGTAACCTGGTGGGTGCTGTGGGTCAGCTGGATCTGCCTGTTTGTGCTGAGCTATCCGCAAACCGATTTCACCATTGCCACCATCGGCGGCCCCAAGACCTTCCATCTGGGCCTGAATGTCTACGCCTTCACCGGGCTGATGTTTGTACTGGGTATCGCCTTCGCCTTCGGCAAGGCCAGCGTCTTCAAGTACATCAGTGACGACTACACCAGCAACATCGGCGCGATCAGCGGCATCGTCGGGCTGGCCGGCGGCCTGGGCGGCTTTGTGCTGCCGATCCTGTTTGGCGCGCTGATGGACCTGACCGGCATCCGCTCCAGCGCCTTCATGCTGATGTATGGCGTGGTCTGGGTCTCCCTCATCTGGATGTACTGGACCGAAGTGCGTCGCAGTGACGTCATGGGTCCCAAAGCGGCCACTCTCGGCCTGCAGACCTGATTACCGCTTCTCTGAAAGAAAACAATGGACACGAAAATTTCCTCCGCCGCCGACATTGGCGATTGGCGCCCGGAAGACGAGAAATTCTGGGACAGCACGGGCAAGAAGATCGCCTACCGCAACCTGTGGATTTCCATCCCTGCCCTGTTGTGCGGCTTTGCTGTGTGGGGTATGTGGGGCATCATCACGGTGCAGATGTTGAACCTGGGCTTTCCCTTCACGCAGGCGCAACTCTTCACATTGACGGCCATTGCCGGCATCTCGGGTGCAACCATGCGCATCCCCGCGTCCTTCTTGATCCGGCTGGCGGGCGGACGCAACACCATCATCCTGACCACGTCCATGTTGCTGGCCCCAGCCATTGGTACTGGCATTGCGCTGCAGCACCCCGAGTGGCCTTTGTGGGTATTCCAGCTGATGGCCCTGTGGTCGGGCGTTGGCGGTGGCAACTTTGCCTCCAGCATGTCCAACATTTCCACCTTCTTTCCCAAGCGCCTGCAAGGCACGGCATTGGGCCTGAACGCCGGCCTGGGAAACTTCGGCGTGACCACCATGCAAATCGTCATCCCGCTGGTGATGACGGTCAGCCTGTTTGGCAGTTTCGGTGGCGCATCGGTGCCCTTGGTCAAAGACAGCGGCTGGATCTTCGGCAAGATCACCGCGGGCACGCCCACCTGGATCCAGAACGCCGGTTTCGCCTGGGTACTGTCGCTGGTTCCGCTGGGCGCGCTGTGCTGGTGGGGTATGAACAACCTGAAGACGGTGACCCCGGCCTCCGGTGGTCCGCTGGTGGCCTTTGCCAAGATCACCTACCTGTACACGCTGGCCTTTGTGCCATCGATCTTCATGCTGTACTTGTACCTGCCGGCCCCTACCGGCCTGGGCGTGCTCAATATGTGGGTGGCGATTCCACTGGATATCGTCGCTGCGCTGCTGGTGATGAAGCTGGCCGCC
The DNA here is from genome assembly GCF_059421805.1 of Rhodoferax sp. GW821-FHT02C08. Taxonomy (NCBI): domain Bacteria; kingdom Pseudomonadati; phylum Pseudomonadota; class Betaproteobacteria; order Burkholderiales; family Comamonadaceae; genus Rhodoferax; species Rhodoferax sp. GW821-FHT02C08. The sequence goes on from NZ_JBWKVR010000011.1 coordinate 92,589, forward strand.
TTCGGCACGATGAAGGAAAACGTCGCCAAGCAGTTTGAAATCTTCCGCAACAAACACACCTGGGCCATGACCGCGCTGTATGTGGTCACCTTCGGCTCCTTCATCGGTTTCTCCATGGCTCTGCCACTGGCCATTACCGTGATTTTTGGCTTTCAGCACATTGCGGACGCGTCCGGCGTGATGACCCATGCGCTGAAGAACCCGAACGCGCCCTCGGCGCTGACCTATGCCTGGATTGGCCCCTTCATTGGTGCCGCTACCCGGCCCGTCGGTGGCTGGATCTCGGACAAGCTCGGCGGCTCCATCGTCACGCAATGGGTCTCGGTGGTGATGGTTGCAGCGTCAGCGGCTGTGGGCTACGTGATGATGTTGGCCTACCAGTCGGCCACGCCCGACCAGTACTTCTTCGCCTTCATGCTGCTGTTCGTGGTGCTGTTTGCCGCCACCGGCGTGGGCAACGGCTCCACGTTCCGTAGCGTGGGCTTCATCTTTGACCGCCAGCAAGCCGGCCCCGTGCTGGGCTGGACCTCGGCTGTAGCGGCCTACGGCGCCTTCATCGCTCCGGTGTTGATCGGACAGCAAATCAAGGCCGGCACACCGCAGTTTGCCTTCTACGGATTTTCCGTGTTCTACGCACTGTGCCTGTTCGTGAACTGGTGGTTCTACCTGCGCGCGGGCGCGGAAATCAAGAATCCATGACACATCTATTGCTACATATTTAATAGCTTACTGCGCAGGTGATATCTGCGCTAGAGGCCATTTTTACTCAATAACACAGCAGCTACACCGAGGTATCCCATGAGCCACTTTCTGGACCGACTCAGCTATTTTTCCCAGCCCCGGGAAACGTTCTCGGGCGACCACGGCGTCACCACCGGCGAGGACCGCACCTGGGAAGACGCCTACCGCAACCGCTGGGCCCACGACAAGATCGTGCGCTCCACCCACGGCGTGAACTGCACCGGCTCCTGCTCGTGGAAGATCTACGTCAAGGGCGGCATCGTCACCTGGGAAACCCAGCAGACCGACTACCCCCGTACCCGCTGGGACATGCCCAACCACGAGCCACGCGGCTGCGCACGTGGTGCGAGCTACAGCTGGTACCTGTACAGCGCCAACCGCGTGAAGTACCCCATGGTGCGCGGCCGGCTGCTCAAGAGCTGGCGTGAAGCACGGCTGGGCAACGACCCCGTGGCGGCCTGGGCCTCCATCGTGGAGGACGACGCCAAACGCACCGACTACCAGAAGATCCGCGGCCTGGGCGGCTTTGCCCGCTCCACGTGGGACGAGGTCAACGAAATCATCGCGGCGGCCAACGTCTACACCATCAAAAAGCATGGGCCTGACCGCATCATCGGTTTCTCGCCCATCCCAGCCATGAGCATGGTCAGTTATGCCGCCGGCAGCCGGTACTTGAGCCTGATCGGCGGCGTGTGCATGAGTTTTTACGACTGGTACTGCGACCTGCCCCCGAGCAGTCCGCAGGTCTGGGGCGAGCAGACCGACGTGCCTGAATCTGCTGACTGGTTCAACTCCAGCTTCATCATCGCCTGGGGCTCCAACGTGCCGCAAACGCGCACGCCCGACGCGCACTTTTTTACCGAGGTGCGCTACAAGGGCACCAAGACCGTGGCCATCACGCCCGACTATTCCGAAGTGGCCAAACTGGCCGACATCTGGATGAACCCCAAGCAGGGCACCGACGCGGCCGTGGCCATGGCCATGGGTCACGTGATCCTGAAGGAGTTCTACTTCCCCGACAACGAAGAATGCCGGGCCGCCCCAAATTCTTCGAGCCCCCTTAGGGGGCAGCCGTCCGCAGGCGGCGTGGGGGCTCGTACCGAGCGCAGCGCCTACTTTGACGACTACGTCCGCCGCTACACCGACATGCCGATGCTGGTAATGCTCAAGGAACACACGCTCCCGAGCGGCGAGGTCATTACCGTGCCCGACCGCTACGTGCGCGCCTCGGACTTCAACGGCAAGATGGGCCAGGCCAACAACCCCGAGTGGAAGACGGTGGCCTTTGACGTGAGCGGCAAAGTGGTGCTGCCCAATGGCGCCATCGGCTTCCGTTGGGGTGCCGACGGCCGGGCCGATGAAGGGCAGTGGAACCTGCAGAACAAGGAAGCGCGCCACGGCAATGAGGTCAAGCTGAAACTCTCGGTGATGGAAGGTGATGCACCTAGCACCGAGACAGCCCGCGTCGGCTTCCCCTACTTCGGCGGTATTCAGCATGAGAGCTTTCCCAACAATGTAGCCAAGGGCGGCAACGACAGCGCATCCGGCGACGTGCTGGTGCGCACCGTGCCGGTGCAGCGCATCTCGCTGGGCAAGGCCGGAGAAGAACGCTCTGCCCTGGTGGCCACGGTGTTCGACTTGCAGGTGGCCAACTACGGCGTGCCCCGTGGCCTGGCCGGCGAACTGGCCGCCACCAGCTTTGACGACGACACGCCCTACACCCCGGCCTGGCAGGAAAAGATCACCGGCACGCCGCGCGCGCAGCTGATCACCGTGGCCCGGCAATTTGCCGAGAACGCGCACAAGACCCAAGGCAAATCCATGGTCATCATCGGCGCGGCCATGAACCACTGGTACCACAGCGACATGAACTACCGCGGTGTCATCAACATGCTGATGATGTGCGGCTGCATAGGCCAAAGCGGCGGCGGCTGGGCGCACTATGTAGGCCAGGAAAAGCTGCGTCCGCAGACGGGATGGACCGCGTTGGCCTTTGCGCTGGACTGGATACGCCCGCCCCGCCAGATGAACAGCACCAGCTTCTTCTATGCCCATACCGATCAGTGGCGCTATGAGAAGCTGGGCATGGAAGAAGTGCTGTCGCCTCTGGCCGACAAGCAGGCATTCGCCGGCAGCATGATCGACTACAACGTACGCGCCGAGCGTATGGGCTGGTTACCCAGCGCGCCGCAGCTGCAGACTAACCCGCTGCAGGTGGTGCGCGATGCTGCCGCAGCCGGCGTGGACGCCAAGGACTACGCCGTCAAGGGCCTGAAGGACGGCTCGCTCAAGATGAGCTGCACCGACCCCGACCACCCGGACAACTGGCCGCGCAACATGTTCGTATGGCGCTCCAACATCTTGGGCTCGTCGGGCAAGGGACACGAATACTTCCTTAAGCACCTGCTGGGCACCAGCAACGGCGTGCAGGGCAAGGACCTGGGCAAGGAAGAAGCTAAGCCCACCGAGGTCGTCTGGCACGACAAGGCCCCTGAAGGCAAGCTGGACCTGCTGGTCACGCTGGACTTCCGCATGAGCACCACCTGCCTGTACAGCGACATCGTGCTGCCGACAGCCACCTGGTACGAGAAGAACGACCTCAACACCAGCGACATGCATCCCTTTATCCATCCGCTGTCCACCGCTGTGGATCCGGCCTGGCAGTCGCGCAGCGACTGGGACATCTACAAGGGTTTTGCCAAGAAGTTCAGCGAAGTCTGCGTCGGCCACCTGGGCGTGGAGCGCGAGCTAGTGCTGACGCCGCTGATGCACGACAGCCCGGCCGAACTGGCGCAACCCTTCGGTGTGAGCGACTGGAAACAGGGCGACTGCGAGCTGATCCCCGGCAAAACCGCCCCTAACATGCAGGTGGTCGAGCGCGACTACCCCAACGTCTACAAACGCTTCACGGCTCTCGGTCCACTCATGGGCAAGCTGGGCAATGGCGGCAAGGGCATTGGCTGGAACACACAGACCGAAGTGCGGCAACTGGGTGAGTTGAGCGGCCTGGTCACCGCCGAGGGCGTAACGCGCGGCATGCCGAAGATCGAGACCGACATTGACGCAGCCGAAGTGGTGCTGATGCTGGCGCCCGAGACCAACGGCCACGTGGCCGTCAAGGCCTGGGAAGCATTGGGCAAGCAGACGGGTCTGGACCACACCCACCTGGCCATCCACCGCGAAGACGAGAAGATTCGCTTTCGCGACATCCAGGCACAGCCGCGCAAGATCATCAGCTCGCCGACCTGGAGCGGCATCGAGAGCGAAACCGTCTCCTACAACGCCGGCTACACCAATGTGCACGAGATGATCCCATGGCGCACCCTGACCGGGCGCCAGCAGTTCTACATGGACCACCCCTGGATGCAGGCCTTTGGCGAGGGCTTTTGCAGCTACCGCCCGCCGGTGGATTTGAAGACCACCGCCGGCATCCATGGCATCAAGCCCAACGGCAACAAGGAAATCGCACTCAACTTCATCACGCCACACCAAAAGTGGGGCATCCACAGCACCTACACCGACAACCTGCTGATGCTCACACTCAGCCGCGGCGGCCCCTGCGTCTGGATGAGCGAGGACGATGCCAAGTTGGCCGGCATCGTGGACAACGACTGGATCGAGCTGTTCAACATCAACGGCGCCATCGCGGCGCGGGCGGTGGTGAGCCAGCGCGTCAAACCCGGCATGGTGATGATGTACCACGCCCAGGAAAAGATCGTGAATACGCCCGGCTCGGAAATCACCGGTGTGCGCGGCGGCATTCACAACTCGGTGACCCGCATCGTGCTCAAGCCCACCCACATGATCGGCGGCTACGCACAGTTCAGCTACGGTTTCAACTACTACGGAACCATTGGCACCAATCGCGACGAGTTCGTGGTGGTACGCAAGATGGACAAGATTGACTGGCTGGACACACCGGTTGGGCAGGAACAGGTCCGCGCGACGCAGGCCGAGGGAGAGAACGCATGAGCCGTATTCAGGGAGCCGCGCCATGGCACTGAAACACCTGGCCCCCGGTGAACTCGCGCATGCCGGCCCCCTGGGCGAAGCGCTGCCCGACACACACACCTTCACGGTGGTGCGCACCGACAACCTGCAGATCTTCCGCCTGGTGCTGCGCGCCGGCGCGGATCTTGCCGAGCACGCGGTGCCCGGTGCCATGGTCTTCCAGTGCGTGGAAGGCGAGGTCATTTTCCGCGCACCGGGCTGCGAGTTGCGCATGCAGGCCGGAGACCTCACCCACATGGCTGCCGGCGCACCGCACTCCGTCCATGCCGTAACCGACATGTCGGCCCTGGTCACCGTCGTGGGCCACGCGCCGGTCAGTCCGCCCGTCCCCCTCAAGGAGAACAACACATGAAAATCCGCGCACAAATCGGCATGGTCCTCAATCTGGACAAGTGCATCGGCTGCCACACCTGCTCGGTTACCTGCAAGAACGTCTGGACCAGTCGGCCCGGCATGGAATACGCTTGGTTCAACAATGTAGAGACCAAGCCCGGCATCGGTTACCCCAAGGAATGGGAGAACCAGGACAAATGGAACGGCGGCTGGGTGCGCAAGGCCAACGGCAAGATCGAGCCGCGCCAAGGCGGCAAGTGGAAGCTCTTGATGAAGATCTTCGCCAACCCCAACCTGCCGGAGATTGACGACTACTACGAGCCCTTCACCTTCGACTACGGCCACCTACAGTCCGCCCCCGAGATGAAGGCCAGCCCCACGGCGCGCCCGCGCAGCCTGATCACCGGAAAGCAGATGGACAAGATCGTCTGGGGCCCGAATTGGGAAGAAATTCTGGGCGGCGAATTCAAGGGCCGCAGCGCCGACAAGAACTTCGACGACATCCAGAAAGAGATGTACGGCGAGTTCGAGAACACCTTCATGATGTACCTGCCGCGCCTATGCGAGCACTGCCTGAACCCGGCCTGCGTGGCATCGTGCCCCTCGGGCTCGATCTACAAGCGCGAGGAAGACGGCATTGTGCTGATCGACCAGGACAAATGCCGCGGCTGGCGCATGTGTGTCAGCGGCTGCCCGTACAAGAAGATCTATTACAACTGGAAAAGCGGCAAGGCCGAGAAATGCATCTTCTGCTACCCGCGCATCGAAGCCGGCCAGCCCACCGTGTGCAGCGAGACCTGCGTGGGCCGTATCCGCTACCTGGGCGTGCTGCTGTATGACGCCGACCGCATCCAGGAAGCCGCCAGCGTGGAGCATGACCGCGACCTGTACCAGGCGCAGTTGGACATCTTCCTGGACCCGAACGACCCCAAGGTGATCGCCCAGGCACGCGTTGACGGCATCCCCAACAAGTGGATGGAAGCTGCGCGCAACAGCCCGGTCTACAAGATGGCCGTCGAATGGAAGGTGGCCCTGCCGCTGCACCCTGAGTACCGCACTCTCCCCATGGTCTGGTATGTGCCGCCGCTCTCGCCCATCAGTGCAGCAGCCAATGCCGGGCACCTGGGGCAGAACGGGCAGATTCCGGACGTTAACCAGCTGCGCATCCCGGTCAAGTACCTGGCCAACCTGCTGACCGCCGGCGACACCGTTCCAGTGATCCGCTCGCTGGAACGCATGCTGGCCATGCGTGCCTTCCAGCGTGCCAAGCATGTGGACGGCGTGGTCGACGACGCCGTGCTGGAGCAAGTGGGCATCACCCGCGCCATGGTGGAGGAGATGTACCACGTGATGGCGATTGCCAACTACGAGGACCGCTTCGTCATCCCGACCACGCACCGTGAATATGCCGAGAACACCTTCAATGTGCGCGGGGGCTGCGGCTTCTCGTTTGGCAACGGGTGTTCGGAAGGGACGAGCGAAGTCAGCCTCTTTGGCAGCGACAAGAAAAGAACCATCCCTATCAAGGCGGAGATCTGACATGACCACCCACAAGCAAACCGCCAACGATCTGTCCATTACCCTGCGCGTACTCGCGCGCCTGCTGCAGTACCCCGACGCAGGCATCCGCTCCCACCTGCAGGAAATGCGCGCCGCACTGCATGGCGCGCACACCGTTGGCCGCGAGCGGCTGGCCGAACTGGACGCACTGATCGACAGCCAGTTGACCCAAAGCGCCATCGACGCCGAGGCCGACTACGTGCAGTTGTTCGACTGCGGCCGCGCCACCTCGCTGCATTTGTTCGAGCATGTGCATGGCGACTCGCGCGAGCGCGGCCCGGCCATGATCGACCTGGCCAAAACCTACGAGGCCGCCGGCCTGTTCCTAGCCGAGGGCGAACTGCCCGACTACCTGCCGGTGCTGCTGGAATACGCCTCCACCCAGCCGCCAGCGCAAGTCCGCGCGCTGCTATCGGAAGTGGCGCACATCCTTAACGCCATCTTCAACGCGCTGGAAAAGCGCGAAAGCCGGCATGCCAGCGTGCTGGGCGCGCTACTGGAGATAGCGGGTGAGGCAGCCCGCTCCATCACCATCACACCCGACGAGCCGCTGGACGTGGCCTGGGCCGAGCCTGCCGCGTTTGACGGCTGCTCGACACAGGGCCAGGCCAAGCCGGGCGACCCGCAACCGATCCACATCGTCCGCCGGAACAGCCCGGCACAAGGAGCATCGATATGAGCGGCCTCTATGGTTTCCTGTTCCAGGTTTACCCCTATGTCTGCTTCACAGTATTCCTGGTCGGCAGTCTTATCCGCTTTGACCACGGCCAGTACGGCTGGAAGAGCGACTCCTCGCAGATGCTGCGCACCGGCACGCTGCGTTGGGGCAGCAACCTGTTCCATGGCGGTGTACTGTTTTTGTTCTTCGGCCATATGGTGGGCCTATTCACGCCACACGCCGTGTATGGCGTCTTCATGAGCGCCGCCAGCAAGCAGTTGATGGCGGTGGTGGCCGGCGGCATTGCGGGCACACTGTGCTTCATCGGACTCACGCTGCTTTTGTACCGGCGCATCTTTGACCCGCGCATCCGCTACACCAGCCACCCCACCGACATCGCCGTGCTGGTGATCCTGTGGGTGCAACTGACCGTGGGCCTGATCACCCTGCCCTTCTCGCTGCAGCATTCCGACGGCAGTGTGATGCTGATCCTGGCCGACTGGGCCCAACGCATCGTCACTCTGCGACCGGTGGATGCGACGGCCCTGGCCGCACTGCCCTGGCCCTATCTGTTTCACATCGTCTTTGGCATGACCATCTTCCTGCTGTTTCCATTCAGCCGGCTGGTTCACGTGTGGAGCGGCTTTGCCTCGATCTTCTATGTATTGCGGCCCTATCAGGTGTCGCGCGCCAGACGCCTTAACCTGCCGCAAGACCACAACCTGCCGCCCCAACGCGACCGGCCCTGAACGCGGCACGCAGCGCAACATACAACACAAGGAATCACCATGGACAACGGATGTGGATCAGGCTCCTGCGGCTGCAAGAGCGGCGGAGCAGCAACAGCTCTCAGTGTGAAGCCCCAAGCCGGCGGCTATGACGCCGCGCTGGTCAACTCGCTGACGGCCCCCCCGCCCGTGCCGCTGGAGCCCCGCACCGGCGGGCCGGGCCCAATAGCCAGCATAGCCAGCGTCAACGGCGTGCCGCTCCACCTGGCGGACGAATACCCCAACGAAGAAAGCCTGCGCCAGATGGCCTGCAGCGAGCTGCTGCGCCAGGCCGCGCAATCAGCCGGACTGCTGGCCGCAGACGACCCGTCGCTGACTGGTGGCGTGCAAAGCGAAGCTGCCACAGAAGCGATCGAGGCGCTGCTTGAGCGCGAGCTGAAGGTGCCTGAACCCTCTGACGAGGCCTGCGCCCGTTACTACGCCGCGCATGCGGCCCGCTACCGCACCGACGAGCAAGTCCACGCCCGCCACATCCTATTTGCGGTGACGCCGGGCGTGGACGTGGTGGCACTGCGCAACCGCGCCGAGGGCGTGATGCTACAAGTCCGCTGCCATGACCGCGATGATGCGAAGGCGGCAGCGGCCTTTGCGGCCGCGGCCTCGCAATGGTCCAACTGCCCCAGCTCCGCCGAAGGCGGCGAGTTGGGCTGGCTAGGCCCGCAAGACTGCGCGTCAGAGTTTGGCCGTGAACTGTTCGGCCTGAATGACATGGGCGTTCTGCCCCGCCTGGTGCACAGCCGCTTCGGCTTTCATGTGGTGGAGGTGCTGGCTCGCAAGAGCGGCACGCCGCGGGCCTTTGAGACCGTGCGCGAAGCCGTACGCCTGGCCTTGAAGCAGCAGACCTGGGCGACGGCCCTGCGCCAATACCTCACCATCCTGGCCGGGCAAGCGAGCCTCGTGGGCGTGGCGCTGGAGGCCAGCGGCTCACCGCTGGTGCAATAACGCGGCCATAGTCTCGCCTTCCGCCAGCGCCATGCCAGCCAACCTGCAAGATGATCTGCCAGACGACCTGCTGATGCGCCTGCGGCGCTTTCACGACCATACCTTTCCCGGTGCGCAAGCGCAGTTCCAGAGCCTGGTGCGCGACGGCCAGCACCCGACCATCCTGTTCATCGGTTGCTCCGACTCACGGCTGCTGCCCTACCTGCTGACGGGTGCGGGACCGGGCGAGCTATTCATCGTGCGCAATGTCGGCGCCTTTGTACCGCCCTACGACGGCTATGTCGATGACCCCATGAACGGGTCGCGGGACACCGCACGCCGCTGGGTCGGCTACCACGGCACCTCTGCCGCTATAGAGTTTGCGGTACTCAACCTCAAAGTCTCGCGTATCGTGGTCTGCGGCCACAGCCATTGCGGCGCCATCCGCGCGGCCTATGAGGGCGTGCCGGATGAAGCCGTCAACCTCAAGGCCTGGTTGAGCCTAGCCGCCGAGGCCCTGCTGCCGGTACAGCCCGGCCCCGAAGCCCTGCGCCGCACCGAGCAACGTTCCGTAGTGCTGCAACTGGAGCGTCTCATGGACTACCCTATGGTGCGCGAACGGGTCGAAGCGCGGGCCCTGGCGCTGCACGGCTGGCACTACGTCATTGAAGACGGTGAAGTTCACGTATTTGATGTCCAGACCGGCCAGTTCGTCCCGGCATCCACGGCCTCACACAGCGGGGATGGGCCGTACAGAGAGCATTTAACCGAACCGGTTTTCAATGAGATAGACGATGCCTACCGCCCGCACTGATACCACCCGCTGGACCAGTGACCTCCTAGCCCTTATCTGAAAGAGAGCAACCCATGGATATTTCCTGTTTTGATGACTTGCTGCAGGCCGCGCGGGCACAGCCGCTGCCACAACGCCTGCTGCTGGTGTTTGCGAATGCCGACCTGCCTGAAAACAGCACGCCAGCGCAGCGCGAACGCTTCCTGGCGGGCCAGGGCGGCGCGCTGGTGCCAGTGATGTGCGTGGACAAGACACCCGACGAACTGCACAGCTTCGCCGATCTGGTGAAAGAATCGGTGCAGATGGCGTCGGCGTGGAGCATGGTGTTTGCAAGCAGCCTGTCTGGCACACCGGGGATACCGCCCGGCAGCGCAGTCGCGGAGCAGGCTCTTGAGCGCATGGTGGCGTCCATCAAGGCGGGCCAGCTGGCAGCCATGGTTCCCTTTGACCGCCAAGGCCAGGCGGTGTCCCTGGGCTGCTGACGGCTCCGCCATGGTGGACACCATCCGAATCCGAGAGCCCAAGCCGGCCGCCATCGGCCCCGGTCTGGCGTTGTGGCGCATGGGTTTTCGGCCGTTCTATCTGCTGGCCAGTGTGTTCGCTGCACTGTCCATCGCCTTGTGGGCCCTGCAATACGCGGGCTGGCTAGGCCGGCCTTATCTGCAGGGTCCTCTGTGGCATGCGCACGAGATGCTGTTCGGCTTCACACTGGCCGTGGTGGTGGGCTTTCTCTTCACCGCCGGGCGCAACTGGTCGAACCATCCCACACCAACGGGTCTGCCGCTGGCGGCACTGGCCGGACTGTGGGTGGCTGCGCGCGTGCTGGTGCTCACCCCGTTCGGCTGGGCGGCCGCCGTCGCCAATACCACGTTTCCGCTGGCCGCGGCCATTGCGCTGACGATTCCTTTCCTCGCCGCGCGCAACCGGCGCAATTATTTCTTCATCGGCCTGCTGGTGCTGCTGTCGGCAGCGGCGCTGATGGTGCACCTGGTGCTGCTCGGGGTGCTCGCGCTACCGGGCTGGCTGGGTATCCAGATCGGGCTGGATGTGGTGCTGTTCATCATGGTGGTAATGGGCGGGCGCGTCATTCCCATGTTCACCAACAACGGCATTCCGGGGGCCAAGGCGGTGCGCCACCCGGCCGTGGAAAAGCTGGCCCTGGGCTTGGTGTTGCTCATCCTGGTGGCCGACCTGCTTCTCTGGCATGGCGCCGCACTGGCCGGCTTGCTAGGCGCGGCCGCCGTCGCCCATCTGGTGCGCTGGTGGTTGTGGCAGCCATGGACCACCTGGCGCACGCCGTTGGTCTGGGTGCTGCATGCGGCCTATCTGTGGATCGTGCTGCACCTGGGCTTGCGTGCCTTGTCCATATTCGGCTGGGTGGCCGCATCGGCCGCCACGCATGCACTGACGGTGGGCGCCATCGGCGGTCTGGTCATCGGCATGGTGACACGCACGGCGCTGGGCCACACCGGTCGGCCGCTGCGCGCGGGCCGCATGGAGGTGATCAGCTACGGCTGTGTGCTGGCCGCGGCGCTAGTGCGAGTGTTCGTACCGCTGGCGGTGCCGGCAGCCGCCGTGCCCGCCGTGCTGTGTTCCGGCCTGCTGTGGTCGCTCGGCTTTGCCGTGTATGCCGTGGGTTACTGGCCGGTGCTGACCCGGCCCCGCCTGGATGGCCGGCCCGGTTGAAGCGACCATGGACTACCTAGCACTCAAGACCATCCACCAGACCGCCGTGGCCTTGTCGGTTGCGGGCTTTTTCGCCCGCGGCCTGGGCGCGCTATCCGGCGCTGCCTGGGTGCGCGGCCGGATCGCCCAGAGCCTGCCGCATGCCGTGGATTCGGTTCTACTGCTGTCGGCGCTGAGCCTGGCGTGGACATTGCGGCTCAACCCGTTCCTGACGCCCTGGCTGCTGGCCAAAATCGCCGGTTTACTGGTCTATATAACACTGGGCATGGTGGCGTTACAGCCCCACCATTCCCGGCCAGTGCGTGCAATAGCCTTTCTGGGTGCGCTGACCAGCGTGGGCTACATCGTGGCGGTAGCCATCAGCAAAAGTCCATGGGGGCTGTTTAGACTTTAATTGCCCAGAACAATCCAGTTATTCCGTGCAATTAAGGTCGTGAACAGGGGCCTAGCATTCATGCGGGTTTGCAGCGTTACGATTTAACAACGGCCATAGTTAAAGTCGTAAACAAAATTTCTCGATCTCGACCACTTTTTCGAGCTGCCATCGAAAACGTGCTGACCGAACTGCTTTACCTGACCCTACGTGACATCAGCCTTAAATTACAGGTCTGCAATACATTGCTCTATGGTCTTACCAAGCTGGGCCGGCCATTCACAGCCTCTATGGCTAGCCTCGTTTTGAGCCGACCGTCCTTGATTTAGGACTCCAAAACAACAAAGTGGATCGAATACCACACCATTTGCCAATGGAATATTAAGAATCATTTCATGTCAGCTTGCTTGCGGTAAAGTATTTACCCTACCAAACACCTGTTGCAAAGTGCTACAGATGCCAAACACTGGGGCACATCGCTTGCATCCCAGCTCAGCAACTTTCATTCGCCAAGATAGACTCGATGCGCGTCGCAGCTGTTGATGACGATCCTGCCCAACTTGACCTTATCCACGCGGTGGTGGCTGCGATGGGCCACGACTGTCACGTCTTCGCCCAGGGTGAGGACTTTTTGCATGCAGTAGAACGAGAAACCTTTGACCTTCTGATCATCGACTGGGAGTTGCCAGACATCGAAGGCACAGCGATTGTGCGCAAGGTACGTACACATTTAACGTCGGCAATACCGATTTTGATGCTAACCAATCGCAGCGACGAACGCGATATCGTGACCGGACTGCAGTGCGGTGCCGACGACTACATTGTCAAATCCAAGCGCGTGGTGGAACTGCGTGCACGCATTGCTGCCCTGCTGCGCCGTGGCGGCCATATCCGCGCCACCGAAGAACTTAACTTTGACCGTTACCGCTTCCATACGACCCAACGGAGCGTATATCTGGACGGCGTCGCGGTGGTGTTGAAACACAAGGAATTTGACCTGGCGCTAACCATGTTTACCCACCTGGGCCAACTAGTATCGCGCGGTTACCTGATCGAAGCGCTGTGGGGTAAGGGTGCCGATGTCACTTCCCGGTCACTCGACGTCTACTTTTCCCATGTCCGTAGCAAGCTGGCGCTACGAGCCGAAAACGGCTACCGGCTGACTTCTGTTTACAACCATGGCTACCGGCTGGAAAAAGTCCAGTCAACCACGCCAGACTATGGACCTACCGCGTTTCAACAATCCGAATGATCGCCCGATTTTTATCCCAGATTCTTTGCCACACACCTTGGATTCTTGCCCCGATTCTTCTGGGTTCCAGCGCTGCCGCTTTTTCGCAAAATATCGACTACACCTTGCAACCGGGTGAAAACCTGTATGTGGTAGCCCAGCGCTATCTCTACAAACCAGCGCAGTGGAAGCTGCTGCAACAATTGAACAAGGTGCACGACCCCTTACATCTGCGGCCGGGCACCGTACTGACAATCCCCGTACATCTATTGCGCCCCCAGCCGGCGAATGTACAAGTAGTGCATGTAGTCGGTGACGCCAGCGCTTCAACACCAGGTCAGCCCAAAGACCAAGCGCTGGTCATGGGCCAATATCTACCACAGGGCAGCCAGTTGACTATCGGTGACAAGGGCTTCGTGACGCTGCGCCTGGCCGATGGTTCGACAATTCGGCTGCCAGCCAATACCCGTATTCAGCTGAATGAAATGCTCTATGCGCCGGCGTCGAAGGACATTCGATCGACGATCCAACTGGACCGCGGCCGCGTGGAATCGAAGGTAACACCATTGCCCTCAGCCAACAGCCGATTTGAGATCCGTACACCCCATGCCGTGGGTGGCGTGCGGGGCACCCGCTTCGGCGTGGCCCTGGACGACAAAGGCGCATTTATCAACGATGTGACCGAAGGCGCGGTACTGGTCCGCTCGGCTCAGTCTCCTGCGGTGCAAGCAATGGTGCATGCAGGTGAAGGTACCCGCTTAGGCACGGCAGATACCCAAGTCATCGTGGCGCCGCTGCTACCCGCACCTGATCTGTCGCAGTTGCCTGCCATCGCGGAAGATATTTCGTTTGTGGAGTTCGCCCTCCCCGCTCTCGGCGCCGCCTCGGCATACCAAGTACGGATCGCTACCGACGCCGCGCTGGACCAGGTAATTCGGTTTGGTCAATTTACCCAGACGGACGTGCGCTTTGAAGGCCTGGACGATGGCACTTACCAATTGGCAGTGCGCCCGGTCGATGGACGAGGTGTCCTTGGCGTAGAGGCAAGTCGCTCTATACAGGTCAAGGCACGCCCCGAGGCACCATTCCTGCGCCAGCCGCAGCAGGGCAGCCAATGGTTTTCATCCAGCGTTGAAATGCTATGCACCGAAAGCACTGGGGTCAAAGCCTACGATTTGCAAGTGGCGCGCGATGCCGCATTCCGTGACCTGGTCAACGATTTACACAACTTGCCCCAGTGTCGCCAGCTTATAAGTGATCTCGTCCCCGGCACGTATTTCTGGCGTGTCGCATCGGTAAAAAACACTTCAGACGGCATACGCGACCGCGGGCCGTTCAGCAAACCGGTCAGCTTCAGGGTAGAAGCCCTGCCGCCCACACCGCAAGCACCTCGCGTGGCAGCCGACGGCGCTACAGCACTATCGATACATTGGGGTACGGCAATGACGGACGGCGTACGCTTTCATATACAGATCGCGCACGACTCCAACTTTGCCAACATACTGGACGACAGCGTGGTGGAAACATCCAATTTCAGCCATCCGCTGCCACCGGCCGGCGTGTATTACGTCCGGGTGCAGCAACTGGACCGCGAGGGTCATGCCAGTGCATTTACCTCCACCCAGTCCTTCACCGTACCGGCACGCCTGATGACGTCAGGTAGCCAATCGGTGCTCAGCTCCGATGGCAATCCGGTGCGTCCAGGCAGTCATTAATGACCCAGCCACGCAGACAGGTAGCGTCGTATCTTGTTTAAATGGCGGCTCGGCAGGGTACTTTTACGGCAGGATAGCGGGTTGCATCCGCGCCGCTTGAGAAGGCGCCAGCGGGAATGGTTGCTGCTAGCCACCATGCTGCTGGCGGTTGTGGCCATGCTAGGCAGTTACAACGCGCTGGAACGACCGAATCTGGTGATTGCAGATCAGCTCATGCGCCTGGTTGATCGCCCGGTATCGGATGAGATTGTGCTGATTGCCATCGACGACAAAAGCCTGGCCGCCATCGGGCGCTGGCCATGGCGACGCGGCTTCCACGCGGCGCTGCTCGACCAACTCACACCAGCCCGCCCCAAAGCAGTCGGAATGGACTTGATCCTTACGGAGCAGGACCCGGTGTACGCCGCCGATGATGCAGTGCTTGCCGACGCAATGCGACGCAACGGCAAAGTCGTTCTGCCGCTGGCACTGCAGGACAACTATGGCGCCGGCAAATACATACCGCTGCTTCCCGTGCCGGTGCTAGCCGCATCAGCCGCAGCCATAGGACATATTCAGCTACAGCTAGACGCAGATGGCATAGTCCGCACCGCCTATTTACGTGAGGGCGATGGTGCGCACTGGTGGAGCCATCTGGGCGTCGCCACTCTGGAAGCTGGCGGCTTCACTGCAGGCAATCGCAATACACCGTCTGTCCAAACGACCAATAGCACGCCACATCCATGGGTGCGCGACCACTTGATGCAAATTCCGTTCGTTGGAGCGCCAACGCATTTTCAGCAGGTGTCTTATGTGGATGTGCTGAAGGGCCAGGTTCCGCCGTCCACATTTACCGGTAAGTATGTGCTGGTCGGGGCCACATCGGCAGGCATGGGTGATGCATACGCCACCCCACGCTCCGGTAATGCCGAGCTTACCGCAGGTGTGGAAATTTCGGCGAATGTGATGAATGCGCTGCTAATGCAGCAGCGGGTGCAGCGGGCCACTGGCTGGCGCAACGCGGCGTTCTGCGTGGTACCAGTTGCATTGGGCTTACTGGCTATTCTGTGGCTGTCGCCCACCGCGTCCTTGCTTGCTAGCGCTACCCTCATCCTGTTGACGCTCGGCGCCAGCTGGCTGGCCATGCGCTACGCCGGTATCAGCTATGCGCCTACCGCCGCTCTCATAGGCCTGCTCGCCGCCTATCCCCTATGGATGTGGCGCAGACTAAGTGCAGCCACAGGGTATTTGCTACAAGAGTTTCGACGCATGGAAACGCGCCACGAATTTCCCCCAATGCAGCCCGCCAAGAGCCTGGGCGACCCACTGGAGCGCCATATCCATGCACTGCAGAACGCGTCGGCGCAATTGCGCAATCTGCACCGCTTCGTCAGTGACGTGCTCAGCCATTTGCCAGATGCCACCATCATTAGCGACTCGGCTGGCCAAGTGTTGATGGCGAACCAGGCCGCCGGCCAGTATTTCCAGCGCCTGGGCATCCAGCAGGTTGCCAAACAAGCACTTGCGGATCTGCTGCGCGATGTCCATCTACAGGTGCCAGGTATTCCTGCGTTGCAAGACAACTCTCTGGCAAAGACGACGGACATTTGGACAATTGAATCAAAAGATATAGCAGGAAACGCTGTATTGGTGCGCTGCGTACCCTGTTTTGATACTGGTGGCATAGCAACCGGCTGGATCACCAGCCTGGTCGACATCAGCGCGATCCGCGCGGCTGAACAGCAACGTGATGAAGCCTTACGCTTCATCTCGCACGATATGCGCTCCCCCCAATCGTCCATCCTGGCCTTGCTGGAGCTTCAGCGCATGCAGCCCGCTACCGCGATCGGCCCCGACACACTACAACGCATCGAGCGCTATGCCCAGCGTACTTTGCACTTAGCCGAAGAATTCGTGCAGCTGGCCCATGCCAAGTCCAATGCCTATCGGATGCAGACAGTCGATCTATCCGAGCTCTTAAACGAAGCAGTCGATGAAGTTTGGCCTCAAGCGCAAGCCCGTGGTATCCGCTTCAAGCTGCATCTCGCAGATCAGCCCGCCTGGTGCGAAGCCGACCGTGGGCTGCTGACCAGAGCCATCGGAAACCTGCTCTCCAACGCGGTGAAGTACGGCCCGGCACATAGCGAGGTCCACTGTAGCGTGCAAGAACTGCCAGGTCGCTGGCAGCTGGCAATTGCAGATGTCGGCCCCGGCCTTTCAACGGCGCAGCAAGAACTGCTGTTTCAGCACTTTGTGCGCCTGCAGCCGGACCGAAAATCGGCCCCCAAGGGCGTTGGCCTGGGCCTGGTATTTGTACGCACTGTAGTGGAGCGGCTGGGCGGCCGCATCCAGCTGAGCAGTGCGCCAGGGCACGGCACCGTGCTGCAGTTCTCACTAGCAAAGAGCACCGAGTAAACCCAGCCTCCTCACCTAGCACACTGCTACTTTTTACGGCTCAGGCCTTCGATGCGGATGTCTACCCGACGATTGCTCAGCAAGCACTCCTTCAGCTCATCCTCGTGCGCAAACCGTTCGGTGCAATCGTCCACCGGCTGGGTATCCCCCTTGAAATCCGTCTGCACCCGCGCTGCCACCACACCGCGCGACAAAAGCAGATCGCGCACCGTCATGACGCGCTTTTGCGATAGCGTCTGGTTGTAGTCATGGTTGCCGGTGGAGTTCAACCGGTCGGCATGGCCCACCAACACCAGGTTTTGTACTTCCAGCGCATCTGTATTCAAACGCGCCAGCAATTGCTCAAGTGATGCCAGGCTGGCGGCACGGATATCGGTACGGCCAAACCGGTCAAACTCGAACACAACCTGGGCCGACAGCCTGACCATTTCGGGTGCGACCACCGGTGCCGGTGGCACAGGAGCCGACACCAACTGCGGCGCAGGCGTGGGGCAGGACGCAGCCAACGCATCGGCATCCGCCAAATCGTCTTCAGCTATCTGCACATAGGGCTTTGCATGCCGCCATTGCTGCTGGTTCAACTCATTGCCGGCATGCACCAACTCCACTTCCGAACAGGCCACCCTTTGCTGCGCACAGGCAAACCCGGCATGCCCGTGCAATGCGCCGGCCCGCTCCCACAGGTCGGGACGGATACGCGCAGCACCGTTGACCAACGGCGTGTCGTTCGAGATCGGGTTCTGCTTGCCTTCCAGCGCAACGATGAGTTTGGCGGATTCGCTCAAGGACTCCTGCACAAACGCACTGCGGTCGTTACGGGTGTATTCGTGGAAGGACACATCCAGCCAGCATTGCGCCTTCGACAAGTAATAGTTGCGCACCGGCACACCCGTTTCGTTGATGGCATGGATACGTTCCTGCATTTGGGCATATACCGCATGGTCGGCACGTTGGGCTTCATCGGTGATGCGGTCATTCGCTGGCGTCAAGACGGTTTGCGCATTCGAATCCAACCCGGTCAGGGAGCCAACGCATACCAGCAGAGCGCTCGCCACTGCACGCAGTCTCAGGTGAGAAAAGTAGGAATGGTTCATGGTGTTCATTCGATTGATCATGGAATACCTATCGGTCCAGGGTGGAATTGACGTTGCGATTGCCGCCAGCAAACAGGTCTTCATCGAACTTGAAGCGCAGGCGTATATAAAAGCCGCTGCGGGTGTATTCGTAGCCAACCAGATCGCGGTCCGCAGAAAAACCAGACTTGTTGTAGCCCACGGAAAGCCACAGGTTTTGCTTCAGCAGATAGCCCGCCTCCACACCAAAGGCCCATTGCTTGGCCTGGTTTTGGCCGAACTGCACCGCACTCATCACGCCCAGGTCCCATTTTTCCGTCACGTCATACACAAGGCGACCCGAAAGCAACTGCGCACGGAAAGAGTCCTGCACCCCGTTTTCCAGGCTGTCGTGCTGCCACTTTGCAGCAACACGGCCGGTCATCCACCAAGGGCGGCTGGGATGGTAGTCCGCGTGGGCCGACACGATATGGGCCCGGGTCGCCAAGGGGCCAACAGTGGCATCACTCGCGTCCCGCTCGGTTTTAAGTTCGTACTTCGCCAGTGCATTGACCTTATTTGTATCGGTCTCGCGGTAGGCTACGCCGATCTGCGCCCGGTTTTGCAGCACGCTGCCACGGGCGTCGTAACGGGTCGCAAGCAGGTAGTCACGCGCCAGCAGTGTCCAGTCACGGTCCAGCTTGCGCGCCGCCATACCCTGCCACAACGTCGTATTGAATGCCTCGTTACTGGCCGTGCTTTCAATGTCACCGGAATGGCGATATTCAATGCGGGTAGATCCGCGCCACAAGGGGTTAGCGGTGTAGTCCACCCCCGCAGACACCGCATAAGCATCGGCCGCATCACCGGAGAGCACCTGGATACGCTCGAACGCTGTGCTCAGACGAATGCCTGGCGCAAAGTCCCAGGCATTGCGCACCCCGGAAGCCATTTGCACGTCCTGGCCACTGAGGGCATCGCGCAGTCGGTATTCGCTGAACAGCTGTGTGTCGCGGATGTAGCTGGAGTTCACCCCAAAGACAAAGGCATTTGCCTTGCGCTCCTCGGTAGTAATACTGTCCACGCCAGACAAGCCGGTCTGGTGCTCGTAACGACCGTAGAGCCGGGTACGCTCGGCAATCTGGTAGTCGCCGCCCAAGGCAAAACGCCTGCGCGCGTCGCCGCTCACGTCATGCTCCACCTCCCCGCCCAGCGTGAACTTGTCGCTGACCCGGTAGCCCAGACCGGCGCGCACGGTTTGGCTGTTCAGCCCGGTCGTCTGGTCGGCCGCCGTGCCGGCCAGCGAGGTGCCCGAACTGATCACCACCAGGCCGCTGACAGGATCAATGACCTGGTTGCCAAAACCTACGGCACTACCTCCCGAGCCCGTGGCGATGCTGCCGGTCAGGCCGGCTGTGGAACTGAAAGGCGTCGAATACAAAGCCGTCACACTGCCTGCTGACTGGTGCATAGAACGCAGGCCCACGTCGGCTGTGAGCCGTTCGCTGAGCTTGAAAGAGGCCCCGGCCTGGATCGAACTGCTGTCCGACGCGCCCGGGTTAAGGTCCTCGCTGCGCTGTCCCTGCACATAAAGCTTGGTGGTGTCCGTCAGCTTGTAGGCGCCATACACATTGGCCTCACCACGGCCTCCCGTCAACGGTGCGGCCAGGTTGTTGAATGTGGTGTCACTGCGACCGACGAACACCCGTGCCGTCGTGCGCTCCGCTTCATGGGCCATTTCAATCCGCCAGGCATTGCCTGACACATCGCCGGTCTTGCCCGCCATGCCGGGCAGCACGGAAACGTTGGTGGCATTGGTGTTGACCTCGGTGGTGGTCCGCGCAACTTCAGCCACCAGCATCGTATGCTCATCGATACGCCAGCCCAGGTTAGCGCTGCTCATGGCCTGAGAAGCCAACGGATTGCTGTCACGCATGACCGAGCCGCCGATCTCGACCGAATCGGTCAGATGCATTTGCCCGTCGGCCCCCATCACCCAGAAGGTGTCGCCGCCCTGGTCCACCTCGTAGGTTACGCGCAGAGAAACCGGGTTCAGATTCGCATCCGCCGATGGCAAAAATGTGTTGAGCAGAATCCGTCCGCTGAAGGGCTCAAACGTGTAGTCGGCCAGCCGCGCCAACGCCGTAGTGCTCAGAATGCGCGAGGGCTGTTCGCGATCCCGCACCACGATTTCAACCTTCTCGCTGCCTTCGAGCACGGCACTGTTTCGCAGCCCGTAAGGGCCACTGCCCTGGCTGGAAAACTCCTCAACCACCTGCCGCAGAGAGTCGCGGAAGGCAAACACATTGCCGACCAGACCGCCATCCTCGTGGTGGTATCGAACGCCTGTCGCGCTGCGGTTGTAGTTGCCCAGGCTGCGCTGCGCCAGCGTGGCCACGTTTCCGCCACCGCTGCGTTGGCTGAAGCCGTCGCCTGTGGCGAAATTACCCCACAGCAGATAGCTCTTGTCCTTGTCAACCCGCACGTAAAGACGGCTGTCCGACAATGCATCCGTCCCCCGTAGCGAGGAGTCGCCATACACCGGATAGAACTCTTCCGTCTGGATGTCACGCAGCAGCCGCGCCCGCGTGACCTTGTCCGAGTCGTAGGCCGCAGTCAGAAGGTATTTACCCTGGATCGTGCCGCGCAGAAAAAATGCGCTACGCGCCTCCAGATTCGCTTTGCCGTTATTGAATTCCCGACCCCAGGCGCGAATTTCCCGGTCGAACGCATCCTCATGCTCGGGACGCACCAGCAAACTGTGTTCCTTGCGTCCGAAATTGATGATGCCCTCCAGCAAACCTGCCGCAACCATCTCGCGCATCTCCGGCACGAAACTGACGACGCCAGAAACTTCCTGTGCACCCACGGTGATGCGCAACTGCACGTCCTGGGGCGCCATCGGCGCCAGCAGCGAGAACATAGCCACGCCATCGCTGACCCTGACCTGAACGCCTGGTGTCACCCGGTCGGCATCACGTGCCAGCGGGCCGGCCTCGTCAGTGCGTGCACCTGGCAGCAGAATACGGCCACCGCTGTGCTCGATGGTGGCCCAGACCGGCGTTGCCAGCGGCTTGCCGTCGGCACCCAGCGCGCGGATGGTCACCGGTACGGCCGTCTGCCCGTCGGCGGGCACAGCATTGCGTGCCACCTCAACGACCACGCGCTGCGCAGCCTGGTTGACCTTGTAATCCACTTCGCCCACAGTGCCTGGGAAAACCGTCGATGTCTGCCCTGGTACAGGCTGCCCAGGGGTCGATAGCGGATACAGCGGTTGAGCCACACCGGTGACCGAACTGCGTTCAACAGCAGTCAAAGGCGCGAAACGTACATCCTCGGACTGTGCCCAGGTAGTTGGCGCCAGAATGGCACCGATCAGCAGCGCCACAGCACTGCGTTGGGGCAGGCGATTAACGTGCATCGCTGGCTCCTTCACGCGGTTGGACGATGGGTTGGTTGGCGCTGTCGGTAGCCTGTTTGGGCATACGGACGGGCTTGCTCTCGAATCGCAATGCGGGTCCTTTCTGTTTTTCGGTTTCCACCGACCGGATTTCTCCCTGGGCTCGTCGGGCCTTGACTTGCTCCAATACTGGGTTGGCGCAACTGCCCTCAATGAAGTCGGCGCGATGCAGCTCTCCGTTCTTCAGGTCGATGAAGAGACTGTTGCCATCACCCAGATTTCGGTTGCTGGAAGTCGTCAGGCGCGAACCGGTGGGCAAGGTGCGTTGATCGACCTTGAGCACATGGCTGTTGGGCGTGATGCCGCATTGGCTGTATTTGCCTTCGCTGTCGCTGACCAGGTACTGCCCCGACTCGAAGTACAGGCGCACACCGGGAATCCCCAGCTCTTCCGGGTCCTGAATATGGTTTCCGTTGCAATCCACGAAAATCTTGCCCAGGACACAGGCTTCGTCGGTGAACACTCCACCGGTCACCTGCACTTGGTGCGATCCCTCGTTCGACTCGATGCTGCCAGTCACCGGCTGCAGGGCCGCCGTCAGGCACCCCGCGGGCGTTGCGCAGCCGTAGGCCCGCGCAAAGTTGATTCCTGTGCCCTGCATGCTGCCCACACCGATGCGCACCCGGTAGGTCAGCGTCGTGCTCTGGTTCAGAGTGAGACCCCCAACGGTGAAGCCAAGGATCGGCCCCAAACCACCGGCAGGATCAGGAGCGGCCAAGCCGTTCACCCGTGCCGTTCCGCGGATGTAGGTGAAACCCGAAGGCAGCCGATCGCGGACCGTGACTTGTGGCAATGACGAACCAGACGTGCGGCGCACGATGATGGTGTAGAGCACCGTATCCCCCACCTCCGCCACACGACGGCTACCGGTCTTGGACAACACGAAGCCGGCCGCATTCATCGGGTCTACCGGGATGTGGTTGTTCACCACATTGGCGGAGCTGCCCGGCGACGCTGGATTCAAGTTGAAGCTGAAGTAATACTGCGTCGTAGCAGAACCCGCCGACAGCCCGCTTGAGCTTGAAGCGCACGCACCTGGCGTCGTCAGAGGATTCCCCGCCGCAGTCGTGGGAGGTGCATTGCTGCTCTGTACCACAGCCGGATCGGGTGGCCCGGCCGATACGGCCAGGGTGGCGGTACACGCGGGAATCAATGTGGAGGCTCCCGGTGCATAACCTGCAGGCGCAGTCACGCTCAAGGTGTAGACCCCTGCTGGCGCGGTGGACAACAGCAGGAACTGGTAGGCCCCTTCGGCGCCCGTGGTCTGCGTAAGTGCTCCACCCAGGATCTGGGATGCATCGAAGCCTGCAGGGCCGGACAAGGTCACCACCGCACCCTGCACCGGCAGCCGCGTCACCGCGTCATAAATCACACCTGCAGGGTCGAGAGGCAGACTTTGCTGCAGGATGTTGTCACCTGGCGAAAGGTTGATGTTCTGCAGCACCCCTTGGGTATTGTCTGCACCGCCAGGATTGCCCGAGCCGACCACGCCTGCCGTATAGGACTGGCCACTCTCGTTGGGTACCGGCTTGCCGTAGAAATTGCCGGTGCCGGGCTCCCGGAAGCGCACTTCATAACCCGCGCCAGGTGCCAGCGAAGTAAAGGTGTAGGCGCCACTGAGGTCGGTCTGCGTGCTAGCAACCAGCACGCCGTTGTTCAGCAACTCCACCGTCCAGCCGGAGACCGTCTTCTCGCTCGCGTCCTTGACACGGTCGTGGTTGGCATCGCGCCACACACTTCCGCTGACGCTAGCCGCGGAGACCAACACCACTGAATCGCTGGCGCTGTTATTGCCATCAAAGCCGGCCGGCTCACCGCCGCCAGATACCAAAGCGGTATTGGTCAGGACCTGGCCGTTCAGGCCGTTGGCCACTGCCACGCGCACGATGATGGGGTTGCCACTGGCGCCCGCTGCAATCGAAGACGTGCTGGTGCAAGTGACCACGCTCGCACCAACGCCGCCGCTACAGGTCCAGCCAGAGCCACTGGCCAAAGCGGCCACCGTCATACCTGTGGGCAAGGTGTCCACCACCGTCACCGTTCCACTGGTCGCCACCGTGCCGATATTGCGCGGCGTGAGCGTGAAATAGCCCGAACTCCCGCCGGAGGCGAAGTTCGATGGCGCATGCGTCTTTGCCAGCGCCAGGTCTGGTGCCGCCCCCGGGATTTCCGCAAAATTGTTCTCGGCGGACACCGTGTTCGTGCCAGACAAAACAATGCCGGTGATCCGGCTGCTGCCGGTCGTCGGATTGCTGGCAACCCCGCCGGTGGAGCCCGCCGTCGCGATGCCATTGCTCGTGCCGACGGGCTGTGCAGGTTGTGTCAGCGTGTAGTTGGCTCCTTCCGGCACGGCGGAAAAGCTGTAGCTGCCGTCTGCCGCGGTGGTGGTCGTCAGGTTGACCGCGTTGCCGTTGATGTCGGTCCCCGTCAATGCCACCGTCTGGCCGCCGATGCCATGGTCAGGTGGACTGTTTAACACGCCGTTGTTGTTGTAGTCGAGGAACACGCGGCCCGACACGCTGCGGCCGTTGGGAATTTCCGCAAAGTTGTTGGCGACCGACTGCGTATTCGGTGGCAACACGATGCTGCTGATCACGCTGGGCAGCACCGCTACCGAAGACGGCGTTCCGGCCGTGCCACCGTTAGATACGCTGCCAGCCAAGGTCAAGCCGTTGGAAGTGCCCGCAGGTTGCGCAGGTTCGCGCACGCTGTAGGTACCGGGCAGCAGATTGCCGAAGCTGTAGCCTCCATCTGCCGCAGTCGTGGTCGTGGCCACCACGGCATTCGAGCTGTTAAGCAGCTCAAACACCACACCGCTCAACGGTGCATCCGCACCATTGCGGATACCGTTGTTGTTGATATCCAGGAATACCGAACCCGCGATAACGGACGGAACGATCTCGGCAAAGTTGTTCTGCGTAGAACCCGTGATTTGACCGCCAGCACCGTCGCCATTGAGCACGATGCCCACGATCTGACTGGTAGTGGCGCTCGAGTTCGAGGCGGTGCCTGTCGCGCCGGTGCTGCCGCTGGTCGACACCAGAAACCCCGCCGTGGTGATGCCGTTGACGGTAGCACTAGGTTGCACCAGTTCGCACACCGAATACGTCGCCGCAGGAAGGCCGGCAAACACATAGTTGCCCAGTGCGTCGGTAGCCACCGGATTCGTCAATCCGGACTGGGTCACCAATGCGCCAGCGCAGGAGTTTCCGGTACGCAGCTCGACGCTGACTCCAGCGATCGGTGTATCAACCGCAGTTTCGAACGTACCGTTCGGCACCAGGTTGTTGTCCCGAAACACACGGCCCGAGATAAAGCCCTGCGTACTGACAGAAAGAGGTGCGTTCGCCGCCTGCTGGTTGTTGCCCAGGTTGGTCTGTAATGCACCGGCCGCAATACTGTTGACATGCGTCCCCGCCGTGGCTGCGGTGACCTGCACGCTGATGCTGCAACCGCCTGCGGGAATTGAGGCACCGCTGGCGTAGGTAACTGTTGCCGAAGCTGCGACGGCGGTCACCGTGCCAGGGCAACTCGTCTGCATGCCGGGTGTCGCGGCAACCAATACCGGCCCTGGCGCGGTAGGCAGGGTATCCACCAGCGCGGCACTCAATGTCACCGCGCCCGGATTGTCGTTGCCCAGGAAGATCGTCAGCGTAGACGTGCCGTTGGGTGGAATGACCGGCGGCGCAAACTGCTTGGACACCACCGGTGGTGTCGAGACCTGCAAACGGGCACTGGTCGGCTCTTCGTTGCTGACGCCTTCAAATGTCGTGATTGCACCCGACGCAATCGTGTTGGTGTAAGTGCCCGCAATATTGCTGAGCACGTCCACCACAACGTTGCAGGACGCATTCGCGGCCAAGGTCGCGCCTGTGAGGCGCACCGAGGTGCCGGATGCACTGGCTTGTACCACGCCGTTGCTGCAGGTAGTTGAGGCGTTCGGTGTAGTCGCCACCACCAGGCCGGACGGCAGGCTGTCGGTGAATGAAGCTGCCGTCAGCGTCGTCGCATTCGGATTGGTAATGCGGATGATCAACGTAGACGAGATGCCAGCCGCGCTGGTGGCGCTGCCGGTGGTAAAGCCTACTGGATTGCCTGCATCCAGGGTCTGGCCGGCAATCGCCTTGTGCACGACCAGCGGGGCCTTCGCACGCAGCACATCGCTGGCAGGCTGCGAGTTACTCACCCCCACCCCGCCGGACGATGCGGAGATTGCACCGGCGGGAATAGTGTTGGTGTAGTCGCCCTGGGCTGACACGAGCACATCCACTTCGGCATAACAGCTGCTGGATACCGCGCCATTGGCAGCGCCCAGGTTGCCGCCAGCCACCTGGACCTGCCCCGTGGTAGGGGCGTTCACGGTGGCGCCGGTACATGTCGTGACAGGATTGAAGCCGCTGGGCACGGTAACCCCGGATGGCAGGTTGTCGACCACGGAAAGATTCGATATCGGCTGTGCGGTGGCGTTGAAAAACGTAATGCGCAGGCGCGACCGGCCACCAGGCTGTACCACCTTGGGAGTGAACTGCTTAGTCAGGCCAAGATTACTTTGCGTCGTCAGGCTGGTGGTGGCCTGGCCGCTATTGCTCAAGCCCTGGTCGGTTGCAATCGATGCCGCGGGGATGAAGTTCGTCAATCCACCGACAGCCACCGAGGTCACGTTGACCACCACCGTGCAGGCAGTGTTCGCGGCCATTGCCGCACCAGACAGGGAGACGGACTGCGCCCCCGCCACCGCGGTCACTTCACCCGACGGACAAGTGGTGACACTGGCCGGATTGGCCGCGATCACCATGCCGTTGGAAGGCGCAGCGGCCGTGCCATTCGTGGTGAAGTAATCGGTGAAATGCAGGCCGGTGACATTTTGCGTTCCGTTGTTCACGGTGATCGTCAACTGACTCACCTGCCCCGGAAACGTCAGCGTGCTGGGATTGGTCGCCTTGGCCACTGTGAGGCCGGAAGGCGCATTAAATGCCAGGGTGGCACTCACCGCCGTCTGGTTGAAGACACCGCCCGCGGCGCTGATGTTGCCAACAGGAATGCTGTTAATCCAGTTCGCGCTGCCGGTTGCAACCACGTCGAAGACCAGATCGCAGTTACTGCCACCGGCAATCGATGCCCCGCTCAGGCTGATGCTGGAAGCACCTGGCGTTGCGCTCACAGCGGTGCTGCCTGCGCAAGTGGTGTAGGCATTGGGTGCCGGCGCGAGCAGCATGCCCGCAGGCAGCGGATCGGTAGCGGCCACCTGCGTGAGTGCAACAGCACCGTTGTTGCTCAGCCGCAGAGTAACCCGGGAGCTGCCGCCCGAAGATACCGATGTGGGAGAAAAACTTTTACTCGCCGCCAGTGACGAGGTATAGACCAGCGTCGCCGTGTTCGAGTTCACCGGCGTAAGCGTATGCGTCAGACCATTCCCATATGTTTCCGTGCCTGTCACCGTGGCAGTGTTATTAAAGGTACCTGCCGGCCCGACCACATCGAATTGCACCGCACACGACCCCACTGCGCCAATACCGTTGGACGCGCGCGCCGGAACCGTCGCTCCATTTATCGAGAAGGATGTAGCATTCGGCGTGGCTGTCAGCACCGGGTTGCCCAGGCAGGTAGTCGCTGCGTTGGCCGGATTGGCAATGCGCATCTGCCCGCCGCCGCTCACTGCCAAGGGCAGGTTGTCACCCAGGGTCACATTGGTCAGCGGGTTTGCCGACAAGTTGTCCAGACGAATGGTCACCCGTGATACCGCACCTTCCGATAGCGGGCCTGCGGGGCTGAAACTCTTGTTAGCCGACAGCACTGCGCCGGCATTGATGTTGCCCGAGGCACTGGTTGCGTTGCCATAACAGACCTGCGGCGCAGAGCCGTAGCAGACGGAGCCCGCGCTCAAGGTATTGTCAAAATTCGCGTTTGCCGACGCGCTACTTGACGCCATGGCCCAGAAGGTGATGGTGCAGGTACCAGGGCTGCTAACACTGGCGCGCGCCGGAACTGTGATCGTGCCGAAGGTGATCGCGCTGGCGCCCACCGAGGCGCCATTGGTCACGCTGACTCCGCAACCGCTGGGGGTGTAGTCGAAGCCGCCGATGTTGCCCGTCAGAAAGGTCTGGCCCTGCTGCAAAGTATCGGGAAACTCCAAATCAGTAATCGCCGAGGCGGACCAGTTCTGAACCGTGACCTGGTACCGCACCGGATTACCTGGCTCCGGATTGTTCGGCGCAACCGTTTTGTTGACGTTCAGGTTTTGGAAAACTGTCACCGTTGAGGATGCGGGCTGGCTCACAATGGCGGAATTGCCCACGTCCACGGCTCCTGCCGCGAGGGAGTTGGTGTAGGCCCTGGGGGTATTGGCCGTTTGTACAGTTCCGGTGAAGTCCACCGTGATCGCGCAACTGCTCCCAGCGAGAATGGAGCCACCCGTCAAGGAAACGCCGGTACTATTGGTTGTGGCTGCCAACGTACCGCCGCAGGTGGTGGCCTGTCCCGTTACTTTCAAACCATAGGCGTTCAGATTTCCTGCCGTGGTGCCGTCAATCGGGTCGTCCACAAAGCTGCTGATGGCTAACGGGCTGCTGCTGCTATTACCCAGGGTGATGGTGAACCGCCCTGTGCCGCCGCTCGCCAAGGAACTGGCGTCGACCGTCTTGCTCACTTGCAAGGGCGATCTGACGGTGATGTTCGCCGTCGCATTTGCCGCCGCCGGTATTCCTAGATCATTCGTGAACTGCGTACTGCGGTTGATTGTGTTGGTCTGCGTTATGCTGTAGTTGCCATTGGTCTGCGCAGCCTGCACATTCACAGTGAACGTACAACTGCCGCTGACGCCGCCCGAGCTGGCAGGCAAGGTTCCCGATGCGGAGAAATTGTTGTCACCCGCGCTGGCACTTACCACCGGCGCGGCGCCGGCGTTGTTGCAGCTGGCGGTTACACCCGTTGGCGAAGCCACCTGGATCACCGACGATCCGCCAAGCTGGGGGAAAAGGTCAGTCACGTGAAAATTCGTGATGGCCACCGGGTTGGTGTTGGTTAAGGTCACGCTAAGCGACGTGGCCGCGCCACCAAGCACCACCGTGCCCGTACCGAAGGCTTTGGACAGGCCTGGCTGCGCAAGCGCAATCACGTTCACGCTTTGCTGAACCGCACCCACGTTTTGCACTGGCGTGCCATCATCGCCGGTCACCGCGCCATCCGAGATGGAATAGGAATAGGCTGCAGCGTTGCCGGTAGAAGTTCCCGCCGTAACAGGAATCACGATGGCGCAGGAGCCATCCACCGACCCGGATCTTGGCGGGATCACACCGCCGCTCAGGCTGATGCTCTGCCCCGTGGCCGTCAACACGCCGGATCCCCCGGAAGTGCTCGGGCCCGAAGGGTCCGTGCAGGTATAACTTGCAACCCCGGCGACGCTCAGACCATCGGGTAAGGTACCGGGCAGCAAATTACTGAAACCAACATTGCTGATGGACGCCGAAATATTGTTGTTCGACAGCGTGATCTGCAGGCGCGTCGTCTGGCCGGGATAGATTTGTGTCGGATCACCCGCCACCAGGGTCACCGAGGTACCCAAGGCGGCAAAAGCCGTGTTCACGAAAGCCAAGGACAGCAGGACCAAACACAGCGCGCGCGCTCCGCGCAGCGCAGCAACCAATAACCCTGTGCGATCTCCCGATCGTCGCCCCAGATATGTCGACAAGCGCTCTAGCTGCGCCCATTTTCCCCTGCAAACCGCCTCGGTCCAGGCCCCCCGGTATGTACTCCCCACGGCGCAATCCTTGAATAGTTGGAACTGCCGGGGAGTCTATTTTTTGGATGGTTACACCCACAACACAATTAACAAAGCATTAATAAATCTTCATAGAGCAGGAGTTCTTGCGTCAGCCTCGGTTTACCTTCCGATTGTTCCAGCCGGGACTTGCCCGTCGCAACCTGGGTTGTTCCGCTTAGAGCGGCTAACAAAAGCCTGTCATCGTCAAATGCACGTCGTGCGTTTGACGCGGCATGGGAAAGAACAGAAACAAAGAAATCAGCATGGCGTTGTACAAAAGAATCGAGCCGTTGCTGCCAGCAACCGTTGCCTCCCGCAAGGGTGGGAGGCCTCGACTGAGCGACGAGCAAGCCTTGAACGGCATTCTGTTCGTGCTGCGTACGGGTACACCTTGGGAACATCTGCCCCAGGAATTAGGCTTTAGCAGCAGCATGACTTGTTGGAGGCGACTGCGTGACTGGCAGCCCGCTGGCGTATGGCACCGTCTGCACTTGGCGTTGCTGGGCGAACTGCGCGGTGCAGACCAACTGGATTTCAGCCGCGCCTGTATGGATGGCGCCAGTGTGCCCAGCCCCCGGGGGGCTCGCACACAGACCCCAACCCGACGGACCGGGGCAAACTCGGCAGCAAGCGCTACCTAATCACGGACCGCCAGGTCAGCCGCGTCGCTGGCCTGCCAAGTTGCATGCGGACAAGGGCTACGACTTCGCCCGGTGCCGCGCGCACCTCAAGCGCAGTGGTATCCAGGACCGCATTGCCCGCAGAGGTATTGAGCGCAATGACCGGCTCGGGCGCCATCGCTGGGTGGTCGAGCGCACACACGCTTGGCTGGCCGCCTTCGGCAAGCTACGTACCCGCTTCGAGCGCCGCATCGACATTCATACGGCCTTGCTTTCCCTGGCTTGTTGTGTCATCTGCGTCCGACGGCTTTTGCCGTTCTGTTAGCCGCTCTAAGTCCAGCATCGCTGTCATAGGTCGATTAACCCTTCTCCACTCGACGCAGAAGCCCCTCAATTTCCTGCGCCGGAAGCGGCTTGCTGAACAGGTAACCCTGGTACTGGTCGCAACCCTCTGCGCGCAGGAAGGCCAACTGTTCGGGGGTTTCTACCCCCTCGGCAATCACGCGCATTTTCAGACTGTGGCCCATGGCGATCACGGCCTTAACAATGGCGTCATCGTCAGGGTCGTGAGTGATGTCCATCACAAACGAACGGTCGATCTTCAGCGTGTCGATCGGGAAGCGCTTCAGGTAGCTCAGGCTGGAGTAGCCGGTGCCGAAGTCGTCGATGGCAATCTCGAAACCGAGCTCGGTCAACTGCTTCAGCGAGGCCAGCACCCCATCGCTCTGCGTCATCAGGCTACCTTCGGTGATCTCCAGCTCCAGGCTGCGCGGGTCGGTGCCGGTCTCGGCCACGATGCTGCGGATGCTTTCCACAATGGTTTTCTGCTGGAACTGAATCGCCGACAGATTGATCGCCATGCGTGGCACATGCAGACCGCGCGCAGTCCATTCCTGCAGCTGGAGACAAGCGGTGCGCAGCACCCATTCGCCAATCGGAACAATCAGGCCGGTGGCCTCGGCCAGCGGGATGAACTGCAGCGGCGACACCAGTCCCCGCAGGGGGTGCTTCCAGCGCAGCAGCACCTCCATGGACGCTATCTCGCCACTGGCGATATCGACAATGGGCTGGAAGTGCAGCAGCAGCTCATTGCGCTCGGCGGCGCGGCGCAGGTCTGCACCCAACGCGTAACGGTCGCCGGCCATCTGGTTCATGGTGGGGGTGAAGAACAGGTAGTTATTGCGCCCGGTTTCCTTCACCTGGTACATGGCAGTGTCGCTGTTCTTCAGCAGCGTTTCCACGTCCTGTCCGTCGTGGGGATATACCGCGATGCCGATGCTGGAGCCGATGTGCAGCTCGCGCCCACCGATGTGGAAGACGTTGGACAGTGTGGCGAGCAGCTTCTCGGCTAACACAGCCGCACCCTGGGCTTCGCTGATGCGCGGCAAAAAGACGATGAACTCGTCGCCGCCCTGGCGCGCCACCGTGTCGTCCGAGCGCACGCAGGCCAACAGGCGCTGCGCCACCTCGACCAGCAGCTGGTCACCCACGTCGTGACCCAGCATGTCGTTAATGCCTTTGAACTGATCCAGGTCGATGAATAATACCGCCGCCAACGCCGGATTGCGCCGCTCGCCTTCCAGCGCCAGGCGGATGCGCTCGCGCAACAGGTTGCGGTTGACCAGACCGGTCAGCGCGTCATGGGTGGCCACGTGCAACATTTCCTGCTCGGCACGCTTGCGCTCGGTGACGTCGATGCGGATCGAGAGGTAACGCATCACCGCGCCGGCATGGTCCTTTAGCGGCACGATGGCCGAATCCACCCAGTACAGCTGGCCCGATTTGTCGCGGTTGCAGATCACCCCACGCCAAATGTCGCCGCGCGCGATCATGCTCCACAGCTCCATGAAGAAGGCCCTAGGGTGAGCGCCCGAATTGACGATGCGATGGTCCTGGCCCAGCAGTTCCTCGCGGCTGTAGCCGCTGAGCTTCACAAACATGTCGTTGACCTGCACAATGCGGCCCGTCAGATCGGCCACCGACACGACGGCGTGCTGGTCAATCGCCCTTATGTAGGTGGACAGTTCGGCCAGCGCATCCTCCACCCCGCGCTTGGCCTCGATGATGGTGTTGGCTGAGCGCATTTCCAGTTCAGAACGCGCCAGTTGGGTTTCGGTTTCACGCAGGCTGATGCGCTGCCGGGTCAGCCGCCAGTTAAACCAGGCGATGGCGATAAAGCTTGCCACCAGGATGCCCAGTACGAATACTGTGCCACGGCGGATTTCGTTGCCCGCCACCTGCTCTGCCTTGTTCAGCGGGATGGTGATCGACAATGCGCCCAACAACTGGTGTTGTGCCCACTGTTTTCCGGGCTCCACACCCTGGGACAGACGCAGCGCCAGGATCGTGGGCGTCTTCTCGTAGCCGTTATGGCAAGCGACACACGATACCTGGGAGGCCGGGTCTGCCGACAGATAGCGCAACACTCTTTGCCCGTTCTGCACCTCAAAGCGCGACACAGCTTTCCATGCAATGGGAGCCAGCGGCTTGGGCTGGTCTTGCTGTTCCAGCTGCGGCCAAGCCCAGCGCAGGAACTCGTCGGTCAGTCCCTGTGAGAGCTCAAGGTTCCATCGGCTGACGGGCTTGTATTCATAGAGTTTGTCGGCTTGCAATGATGAGGCACGCCCCACAAGCTTGAGAAACTGCGCCGGAATTGGCACATGGCCGGGCATGGTGGCAGAGTCCACGCTCGGACCAAAACCATCATTCTTCAGCTTTTCGGCAATGTCCCGCGCATAGACCGAACGGGCCGTAGTAGCCTGGCTAGCCACGATCTCGGCAATCGCCAGCGCTTGCTGCTCGATGGTCTTATTGACCGCGTCCTTAACCACCAGGTAGCCCAATACGCAAGCAAACAGGAACACTACCTGCAGCACCGCAAAACTGCGGGAGGGGCGTAGGATCTTTAAAAGGGCAGCGGTCATTAGTGCGAATTTGTGCCAAGAGTCAGAACCGATTTCGGCGAACGTGACGATGCAATTGGTAAGAGGAAATACCGTGTCAGAGGTGCCAACAAAAGATTTGAAGGACTGAAAGGGTCGACCCACACGACTGCCTCGATTTCGGCAGCCGGTGACACCGCCGTTTGCAATCGCAGGAAGAAAATCTCGGCTTCGACGGTATGCCCTGTTTCGTTCGTGACTGGCGAAACATACTGCCCCAAGTATTTGGGCGCTGCGACATCCTGCCCACGTTCCAATTCCTCCTCAAGTTCCCGAGCCAGCGCCATACGTGTCGTCTCGTGCGCCTCGATCTTGCCACCTACCTGCATGAAGGCCCGTGTCCCGCGTTTGCACACTAGCAGAATGCGGATGTCGGTGTTGTTTAGCGTGATGTGCGTTAACAAAAACGTACTGATGGTATTTCCCAATCCGCGATCGTGATGTCGATCACAATCGCGGGTTGGCATGCACTCGGGCTGAGGACGAAAGCGAATGGATGTCCAACATCACGTGGCGGTCAAGGCTCCAACATAAAGAGCTCTAACACCCCATGCGAGGCTCCTATAAGCCTTGTGACACTTCACGATGGGATGTTTTGCAAGACCGCCTCATTTCCTGTGAGATTTATATCGTCAGTTCGCGCTCGACATCTTGTGCCTTGCGCCGGGCCATTGCCAAATTGGATTTGCTTTTGTCCAGCACAAAGTAAATAAAGATGCCTTCTTTGCTGCTCATAGGCCGAAGGATGTGGTACTGCTTACCAAGTGTGATGAGCATATCGTCGATGGTGTCACTCAAGCCCAGCATGTGCATGGTTTTGAGTTTGGCCCGCATGACTTCGGTATTGCCAGCAGCTGCGATTTCCAGATCAACTCCCGACCCAGCTGATCCCAGCATCATGCCACTGCTGGAGTCCACCACGGCAGCGCACATTGCACCATCAACGGTTAACAGTTCATCCAAAGATTGTTTGATATTGGCCATTTTTACTTCCTTGTTGGGGTGTGGTGGTTGGTAAAGAGTTAATTGGCAATCGCTTCGGTGCGGCCCAAGGACGCACCATGCCGGATTGCAGGGTGGGCATATTTTTGTGAATATCGAAAGAGGCGTTTTTTACGTTAGCTGATTGAGCATTTTTTCTGCGGCAGCAATGCGATTCCAGACCATTCCCAGCAGTACGGTTTTATCGGTCAACCACACCACGATGAGTGCGTCCCCTTTTACGTACATGCAACGAGCCACCAAGCGGCCTTCGCTGGACTCAATCACCAGGCATTGGGGTGTACCGATAGCTGTTTCGTTGCTGGCGGCATTGCCAAGGGCAACCAGTGAGCTAACTATGGCTGCCAAACGTGCGGGATCTACACGGCGCTGTCCTGCATGCGCCAAGTCGAATCCGTCAACAGTGGCGATAACTACCGCATGCGATCCACTCATCTCGGATAGCAGCGTTTCGGATACGGTTTGGGCGTGAAATTTAATCGAGGGAGACATGTTAGGCTGGGGGGTTATGCGCGTGTCTCTGCCTGTGCCAATATGGCATCAACCAACTGCAAGACATCGTCACGTTGTCGTACGTCTACGGCAAGTACCGGGAACACCAGTTCACGAGTCGCAAGCAATTCACTGTAGTCGTCCAGTGTGGGGTGTGGATTTTCCAAGGTGCGTCCGACGCCTAGCACACAGTTCATTTGTGGCAGCAACTCCGCATAAACGTCCAGATAGTCAGCGCAATCGGCTAAGGAATCGGGTTGAGAGTTATCAATCAGTATTACTAGGCCGAGTGCATCCGTTGCCAGAATGCGCCACATGAATTCAAAGCGTTTTTGTCCGGGGGTGCCAAAAAGGCGTACGCCATGCCCGTCTCCCAAACTGAAGTAACCGAAGTCTAGGCCCACGGTAGTGGTGCTTTTATTCAGACTGGAGTCAGTGTTTTGTACATCGGTGACTACGGGGGGCGAATCACTTAATGCCGCAATAGCGGTAGTCTTTCCCGCACCGGGAGTGCCAGTAAAGACAATTTTGTGGTCTTTGGTCATACTCGATGCAGGCCTAAATAATGGCGAATTTTCCCGAATAAGCCACGTCGTGTGTCCGCGTCAGGACTCGATGGCCGGGGAGCACTTTGCACAATGATGGCTGTCTCAGCGCAGGGCTTTACGTCCAATATGCCGACCTCGTCGAGCACTTGTATAAATGTTTCGCATTCCGCCCGCTTCACATTGCTCAAGAGCGTCAAGTTGTCCAAAGTGATGTGCTTGGCCGACAAAAAAGTAGCCAGCCGTCGGTAGTGCTCCTGCTTTTGCAAAAGGGCGTTGGAAGGCCAGCGGCGAAGCTTGTAACTGGCTTGGGGTATAGCCAGGGATTGCACAGGCAGCGCGGCAGAAATGCGGCGCTCCACCGCACGTAAGACGTCGAGAACAGGTTCGTATTGAAGCGGTCGGGTTAGCGTGCCTCCAGAGGCTTGATTGTCGGTAGAGTTAATTACGCGAACTACCATTGCTTCGGCGCTGGACTGCATATCGAGGCTACTTTTTCCTGTGCACAGTAGTTCTGCATTGCCTGCGAACACCAGCTTCCAGTCGTACTTGAGCGTTTCCTTGCCAATGCGCAGGAAGACCCCAATCTTGGTGATGTCGTCGGTGCTAAGGCCATCCGCCAATAGCCGCAAAGATGCGGGAGGGATGCGCTCAGCGCTGGCAGCTGTGATTGAAGGCGGTACTAGCCTTTCCAAAAAACCGAATATTGAACTCATTAAGGGGTCATAGCACAGTGGCGTACAGGCACGCGCAGAAGCGTTTTCAATCTCATAAAAGTGGGATAGATCGGTCGCTAGCATGCTGGCGACATAAAAGGATTGTCGAGTCCATTTCGTTACTTTTTGTGACGAATCCGTATGTCTCCACAATATTGCTCACTCCCGTGAGGTTCTTCACATTCGAGAGTGGAAGTACGTGAACTTACGCCCCCTGCTCATTCACAAAGAGCGCTCGGTTATTTATGAAGCGGGTACACACGTCCGAACAGAGCTCGAGACCTGAATCTGGGTCAATACAGTGGTGCAACGGCAGAGCAAGAACGTGGCGGCTGTAACCCTGAGCAAACCATTCGGTACGCTGCTGTGGCGGCTTCCAGCATCCTGTCTGTTAATTTCCACGCAAACCTGACCCGCAAGGGGGTGTGGATAAAAACTGAGACTGGTTTATGTCGTAAGTCCGAGGTTCGCTCGATATTCGAGGGGATTGAGTGAGCCAAGAGAGATCTTGATACGCTTTTCGTTATACCAGTAGATGTAGGCGTCAACGATCTGAATGAACTGCTCAATGGTTGTCGCCTGCCAGTCCCGAGGGTGGAACAGCTCCGTCTTCAGCCGCCCGAAGAAACCCCCGCAGACCGCATTGTCCGGCCAACAGCTCCGTGCAGCAGCACCTCGATGCAATCACTCTTACTCCTAGCCGCCCAACTCGATAACCTGCTGGTCACCGGTCCGACGCACACCTGTGTGTCCGTCGTCTTGGCTGAAGCCCCATCGGGGCACTCCCGAGTTACTTGACCAAGTGCTGCCACATGCGCAGCATGAAGCCCGCGCGCTCCACATCCACCTGTGCAATTAGCGGAGTTTCACCAATCGGCTTGCCGTTCGATTCGGCGATCACCTTGCCGATCACGGCACCCTTGGCGACCGGCGCCTCCAGGTCAGGCTTTACCTGCACCGAGGTCTGCAATTTTTGACCGCGCGGGACGGTCAACGTCCATGGCGATCCCAGGCCTGCGGCGACGGTGTCGGCCTTGCCAAACCTGAGCTTGGCATTAGTGACCACGGCGTTCGGCTGAATGGGGGTGGCCTTCTCGAAGTGGCTGAATCCCCAGCCCAGCAGCGTGCGGGTCTCATCGGCACGCGCCTTTGCGCTGTTGGTGTTGAGGATGACCGTGATGAGGCGCATGTCGTTGCGCTTGCTTGAGGTGACCAGGCAGTAGCCTGCTTCCTCGGTGTGGCCCGTCTTCAGTCCATCCACAGTGGGGTCGGTGTAGAGCAAGGCGTTGCGGTTGCCTTGCTTGATGCCGTTGTACTTGAACTCGCGTTCGGCGTAAATCGGGTAGTAATCGGCGCTGTCACGGATGATTGCACGCGCGAGGATGGCGAGATCGCGGGCAGACGACTTGTGCGCCGGGTCGGGCAAGCCTGTGGGGTTCACGAAATTCGTGTTCGCCATCCCAAGGCGCTTGGCTTCGGCATTCATAAGTTTGGCGAAGCCCTCTTCGGAGCCCGCCATGTGTTCGGCGATCGCCTTGGAGGCGTCGTTACCCGA
This sequence comes from Rhodoferax sp. GW821-FHT02C08, assembly GCF_059421805.1. NCBI lineage: Bacteria > Pseudomonadati > Pseudomonadota > Betaproteobacteria > Burkholderiales > Comamonadaceae > Rhodoferax > Rhodoferax sp. GW821-FHT02C08. The sequence continues at coordinate 129,936 of NZ_JBWKVR010000011.1, forward strand.
CTGGATGACGATGCCACGCAGGATGTCCATCACCGTGGCCTGGCTGTTCAGCGGCAGGTACATGCACGACTCGGTGCTCGAACCGCGGCACCAAGCGCTCTCGCTGACCGAAACGAGCTCCTCCTTTTTAAGTTTGCCCGAACGAAGGGCCTGCTCAACCAGGAAGCTGGTCATCATCTTGGTCAGTGACGCTGGCGGCAACGGTTCGTCGGGGTTGGCTGAGGCAAGTACCTCTCCGGAGTCGAAGTCCATCAGCAGCCATGCCTTGGCGGGGATGGCCGGCGCGCCACCGGCAACCGCTGATTGCCCGGCCAACGGCGCTGGGGCTGGCACCTCGTCTGCGGGCTTTTTGTGCGCAGCAGGCTTGGCTGCTGGGCGATCAGCTGCAAAAGTCGCCAAGCTGGGCACCAGGGTGCCTGCGGCTATGGCAAATACAAGAGGTAGGAGGGAAAATTTCGTGGATTGCATAGGATTCATGGTCGTGACCGCTCATTGTGGCGGAGCGTACCCCGCTTTCTTGCATGGGGGAGATTTTCGGCAGCGGAACCTGCTAGTTGGCCTGCCAGACACGTACGATGTGCGGCTTCAGCTCTGCATCGCGCTTGGCGCACCGGCTCAGCAGCGTGGCATCCAGCTGCTGCGCTGCGTATCGCCAGTAGCCGGATGGGGCGACCTGCAAGATCCTGCAAATCTTGGGAGCCATGGATTCAATGGTGACCCACTGCGATGGATATTCGCCCCCAGCCCAATCGATCGTCGCGACGTATCTTCGCCCTTCCATCGTACATACCCATCCTGTTGGAACTTGCGAACAAGATAGGGGTCAGTGACTCAGATTTCGTTGGCGCGCGCCAACGCTGCTGCGGATGACGCCAAGCACGCTGTATTTGTCAGAGCCGACCATTTCGCCCCCACTATTTCACACTGCAAGTCTCAGGTGGCACGTCCCAACCCAAGCGCCGCGCAGTCTCCAGCATGATCCACACGGACTGTTCCGCCGTGCACCCATGCTTGTCCAGCAACCCTTGGAATGCCGCCGCCATAACCTGTGCGTGGTTGTCCTGGAAAACAGGCAACTTGCGTGTGCAGTACGCGCCCATCTGATCAACCAAGTCGTCGCACATCTGGAAAACCTCAAGCACCTCCGCTGGCGAAGTACCCAGGGCATAGTATTTACCGTCTTCCTCCACCAAATCCATCTTTGGCTGTGCACCGGCCAAGCCCGAGGGCGTAGCTTGGATGGGAAAGTCGTCTGGCACACCGGGGTAGTGAGAGCGATTGATGGACATAGCACGAGGCTCCTGCAAATGCATCCAGCGTAGCGTTCACTCGCATTGGAATCAAGGGTCGTTTCTGTCCCAGGCATAGGGCAAGATTGCGTCCATCAACGGCCATGGGCAAAGCCGTAAGCGCAAGAGCAAAGCCAGCACAGGCGCGTCCGCCCGCACAGCCGCCGGCAAGCAGACCAAGTCAAAGGGCGTTATCAAATACCGGAACGAAGCCGGCAACGCCTGGACCGGACACGGTAAGCGGCCGAACTGGTTCAATGCCGCATTGGCAGGTGGCAAGACTCCGGATGATTTGCTGGTGAAATCGTAACTGTCGCACTCCATATCCCGGCTCTCAACCTGGAGCAGGGTTGCTCATTCCGGACGGCAGGTGTGTCGAATTTCCTGGCTGCCTTGGCCGCCATCGGGTACAGCGGTTGCGTCCTCGCAACACCGATGGTTTCCGAGATATTCGCTACATGCGGCTGCCCTTAAAGCTTTATGTGAGTGCGAAGCAACGCTGTTCTCAATTCGCGGTTTGCTGGTTTTGACACATCTACACCTTGAACCGCCAGGTCGAACGATGAGCCAGGCCTAATACTGGTTGGGAGTATTTTTTTTACAGGATTAGTAGCAGGGTACTTGCCATCAGCAGCGCACATACGAGCGGAAAACCCGAATTCGTCGAGTACACCTTTCGCGTACAACTCCGCCAAATGCTGAAATGACACAAATGTTGAGTATTTCACTTCTTTAACCCCTTGCTCACGGATACTACGAACGATCTCAAATTTACCAAGAGTATCTCGTTGTGTATTCGTAAAGGGATGCACCAAGAGCGTCCCACGATGTCCTCCCTTTTGGGACGCCAGCGTGTGCTCGACGGCGATATCAGTTAATAGCATGTTGTTTTCCTTGTGATTCAATCCGTCACCGCTGGTCCAGCCAGATTGGCCTCCATCACACCCCAATTTCCCGCTCGCGATTTTCAAACCAGGCCACAAGGGCGCCGACGCCTCTTGAGATTCTGATCGCGCGCTGCGTAGTCAAGAATAGGACGACGCAACGCGGCGATAGCCCACGCTACACGTCAGACACCGAACACGGCTCGAGCCACATGCCCGGCGATGCGCGGGTTCTCCTTCATCCGCCGAGTACTGTAGCCGTACCAGTCCTTCCCATAGGGCACATAAATACGCACCTGGAAACCCATGCCCAGCAACCTGTCACGCAAGGGTTCACACACACCGAGCAGCATCTGAAACTCGAACTTCGCGGAATCTATGCCCCTGCCGCGTGCCAGGGCGACGATCTGCTCCACCAGAACGGCATCGTGCGTGGCGGCCCCCACGAAGACGCCCGTGTCAAAGCAGCGCGTGACGTGGGCCAGGAAATGCGGATTGATGGCACTTCTGTCGCGTAAAGCCTCGTCCACCAGGTGTGATCGCTCCTCCAGATAAATGCCTTTACATATGCGTAGGCTATTTCCGTGGCGCAGCAGTAGCTCGATGTCTTGGTAGGTGCGCCGCAAGTAGGCTTGCAGAGCCAAGCTGACATTGCTGTAACGCGCTTTGATTTGCGAGAACAGGTCGATTTCCATCTGGGTGCAACTGACATCTTCCATATCGATGCAAACGGCAGTCCGGTGGTGCGCGGCGGATTCCACGATGTGCGTCAGCCTCCGCTCACACGCTGGCTTGTCCAATAGCAAGCCCAGTGCGGTTGGCTTCACGGAAATGGTGGCGTCTAACCCGTGATCGTGAATTGCTTCCAGCAAGTGCTGGTATTCGCAGGCGGTGTTGTCGGCTTGCTGCAAGGTGGAGACGGTCTCGCCAAGTACATCGACCGTGACGCTGAAGCCTTGTGCATTGAGCTGGTGGATGCGCACCACCGCCTGGGCGAGGTCGTCACCAGCGATGTAACGTCGGGAGATTTTTTGAACGAGTGCGCGCGGGATCCACGGGATGGTATGCGCCACCAGGGTATTTATTAACTGCATGTAGGTATCCAAGATAAATAACAGGATGCCTCAATCGGTCCGATGTGATAAATCGGAGGAATATGAACGAGACAAAAGTGCCTGCGGGAGCACAGTCCAGCAGGCATGCAGCAGGCTGGGTCGCGCGCACTTCAGTGAAATGCGGCAACGACAGCCATGTGCATTCAGTTATTTGTCAGTGGAGGCCAGGCGGCGCGATGCATGCGGTTTTCTCGGGTGGCTGCGGATCTGATGCGCTTGCTCGGCCATGGCGAGATCTCAGGGCATCAGCTGGAACACTAGGCCCAGTGTATCCCGAGCTGCACGTCGGTCGAGATATCAATATCACGACGTCAAATGCTCGCATGACGGAGAAACGAGGTTTTCATACACGAACGCCAGGAGTCGCACCATGACACGCGTATGGCTCTCTATCTGTCTGCCATTGACCCGAAGACTTAAGATTGGAGGCGGTAGTTCGTGCAACCGCTGTCCAGTGAAATGACGACGCCTTGACAACTCTCATCCGGCATTTCCTTTCGGCCGCGCCCGAAAATAAGGCTACTTGGGCAAGCACGCAGCACAACCCCACACCAATAACTCCCGCCTCGCCAGCGATCGAACCCTTATCGGCGTACGAACTCGGCCGGGCTCATGACCTAAATATAGAGCGTCCAATCCGAACGCCGAGACGCTCGTGAGACGGTTTCTCCAACCGGTGGGAGCCACTACTGACAACTCGTCGGAATCTTCGCGTTGCCCCTCCGGTTGGCCACGAGGGCGAGTACGCTGTGCTCTACGCCGCAAGTGCGCTGCCGACCGTTGCCATCAAGTGTGGCGTGCTCAGGACTGACATTTCCAGTGCGAACAGCAAGCTTCGCTATCTGTAACTCGGATGACCAGCAGCACGTAAATGTAAGTGCGATGGCGTTGTGCGCTCTTGTAGAGCCAACGCAGATACCATGGAAGCATACCCGTGTCGCGGGTCACCATAAGTGAGCCGCATGCTCATACCCTACGCCATCAAATATGATGGCCTTTCTCATTCCAACGCTGCGAATAGCACATTGAATACCTAAAAACCCGTCAATTCAACCGCAAGTCGAAGAAAGCATGCGTGTTCCCCCAAAAAGGAAACATAAGCGTTCCGACGCGGAAGAGTTATGGGTCCAGTGACACATGCGCATGAAGCACTAATTTCCACCTGTTTCCCTCAAAGACCTGACCGACTTCTACGCGTACGGATGGGCGGCGGAGCGCTACCCTGCTCTTTGACCCGGCTCTCCACCTCATTCCGCTTCATGAACTCCTGCAGGCTGTAGTCCAGCCCTTCCGCGAGTCTGAGCAACACGCTGATGATCGGTTGCTTGCAGGCCGCCTCGATGAGCGAGATGTACGGCCACTCCAAATCACAGCGCCCAGCCAAGTCCTCCTGGCTCATTTGCAGAGCCAAACGTCGGGCTTTGTGATCTCAGTGGCCAGGGCCCGCATGAGCGTCTGGTTCTTGCTGGGTCGCATCGGCCACGACTGTTGCAAGACGCTATACTTTTGACACATGTCTATAGATAGCCAAATCACATTGCGGAAGCTTTTCCCATTGACGGGCACGAGGAAGGTATCCACCCAACACCGCGCTTGAATATACCTGTTACTGTATCGTGCGCGAATTCACCGACTACAGCTGGAAGGTTGCCAGTGCGGCCGCTAGATGCATAGTCTGTTCCTTCAGAGCGTCGGCCGCCGCTGCGCTTTGCTCCACCAGGGTCGCGTTCTGTTGAGTCATATGGTCTAGCTCAGTGACTGACGCATTCACCTCGGCGATTCCCGCCGACTGCTGCGAGCTGGCACTAGTGATGTCGCCAATGATGGCAGACACACTGTGTACCGAGCCCACGATCTCGCCCATGGTGCGGCCGGCATCGCCCACCAGGCGCATGCCAGAGTCCACGCGCTCCACCGATGCGCCAATCAGGGTCTTGATCTCCTTGGCAGCCTGGGCCGAACGTTGGGCCAGGTTGCGCACCTCGCTGGCCACCACCGCAAAGCCGCGACCCTGCTCTCCCGCCCGGGCGGCTTCGACCGCAGCATTCAACGCCAGGATGTTGGTTTGAAATGCAATGCCATCGATCACACCGATGATGTCGGCAATCTTTTGCGAACTGCGATTGATTTCGTCCATGGTGGTTACCACTTCGGCCACCACCACGCCGCCACGCGTCGCCACGTGGGCCGCCGTGGTGGCCAGTTGGTTGGCTCGCTGGGCCGCATCGGCAGAGTTCTGCACCGTCGCGGTCAATTGCTCCAGCGACGCCGCCGCCTGCTGCAAATTGCTGGCCGTGTGCTCGGTACGCTGGCTCAGGTCGAGGTTGCCCGAGGCAATCTCGCTGCTGGCGGTGGAGATGCTGTCGGTCGACAAGCGAATGCCCCCCACCAAAGTTCGTAGGGAGGCCACCATACCCTCCAGGCTGTGCAAGAGGCTGCCCTCGGGTGCATGCCGTAACGACACCGACAAATCCCCCTTCGCTATCCGTGCCATGGCCCACTGGCCCTCTGCGGGATCTCCCCCCAGCTGCACCTGCACAGACCGGTTCACCCACCAGGCGACCGCCCCCACCAGCGCAATCACCAGAGCCCCCAGCAGCACCGAACCCACGATCTGCTGGCGCACCACGCTCTGGATATCGTCCATGTAGAGGCCGGAACCGATCATCCAGTCCCAGCCCTTGAGCTGCATCACATACTGCAGCTTGGGCACCGGCTCGGTACCGCCCGGCCGGGGAAAGTTGGTATCCACAAAAGCCCGCCCATCCGGAGCGGCACGGGAAGCCCGGATCATGTTCACCACAATCATTGCGCCAGTGCCGTCCTTCACCGCCTCGGACCGCTGCTTGCCGGCCCATTCGGGCTTGAAGGGGTGCATCACGTTGACACCCTCCATGGCCCAGATGTAGAAGTATTCGCGCTTGCCGTCGGCCCCGCCAAAACGGGCTTCGCGGATGGCACTGATTGCAGCAGCCTGGGCCTGGGCTTTGTCCATGCCGCCACTCTCCGCCTTGGCTTGGTAGGCAGCAGCAATCTGGTAGACCGACTCGACCGACGCCTGCAACAGATCACGACGGCTTTGGGCCGCGTCGCGCCCGGCGGAAATAGCCTGGGCCAAGGTCAATGCGGCCAGACCCGCGATAGCGATGATGGCCAGTGCAGCAATGCGCTGCCGGAATGTGAGTTTGAAGTTCATGGGATCTTCCAAAATGTGCACACTAGGACGGGGCTGGATGAAGGACATAGCCCAGCATCCAGCATCACAAAATCCACCCGCGCTTAAAACGCGTGGCATATGCCCAGACTCACGGCCTTGTTGCCGGAACCAGCTTCGATCGCGCTGCCCACGGTGTAGGCAGCGCCGTTCTTGTTGCTGATCTTGGCAAACGATGCATACAGATCAGTACGCGTGGACAAGGCATAGCGGTAGCCCAGCGCCCACTGCGAAGCGTCCTGGTTGAACTCGGTCTTGTCGTCCTTGTGGATGTACGACGCCAGGATGGTGTGGTTGCCCAGCGGGATGGTGGCCCCCACGGAGAACCCTGCAAGCATGGCGTGCCGCCAGCACCTGCCGCTGCCAGCCCGGAGCTCGCACAGCCCCAGGGCAGCATAGCGGCACCCTCACACGGCCCCAAACCCACCGCCGCCCGGCGTGTGGATCTCGAACACATCGCCCTGCGCCATCTCTGCCTGGCCGATGTGGCCGAGTTCCTCGACCCGGCCATCGGCGCGCACCACCCGGTTCAGCCCCACCTGGCCGGGCTGGCCGCCGGCCATGCCGAAGGCGCCGTGGACCCGGCCGTTGCTGAGGATGCTGGCCGTCATGGGTTCCAGAAACTGGACCCGGCGCACACCGCCGTTGCCGCCCTGCCAGCGGCCGGCGCCGCCCGAGCCCGGCTGGATCTCGAAGCTGTTCAGCCGCACCGGGAAGCGGAACTCGAACACCTCGGGGTCGGTGAGGCGCGAATTGGTCATGTGCGTCTGGACCACGCTGGTGCCGTCGAAACCCTCGCCCGCACCGCTGCCGCCGCTGATGGTTTCGTAGTACTGGTGCTGCGCATTGCCGAAGGTGAAGTTGTTCATGGTGCACTGCCCGCCAGCCAGCACACCCAGCGCGCCGAACAGCGCATTGGTGATGCAGGTCGAGGTCTCCACATTGCCCGCCACCACGGAGGCCGGCGGGTTCGGGTTCAGCATCGAGCCGGGCGGGATGATCACGTTCAGCGGCTTCAGGCAGCCAGCGTTCAGCGGAATATCGTCGTCCACCAGGGTACGGAACACATAGAGCACGGCCGCCATGCACACGGCCGTGGGTGCGTTGAAGTTGTTGGTCTGCTGCGGGCTGGTGCCGGTGAAGTCCACCTCGGCGCTGCGATTCGCGGCATCGACGCGGATCGCCACCTGGATCTGCGCACCGTTGTCCAGCGGCAGGCTGAACTGGCCATCCTTCAGGCGCGAGATCACGCGGCGCACGGATTCTTCGGCGTTGTCCTGCACATGGCGCATATAGGCCTGCACCACGGGCAGGCTGTACTGTTCGACCATGCGGCGCAGCTCTTGCACGCCTTTCTCGTTGGCGGCGATCTGGGCGCGCATATCGGCCAGGTTCTGTGCCGGATTGCGGCTGGGGAATTCGCCGCTTTGCAGCAGCGCCACCATCTCGGCTTCGCGCAACACGCCGCCGTCGACCAGCTTGAAGTTATTGATCTGCACGCCCTCTTCCTCGATGCGGGTGGAGAACGGCGGCATCGAGCCCGGCGTGGTGCCACCGATGTCGGCATGGTGGCCGCGGCTGCCCACATAGAAGGCCACTTTGCCGTCCAGATACACCGGGGTGATCACCGTCACATCCGGCAGGTGCGTGCCGCCGTGGTAGGGGTCGTTCAGCGCATACACATCGCCGGGCTGCATGCTGCCGGCGTTCTCGCGCATCACGGTCTTGATGCTTTCGCCCATGGATCCCAGGTGCACCGGCATGTGCGGCGCGTTGGCGATCAGGTTGCCATCGGCGTCGAACAGCGCGCAGCTGAAGTCCAGCCGCTCCTTGATGTTCACCGAGTAGGCGGTGTTCTGCAGCTGCAGGCCCATCTGCTCGGCGATGTTCATGAACAAGTTGTTAAACACCTCCAGCAGCACCGGGTCCACCGTGGTACCTGCTGCGAATTTAATAGCACGCTGTGCAGTCCGCTCCAGCGTCAAGTGGTCAAACACCGTCACAGTGGCGGTCCAGCCGGGCTCGACCACGGTGGTGGCGTTCTTCTCGGCGATGATGGCCGGGCCGGGTATCTGGTCGCCGGGCCGCAGGTCTTCGCGCACCACCAGCAGTGCGCCGTGCCACTGGCCGCCCGAGTACATACGCACCGTCTCGCGACTCGGTACGGGGCGCGGGTCGTGCACGGTGTGGCGGGGTTCGGCCGGTGCGTCGCCGGCCACCACGGATTCCACCGACACGGCTTCCACCACCAGGGACTTGCCCTGCATCAGGAAGGCGAAGCGCTGGCGGTAGGCCTCTTCAAAGCCGGCCTGTATCTGCGCCACCGAGCCGAAGGCCACTATCAAGGCGGTGTCGCTGCCGTCATAGCGCACATGCACGCGGCGCTGCGTGGCGATGGCGCCAGCGCTGACCTGCTGGCGCTGCAGCTCGGCCTCGGCGGCGCCGGCCAGCACTTCGAGCCGGGCGGTGATACTGAGCAGGTTCGATTCGTCCAGCGCCAGCTCCACAGCCTGCTCGCGGATCACGTTCTGGTCGGCCAGGCCCATGCCGTAGGCGCTGAGCACGCCGGCCAGCGGATGCACGAAGACCTTGGTCATGCCCAGCGCGTCGGCCACCAAACACGCATGCTGGCCGCCGGCGCCGCCAAAGCACTGCAGGGTGTAGCGCGTCACGTCATAGCCGCGCGCCACGGATATCTTCTTGATGGCATTGGCCATCTGCTGCACGGCGATGTCGATGAAGCCCTCGGCCACTTCCTCGGACTGCCGGCCGGTCTGGTCGGCCAGCACGGCGAACTGGGCCTGCACCGCATGCAGACTCAGCGCCTCATTGGCGTTCGGGCCAAACACCTTGGGGAAGTAGCGCGGCTGCACCTTGCCCAGCATCACATTCGCATCGGTCACCGCCAGCGTGCCGCCGCGCCGGTAACTGGCTGGGCCGGGATTGGCGCCCGCGCTCTGCGGGCCGACGCGAAAGCGCTCGCCGTCGAACTTCAGCAGCGAGCCGCCGCCGGCCGCTACCGTGTGGATACTCATCATCGGCGCGCGCATGCGCACGCCGGCCACCTGGGTTTCAAACTCACGCTCGAAGGCGCCGGCGTAGTGGCTGACATCGGTGCTGGTGCCGCCCATGTCAAAGCCGATCACCCACTCATGCCCGGCAATCGCGGCGGTGCGCGCCATGCCGACGATGCCGCCGGCCGGGCCGCTGAGGATCGCGTCCTTGCCCTGGAACACGTTCGCATCGGTCAGCCCGCCCGAGGACTGCATGAAGAACAGCTTCACGCCCGGCATCTCGTACGCCACCTGCTCCACATAGCGGCGCAGGATGGGCGACAGATAGGCATCGACCACCGTGGTATCGCCGCGGCTGACGAACTTCATCATGGGGCTGGTTTCGTGCGAGGTGCTGATCTGGGTGAAGCCGATCTCGGCCGCGATGTGCTTGGCCGCCTGCTCGTGCAGGGTGAAGCGGTAGCCGTGCATGAATACGATCGCAACGCTGCGCAGCCCTTTTGCATATTGCGCCAGCAGCTCCTGTTTCAATAGCACCTCGTCCAGAGCCTCGACCAGCTCGCCCTGGGCGCCGACGCGCTCATGGGCTTCGATCACCGCGCTGTACAGCAGCTCGGGCAGCACGATGTTGCGGTCGAACAGGCGCGGCCGGTTCTGGTAGGCGATGCGCAGTGCGTCGCGGAAGCCGCGGGTGGTGACCAGCAGAGTCGGCTCGCCGCGGCGCTCCAGCAGCGCATTGGTGGCCACGGTGGTGCCCATCTTCACGCACTCCACCCGCTCCGGCGTCACCGGCTCGCCAGGCTGCAGGCCCAGCAGGTGGCGGATGCCGGCCACGGCCGCGTCCCTGTACTGCTCGGGGTTTTCGCTGAGCAGCTTGTGGGTGGTCAACGAGCCGTCGGGGCGCTTGGCCACAATGTCGGTGAACGTGCCACCGCGATCGATCCAGAATTGCCAACGGTCGCCGCCCGGTTTGGAAATATTGTCTTGCATGGTTATTTCAATCAAAAGTTAAACGTACACAATCAGCCCATTGCAGGGCGGCTCTCAATGGGCCAAGGAAACGCGTTCCCTCCCAATAAATGCGAACACAGGACTCAATTCGTCCAAACCCGGCGCGCCGCCCAAGACCTGGGAGGCGGAACACCAGGGGTGCGGCAGGCCAGCCACCCAGTCCAGAACCGGCCGCTGCATATGCGCGGGCAAGGACTGCATGCTCTCAATAGTGATCAACAGGCTGTCCACCAACTGCGTGGCAGGACCAAATCGCCAGTCGTAGCGGCCGCAGCCCACGCGTACTGCACGACTGTCCTTTTCAGTCATTGCCACAAGCCAGTCACAGTGAAAGCTGCTGCAGTAGCCGCCAGGGGCCTGCCCCAGGCACACTGTGTAGACGTTTTCGTAGCGTTGCGCGAAGCTGCGCACCAGCACGTCGGCAATGGCATCGCACCCCCGTGTCACCAAGGGAAAGGCCATGCCCGAAGTCTGAACATCCATGGTCAGCATCGCGTCCTCCACAAAGGCCGCTGCGAGCAGATGGGGGCGGTTGCCATCTTTGGCGCGCAGGTATGCGGCAATAGCGTCAGCAGGTTTTTTCATACGCAGAGTTCAGTTGAAGTAATACGGCACAAAGATGGCGCTTGCCTCATGGCCGATGGCGTGCACCCATTCCCGGGAAAATCGCTCGCCCATGCGCTGCAAGTCACGTTCAATTTCGACCGACAGGCGGTCCAGCCTCATACCGTTGGCTTGCAGCGTCTGCGCGGCTCTATGGGCCTCGGCCTCACTCAGGGCCCAGCCCCGACGCTCAGCTGCGGCCGCAGCCTTGAGCAGCTGGGACTGCAGCTCGGGCGACAAGGCGTTGTAGCTCTTGGTGTTTACAAACACCAGGTTCTTCGGATACCAAGCATGGATGTCATAGTAGTAGCGCATGCCGCCCCACACCTTGTTCTCCACCCCTGTCACGGCCGAAGTAATCATGGTGTCCACCCGGCCGTCCTGCACGGCCTGACCCACCTCCGCCATGGGCAGTTCCACTGCTTGGGCCCCCACCATCTCGGCGATACGCTGCGTGGTCTGGTTATAGGTGCGCATCTTCATGCCGCGCAAGTCGCCCAGCGACCGGAGCGGCCGATTGGTATACAGACCCTGGGGCGGCCAAGGCACGGCGTACAGCACGGTCAAGCCACGTTTCGCCAGCTTGGCGCTCAGCACCGGGCGCTGCAGCTGCCACAAGCGTCGTGCGTCCTGGTAGGAGCCGACCACGAACGGAACCGCGTCGGCCCCAGTCAGCGGAATATCCTGCACCATACCGGTCATGATGGTTTCACCGACCTGGGCACGACCGTCTTCCACGGCCTGACGTATTTCGCCCAGCTTGAACAGACGTCCATCCGGCGTCAGCACCACCTTCAGCTGGTGCTGACTGACCAGCTCCACGTCGCGGGCGAACTGGGCCAGATTCTGCGTCTGGAACGAGTCCGCGCGGTAGCCAGAGGCCAGCTTCCACGTCGTTTGCGCCTGCGCCAAGCTGCAGCAGCTGGCAGCAAGAGCGCATGCGGCGGCGACCCAGACATGTTTCATACGGGTTCCATCGGTAAAAGAGGAGGACGGATGTATGTGCTGGCGCTCAACCGAGAATGTCGGTAACGAACATCTTGCCCGGCGCGTGGGTGATGCATAGCGACAGACGGCTGGACTGGGCCACGGCCTGAGGTGTGACGCCGCAGGCCCAGAACACCGGTGTTTCGTCAGGCAATATCTCAACCGCATCGCCATAGTCCGGCTTCGACAGATCGGCAATGCCAATGGTATGTGGATTGCCTACATGCACCGGCGTGCCATGGGCCAACGGAAAACGTCCCGACACCTCGACCACCTTGGCCACATCGCGGCTCTTAATGGGCCGCATGCTCACCACCATAGGCCCCTGAAATACGCCGGCCGGCGCACAAGCCATGTTGGTACGGAACATGGTCACATTGCACCCCTGCTCCACATGCCTGAGCGGTATGCCCGCCTGCATGACCGCCGACTCGAAGGAGAAGCTGCAGCCGATTAGGAAGGTAACGAAATCGTCCTGCCACAACGCCGCGATATCAGTGCGCTCTTCGACAAATTCGCCGTCCCGGTACACGCGATAGCCGGGCAGGTCGGTAGCGAGGTTCGCCCCAGGGGCGCACAGCGGCTCCATCTGGCCTGGCTGCAGCACTTCCACCAGAGGGCAAGGCTTGGGATTGCGCTGGCAGAACAGCAAGAAGTCGAAGGCCTGAGCCTGCGGCACGATCATCATATTGGCCTGAATGAATCCGGGTGCACAGCCCGCGGTGGGGTGCGTGAATTGGCCGCTGCGGCCCGCCAGCCGCAGCTCGGAAGGAGTGTTAAATGGGGTGTTCATGGCTGTCTTGAGAATGAAATGAATGGTGTTCAAAGCCCGAGGTAGGCCTTCTTGACGCGCTCGTCGTTCAACAGCTCCTGGCCCGTGCCCTGCATCACGATGCGGCCGGTCTGGATCACGTAGCCGTAGTGGGCAATGCCCAGGGCCTTCTGCAAGTTTTGCTCCACCAGCAGGATGGATACGCCGGTCTGGTTGACCTGCTGGATCACGTCCAGTACCTTGGTCACGAACTTGGGAGCGATGCCCCAGGATGGCTCGTCCAGCATCAGCAGCTTGGGGCGGGCCATCAGACCGCGGGCGATGGCCAGCATCTGCTGTTCGCCGCCGCTCATGGTGCCGGCCAGCTGCGTGGCACGCTCCTTGAGGATGGGGAACAGGTCCAGCATTTCCGCGATGCCGCTCTTCACCTCGTGCTTGTCCAGCCGGGTGAAGGCGCCCAGCTCCAGGTTGCGCAGCACCGTCAGCCCGGGGAACAGGCGCCGGCCCTCGGGCACCAGCGACAAGCCCAGGGGCACGCGCTTGTGCGCCGGCATGCGGTGGATGGCCTGGCCGTTGAAACTGATACTGCCAGCGGCCGCGGCGTTCAAGCCCGCTACAGCCCGTAAGGTGGTGGACTTGCCGTTGCCGTTGCCGCCGACCATGGCAACGATCTTGCCGGGCTCGACCTTCAGGCTGACATCGGAGATGGCCAGAACGTCGTCGTAGCAGACTTTCAGATTGGTGATTTCTAGCATCTCAGTCTCCCAGGTAGGCGGTCAGCACCGCAGGGTCGTTGGACACCTGCTGCGGCGTGCCTTCGGCGATCTTCACGCCCCGGTCCAGCACCACGATCTTGTCGGCAATCGGCATGATGCCTTCCAGCACATGTTCGACGATCAGACAGGCGATGCCGCGGTCGCGGATCTTCAGCACCACGTCGACGGCCTCGCGCACTTCGGACGGGTTCAAGCCCGCCATCACCTCGTCCATCAGCAGGATCTTCGGCTCGATGGCCAGCGCCCGGGCCACGGCCAGGCGGCGCTGCTCGCTGATGGTCATGCTGGCGGCCGGCTTGTCGGCAAAACGCTGGAGATTGGCAAACGCCAGCCAGCCCATGGCCGCTGTGCGCGCCTTGGCCACGTCGTGCTGCAGCAGCATGGCGGCCGCCATCACGTTCTCGCAGGCCGTCATGCTGGTGAAGGTGCGCGCCACCTGGAAAGTGCGTGCCACGCCGGCCCGGGCGCAGGCCTCGGGCGGCAGGCCACCGATACTGTGGCCATCCAGCTGGATGCTTCCCGCGCTGGGCACGTAGTAGCCGGCCACGCAGTTGAACATGGTGGTCTTGCCTGCACCGTTGGGGCCGATCAGGCCGACCACGGTGCCCGCATCCACGCTGAACGATACGTCCTGGTTGGCGGTGAGCCCGCCGAAGCGCTTGCTCACCTGCTTGACTTCCAGCAAGCTCATACGGCCTCCTTGCCGGTAGGTTGTGCCGTGGCCGCATGGGCGGCGATCTGGCGGGATGCGTCGGCCCGTGCGGCGCGGCGCTCTTTGAAGCTGGTCCACCAGCCGAGGATGCCCGTGGGGTAAAACACCGCCACAAAGATGATCAGGCTGGCGTAGATGATCACGTCGGTACCGCGCCCGCTGCCGCCAAACAGGATGCGCGAGAACTCTTCGATACCGATCAAGATCACCGCACCGACCACCGGACCTAACAAGGTACCGACACCACCCAGAATGGACACCAGAGCCATCTTGATCGACAGCGCCGTGCTCAGCACCGAGCCAGGGTCGATGTACAGCTCTTTCTGGGCGTACAAGCTGCCGCCCAGCGCAGTGAAGAACGCGCTGACTGACAAGGCCACCTGCTTGTAGCGGGCGATGTTGATGCCGATGCTGCGCGCGGCATCCGGCTCGTCCTTGATGGCGCGGAAGTAGTAGCCCAGGTAGCTGCGCTCTATCCACCAGTTGGCCGCCAGTGTCAGCAACAGCAGCCCCAACGCCAGCCAGTAGTAGGGCAACTTGGTGGCGAAGTTCATCCACAAGAGACCCTGCTTGTCCATGGGTACATACAGGCCCACGGCGCCACCGCCGAATTCCCACTCAGTAAAGAATATTTGCACCAGCTCGGCAACAGCAATGGTGGCCATCGCAAAGTAGTGGCCCTTGAGGCGGAAGCACGACCAGCCGAAAGCCAGACTCAACAGTGCGGCCACCAACCCACCGGCCAATACGCCGAGCCAAGGATTGACCCCGAAGTTGATCAGCAGCACCGTCGAGGTGTAAGCCCCCAACCCGTAGAAAGCTGCATGGCCCAACGATACCTGGCCGGCGTAGCCGCCGACCATGTTCCAGGCCACGCCTGCCTGCGCAGCCATCAGTACCAGGATCAAGGTATTCAGATGCGAGGCATCGACCACCGAAGGCAAGACCAGCGCGGCGGCGGCCAAGACGGCAGAAAGAAGAATGTATTTCATGTGCTTTATGCCTTCTTGCCCATCAGGCCTTGTGGGCGGAACATCAGTACGCCCAGAAACAGCACCAGCACGATGGCGGTCTTGTACTGCGGGCCGAGCAGGAGCCCGCCCATGACCTCGATCACCCCCACCAGAATGCCGGCCCAGAAGGCGCCCGACACGCTGCCGAAGCCGCCCAGGTTCACCACCACGAATGCCAACAGAATGAAGCTGGCGCCTACGTCAGGGAAGATCGGGAAGAAGGTTGCCAGCAGGCCGCCCGCCGCCCCTGCACAGGCCGCACCAATGCCCCAGGCCAGCGCAAACATCTTGTGCGAGTCGATGCCCATCAGGCGCGCAGCTTCCTTGTCGGACGCCGTAGCCTCCAGCGCTGCGCCCAGACGGGTGCGGTTCAGAAAGAAGTAGACCAGACCGGTCACCACGATCGCGCCCAGCCCCGCCACCAGCTGTGGCCTGCCCAACTGCAGGCCCAGCAGCTTGACCGAGCCGCTAACGGCCGAGTTCTCGATCGAGCGGAAGTCGGGCTTCCAGAGAAACTGGGCCACGCCGCGCAGCAGGATCATGATGCCGAAGGTGGTGAAGATTTGCGACAGCATGGGTGCGTTGATGATGCGCACGATCACCAGCTTGTACAACAGTATGCCAAACGCAAACAGCATGATCACCGTTAGAGGTAGGGTGATCATCGGGTCCAGTGCGTACAGCGAGAACAGCCAGAAGGTCGAGTACATGCCGAGCATGAGGAACTCGCCGTGTGCAAAGTTAACGATATCCATGACGCCAAAAATCATCGTCAAGCCAATCGCCACCAGCGCATAGATCAGTCCGATCAGCACGCCCGAGGCGAGCGTCTGTAGCAGAATTTCCGTGGTCATATTTTTCTTTCAACGCTGAATAAGAAAAGAAGACTTATTTGCGTTGATCCCACTTGGGCATGGGCCACACCACCTCGCGCGATGCCAGGGTGAATGGCCACACCGTGTTGTACTTGCCGTCGATGATCTGCGCCAGGATGCCCTGTCCCAGTACGTTCTGCCCAGTGGCATCGAACTTCACGCCCTTCCAAGGCATGATCAACTTGCCGCCAGGGATATCGGTCGCCGCCAGCGCCTTGCGTATGGCGTCGGGTTCGGTTGAGCCCGCTCGGTTGATGGCGTCGGCCATCACCAACAATCCGGTGAAGGTACGCGAAGAATTACCGGTGAAATTCACCTTGTAGCGGCTGTTGTACAGGTCGTTGACTTGCTTGATCAGCGGATTGCGCGCTGCTAGGTCGAGCGCCCAGACCTCGCGGGTGATGACATAGTCAGCATCCTTGCCCAGGGTCTTCACAAAGTCGGTATCGGTAAAGCCAGCGTTGTTGGCCAGAATCATGTCGGGCAGAAAACCAAGCTCCTTATAAGTCTTCATCGACAGGATGGCGTCGGCGGTATAGGACGACTGCAGCACCAAGTTCGGGTTGGCCGCCTTGAGGGTTTGCACCTCCGAAGTCAGCTGCGTGGTCTTGGCCGGATAGGCAATCTGCTTGGCCAGGTTGAGCTTGTATTCGCCCGCCAGCTTGGTCTGGAGTTTGGTGGTCTCGGTGCCCCACAGCCCGTTTTCATTCAGCGATGCCACCACGCCCGGCTTGATGCCCTTTTTGGCTTCCAGCTCCTTCAGGAATTCAAAGGCGTTGTGTACAAACAAGTCGTCATTCGGCGTAATGCGAAAGAACCACTTGAAGTTGCGCTGCGTAAGCGAAGTCGATGACGACTCGGGGTTCAGAAAGGGAATGCCCGCGCGCTCCGCGACCTGGCTGGCCGTGGCCGTCACTGCGCTGTTGTAGGCACCGACCAAGGCCACGACTTTCTCCTGCGTGATCAAGCGCTCGGCCTCGGATGCGCCAACCTGCGGATTGGCCTGGTGGTCGGCAAACACCAGCTTGATCTTGGCGCCCTTCAGGTTGGGCAACCCCTTGCCGGCGGAGAACGGTAAATCGGGCACGCCCGGTGCGCCGTTGTTGACGATGTCGGCCGCCAGCTCCAGCGCGTTGCGCAGCTCTCCACCCACGGCAGCCCCTGGCCCGGTGAGGGGGTAGATCACGCCGATTTTGACCTCTTGCTGGGCCTGTGCCCCCATGGCAATGCCAGCCCCCGTCAGGGCAGCGGCAATGCGGACTTTCCATGAAACTTGCATTTTGAATTCCTCGTGAAACATGACAACCAGATGAATTGCGGCGAAGTGTGCTGCGCTGGTTCAATCAAATCAAACAAGAAATTTTTTACTTAGTTCATCGATTTTTCCGATGCTACGTGTTTACCCTAGCGCACTATTTCAGCCCCCTTTTAGGGCTTAGCCACACCCCTTTTGGTGCGCCTCTTCTGCGGCATGGAGCCCCCAGCAAACTCCACCGCCGACTTCACCAACGCGTCCACAGTGGAACTGGTCGGGTCGGACCGGTAGCTTGCATAAATAGGCAAAGCCTTTAACGGCGCGTCACTGTCCAGCACTTTGAGCTTGGCGAAACCGGTCAGGCGCTGGGCCGCAATGCGCGGCAACAAAGCCACGCCGAAGCCCCCCTGCACCAGCTGCACCATGGCCGAAATCGAGGAAATCGCATGCACCTTTTTGGGTTCCATGCGGCGCTGGCGGAACATATCCAGCAGCGTCGTGTGCGGTTGCGACCCTCTTTGGAAGGTCAAAAGCTCCATATCCGCCAGCTCATCCAGGCGATAATTTTTCTTTTTGTGCAGGCTAGGATTGCCCACGAACACCATTTCCATCGACGGCAGCACGTAATTGCGTACACCATCGGCCGTAGCCGGAAATGCGGCAAACACCAAATCCAGCGTGCCACGGTGGATCTGGTCGGTCAGGATGGGCGTGGTTTCCACCGTCAGCTCCAGCTCCAGACCGGGGTGGTCGGCACGCAGCTTCTCCAGCCAGGGAATCAGCCAGGAATGCAGCACCGACTCGATGGCCCCAATACGCATCGCCACCGCAACCGTGGTGCCCGCACCCATTTCCGCCTTCGCGTCCCGCTGCAAGGCCAACAGCTTCTCGGCAAATACCAAGAAGCGCGCGCCCGCAGCGGTCAGGCGAAACTGCTTGTCAGTGCGGTCCAGTAACAGCACGCCCAGTTCGTCTTCCAGGGTGGAAATGCGGCTAGACATGGCGGACTGCGTGAGAAACAGCTTCTCGGCAGCGCGGGTCACGCTCTTGAGCGATGCTACCCAGTAAAACGCCTCTACAAAACGCAGGTTCATGCCGTCGCCTCTATGGTCCCAAGAATAGCCTAGGCTCGCTATGGATCAGCCAGCGCCCGGAAGCTGTAAGCACTTTTGCAGCTAGGGAAATAGATTCAAGTACAAAGAGCAAAGGTCTGCAGTGTAAAAGTAAAAGATCGAGCCAGCAGGTTGTAACACCCCTCGCGAATTACGCCAGCCCAAACACTTGCGAGTGCGTACCCATCAAGCTCAAGCCAACTCAGTGACTGCAGAGCACCCATTGGCGTAGCCTACAGCGCGAATCGCAGCATGTGACATCGACCGTCAGCGACTGCACCAGCACACCTCGAACTCAATGAGCTTGTTGGATGTTGATTTCCATCCAGAAGTGACCGCGGTCAGAATTGGATCGGCTCAACACCCGAGTGAAGCAAGGCATGCAACGTCGGTTCAATATTCGTAAAGAACCAGATCGGCATCTAGGGCAACAGTAAAGATACTTGACCAGGACATATGTGAGATCTTGTTGCTTTGAAGCTGGCCCTGAATCGTTATGTCGCTTCATAGACGCAGATATATCCCGGCCAAGCAGTTGATTCTTCCAGTTGTACAACGTAGGCCTGCCCCCCCACTGATTGGGCAATGGTCTGCGCATTGGTCGTCCTGGTGCAAAGCTCAACCACTGCGGCATTCTTTATCTCCGGTGGGTGCTGAACATTCCGTGCACGCCCCACCATACGTCGACGAATCTGCGGGTGCAGTTCATCGATCCAGTCTGTGAGCAGCAACCTGCATGAGTATCCCAGTGCCCTCAGGGTGGATGCGATACAACGATCATGATCAAGCTAATGCTGAACTACCACCTGTATTTTTTGCCCGGTGTACTTCTTCCTAGAACGGGTGTACCCCACCTGTAAATCCCGATCCCGTTCGTATTCTCGAGGCCAGCCCTTGAGTGAATTCTTTGTTGGGTAGCTCGACTGCCGAATAGTCGGGCCAGTGCGTTTGCCGAGCTTGATATAGAGCTTGACGGCTCGAATTCGCTCTTCGTATGAATACATGAACTACCTCCAAGTAGTCCCAGTTATTGTCCGCACCCCCTGACTACTGCAGAACGAACTTCGTCAGACGGTGACGGTCAAAAGTATGAGAATTTCCGCGGTGCGATGTGTTGCAGTTGATCTGAATTTGAGCTGGTCAATTTGAAATTGGCGCCAACTGTGTCGGATCTGACGATGCGATATTCTGGTTCGAACTCAAAGGTGGGCCGGATACCGCCGTTTCGCGTAAATTGGCTATTGCATCGAAGCTCAGTTCACCGAGTTTCTGTGCAACGGCATCGATACCACTGAATGGACTATGGACCTGATACTCCAGCGGCAACTGCTTCCCATTGAGTATCGCGATCCCCTTTATCTCATCCTTCAACGCGAATGCAAGCGGCCCGGCTACAAAAGAAATCGATCGAATTACTAGGCCTCGTTCCGTATAGTTTGTGATTTTCAGGGTCACCTGTATGTCACCTGAGATAGGAACCCCTGCTTTGGCCGCGGCAACGACGTAGGCCGTATGAATCGACTCCGGGATCGCAGATCGCACCTGACAATTCCCGCAGTCAACCATGATAGTGAGATCCGGCACATTTTTCAGTTTTGTCTTTGGTTCCATTTGCCGTTCGGTCGTACAACCCGCTAAAAGAGAAGCAGTAAGAACAGAACTAAGTGCCATTAGTCGAATAAATTGAGTCATGAAAATTCTCTTGGTATAGGTGGCAGTTCCACGCAGTAGCACTGTGATCTCACTTTGATAGATACCCCTCGCATATAAGTGACACGGCATGACGAATGTCCACACTACATCACATTGCGTCACATTCTGTGTCACATGCGATGTGTGTTGGCCCCTAAGCTGAGCTTGTCTTAATTACGGAGTTAGATCATGGCGATGACTAAAATGCGATTTACCTTCTGTCTAGCAATAGCTGTACACGCCAGCGCATTCGCCCAGGTGCCTATAAAGGCTGGAAAATGGGAGTTAACGGGCTCGTTCAAGGGTCTTCCGTTCGGCGGCTCTGCGGAACGAGTTCGAACGATATGTTTTTCGGAGACTGCATTAGGCACACTCCCTGAGAAAGCGTTGATGGAAGCCGCACCCCAGCCGACTGACGACGCTTCTAAGCCTGCTCCCAAGTGCGAATATTCTCAGGTTCGGCGCGAGGGTACCAAGACATCGTGGGAGCTGACCTGCGAAAGCCCCAAAATGACTGGAACCGGCAGTGCAATATCAACACCGGATCAGGTGGAATTACTAGAAAAACTTGAGATGAAGTCCTTCGGCACCCGAAACATAGAGCATTCCGTCCGGGCTCGCCGTTTGGGAGACTGCTCCTGAACGTCTGGGCGTGTGAGTTCTTCCAAACACAGCGGCAAGTATATGGTTACACCTGAGCGATTACCATCGAATGGCTGTAGTGCTGCTCGTCCGCCAAGTTGCTCAGCGACCTGGGCCACGATCGCGAGTCCCAGGCCGCAGTTTCCGCGATCGGCACCGATCGCGGAAAGGCGGGCAAATGGCCGAAATGCCTCGGCAGCATCGTCCTTGGCAATTCCTTTCCCACGATCAAAGACGGTCAATCTTGCCTCGTCAGTCCTGACCTCAAGTTCGATCTCTATCGGTGTCTTGCCATACGTAAGGGCATTGTCGAGCAGGTTAGTCAGGGCGCGCTGCATACCAAGATCGGGAACCACGACACCCTGTACGTTGCACGAGAAAAATGTGACATCGGCACCCTCCGCTCGATACTGATCTACAACTTCCTCGATGACGTCGCACAATGAATGCATCACAGTTGTTGTGACGCAATTTTGACCTTGAACATATGCGAGGAACTGATCGATTATGCGACTGACGGTGCAGAAGTCCGGTCTCATCCGTTCCCAGACCACCGCGTCGCATTCGGTCTCCGCGCGAAGATGCAGACGGGCCAAAGGTGTGCGCAGGTCATGAGACAAACCAGCAAGAAGTTCACGGCCTGACCGGGTTGAAAGCTCGATAGCATGCACCAGCGAATTGAAAGAGTGGATCACATCGCGCAGTTCGATACTGAATCGCTCGGATTCATTGATTTGCTTAAGCTGATAACGTCTGGAAAGTATTTCCTGCGAAAGAAGCGCCATCGGCCGAGCGATCAGTCGGACGCCAACGAGACGTGCAACGAGCGCTGCCAGGGCGATCACGGAAGCGCTGATCACCATCAGGAGCACGAGTCTTGCGAATGCTGGGTGGGAGCTTGACACTGTAGCCCACCATACCTGCTGATCCACAGGAAGCGTCAAACCGTACCATTGCTTTCCGGAAGAGTCGGTGAAAGTTGTGGATACCAGTGATCGACCCATCGCATGGGTAAATCGTCCAAGCAGCGGGGTAGGGAATGGAGCCCTTTCGCTTTCCGCCTTCACAGGCGTAAAAGGCGTCATACGACTAAGCTGAATTCCGGCAACGTTCAGCGCGCGTGCAACCGACTCGTATTGCCCGGCGGGGATTTGGAGAAGGATCGCTTCATCCATCTGAGAATTGGCACCAATCGGAGCGACCACGAGCTCATCGGCCAACGGACTAAGTGCGATGACCAACAACGCAATATGCAGCAGGGTCATGACGCTGGTACCGCTCCCCAACCACACGATCTGACGTACCAGCGAAAATGGACGCCGCTCGGTCACACCTCCACCTTGGGTGCGAAAGGTACGAAGACATATCCATGTCCGCGCACCGTTTGGATATAGCGAGGTACTGCCGGATCGGGCTCCAATGCCTTGCGCAGACGGACCACCGCAGCATCAATCGCGCGTAACGAGACGGCTTCCTTGCGGGTGTGTGACGCCGCCATGAGGCGCTCCCTCGACACGGTGACTCCGGCGTTTGTGGTCAGCTCGGCGAGCATTGCATATTCAACCGTGTTGAGAATACGCGTGTCACTGCCTCGGCGCAGGCTTCGCGCCGAAACGTCGAAGACGTAGTCCCCGATCCGTATCGAAGCAGTCGAGTCGAGTGGTGTTCCCGGTGTAAATGCGGCGCGCCGCAACACGGCCTGCACTCGGGCCAGCAACTCTCGGACCGAGAATGGTTTACTCAGATAGTCATCGCCGCCCATCTCCAGACCAAGTAAGCGGTCGATCTCTTCGCTACGTGCAGTGAGAAAAATGATGGGAACACGATCGCCCTCAGCCCGCAATTTCCGACAAGCCTCCAATCCCGACATCTTAGGCAACCCAACGTCCAGCACGATCAGGTCGGGACGCATCCGATGTATACGATGAAGCATCTCTTCTGCACTAGCAATAGGTGTAACGACTACACCCTGCTTCTCCAAGTATCCACACAGCAGATCTCTTAGTGCAACATCGTCTTCAACGACGAAGAGGTGATATGAGCGCACGTGGCCAAGCCTCAGGCTAGTTCGTTCGCAATGACGAGTGCGTTGCCATCCTCCGGCAGCACGGCGATGTTTGGTAGTGAACCATTGCTCCGCGGAACGATGACCAGCGTCAGTACCGTGGTGCTGCTGATGGTGAGGCCAGCTGTGTAGTCGAACAGTACCGAGCTTTGCTCGCCACTGCTGGTAACGCGAATGCGGTAGGTGCCGCTTCCAAGGCTGACGAAACTCGACAGCTCAGCGTAGGTATTTAGGCTCAGCGTTGGGCTCAGCCCACTCAGGTTGCTGGTGTTAGTAATATAGACGTCGAGTGCGTCCAACGAGGGCGAGCCCTGGAAGACCCGAACCTTGAAGCTACCGCTGGACGCCGCCGCATTCGATTCGTCAAAGTATTTGAAAGTCATGCTGGTTGCCAACGAGCCATAGGCCAGCACGGTTGTACGGCTGTCGGTGGCGAAGTCGTGTGATGCGGTCAGCTTCGCAGTTGATGAACCGGCGGGGTGCAACGAAACTTGCAAAGTTCCGCTGTCCTGCTCTCCGTAGCCGGTCGCAGCTCCACCGTTGGACAGCCCCGAAAAGACGCATTCGTTGCCGACCCAGAAATCAGCCGCCGCATAGTCGACCGTGCCGTTCACGAAGCGCAGCGTTGCTTTGTCCGAGCTACCTCCGCCACAGCCTGTCAGCGCCAAACTGCTGCCCAGGCCCCAGATGCCGGCGATCGACACGAGCAAACAGCGCCGTTGTGGCGATGTGAGAGAGTTGACCGACAAGAGAGTTGGTGCGTGTGGGTTGAAATGACTTGCTTTTGTCATGGAATGGTCTCTGGTTGATCGTGTTGCGATATTGGATTTCGACTTAAGTTGATCCGCCGCATGGGAGCACCTCCGAGGAATGCTCCCAATGCTTTCGTCGCAGTATCCAAATCACTTTTTGGAACAACGGTCTGAATCAATCCGATCTTGCAAGCCTGCTGTGCATTGATGCGTGTACCGCTTGACGTGAGGCGTTGAAATTGTTGCGTTCCTACCGCGCTCAGCAAGTAAGGTCGCATCACGGTGAGTACGTTACCCGAATGAGCCTCCGTCACGGAGAAAATTGCATCGTCGGCTGCCACAGTAATTTCGCACGCGCAAACGAGCCCAATCCCCCCACCTGCGACGACTCCGTGTACGCGCGCAATGGTCGGTTTAGGAGATGACTCGATCAGCCACAACATCCGTGCAAAGGCGCGTGCATCGACAATGTTCCGCTCCACCCCTATCTGGTTCGCACACATTGGCCACGACAGATCAATGTCTGCTGAGAAAACATCGTCTGTCCCACAGAGCACGATCGCTTTAACTGCAGGGTCTCCATTCAGGGCTTCGAATGCGTCAGAAAGCTCGCGAATCATCGCCGCATCGATAGTGCGCCTAGCCATCTCGACCTGCGTAACGCCGTTCGCGTCTGTGCCTACCGCAAGCGACTGCGTGGTCGAGTTTTTTGTTGACTGGCGACGTGGACTTTCGATATTAAAGACTGAGTACATGAATCAGTTCTCGAGAATCGGATCGTGTGAGCCTGCATTCGTGGGCCGCCGCGTGATGACGCGTCGCCCCAACTGCAGCAGGTCATCGACAAACGTAAACACCACCGGAACGACAAGCAGGCTCAGCAGTGTCGACGTGATGAGACCTCCGATGACCACGATCGCCATCGGCTGTCGGAAGCTTGGTTCGGCACCGAGACCCAGTGCATTGGGCAGCATGCCGGCCCCCATTGCGATCGTAGTCATGACGATAGGTCGCGCACGCTTGTGGCAGGCATCGATCAGTGCCTCGAAGCGCCCAAGGCCGCGCTCGCGCCGCGCCAAGATGGCATACTCGACGAGCAGGATCGAGTTCTTCGTCACGATGCCCATTAGCATTAGCATGCCGATAAGGACCGGCATCGAGAATGCCTGATGAGTCACCCACAATGCAAATAGTGCACCGGCTAACGCCAGCGGCAGGGCGGCCAGGATGGTGCCAGGCTGCAGGAAGTCGTGGAACAGCAGGACCAACACTGCGTAGATGCAGAAGATACCAATCGCCATCGCAATACCGAAGCTCTGGAATAGCTCGCTCATGCGCTGCACTTCGCCCTGGTCAACGCTATGTACGCCGGCCGGTAGCGACTGTAGTGCCGGAAGTGCCATCGCCTCGCGCTGCACATCGCCGCTCGCACGACCATTCAGCTCTACGGTCAACGTGATGTTGCGAGAGCGATCGAGGCGGTCGATTTGCGATGGTCCACTACCGAGCATAACGTTCGCCACCGAACCTAAGCTCACGCTACCGTTACTTCCTTGCACCCTGAGATTAGTGATGGTGTCTAAGTCGCTGCGCAGTACTGGATCCATGCGTACACGGATTGGTATCTGGCGCTGGGGTAGGTTTAGCTTTGGCAGCGCTGTCGAATAATCACCATAAGTAGCGAGCCGCACAACATCACCCAGTGCCTCTGACGTAACGCCTAATGACGCCGCACGAGCGCTGTCGGGACGTACCTGGATTTCCGGTCGCTGCAGCGACGCGCTTGAAGTAATGTTGCCGATACCCTTCAGTGTGCGCAGTTGTGCTTCGCTCTGTACTGCTGCACGTATCAGTGCCTGTGGATCATCACTGGCGAGTGTGATTTGCAGTGCTTCACCACTGTTAGCTCCTCCGACAGAGACGCGTGCACCAGGGATTGCACGAAGCAGCTCACGCATCTCTGCTTCCACATCTGACTGTTTGAGCTGTCGCTCCCCGCGCGGCACGAGATCGACGGTCATAGTCGCACTCGTTAAGTCTGCAGAAGACGACATTACGGGTCCTCCAGCCGTGGTAGCGGTGCCAACAGAGACAAAAACACTACGTACTTCGGGTAACGTGCTCAATAGCTTGGCTGCACGCTGGCTTGCGGTCGCGGTTGCGTCCAGCGTACTTCCAGGGACGAGCTTGATCGTTACGGTGCTCTGCGCCTTGTCTTGTGCCGGCATGAATGCGGTGGACAAGAACGTTGCAACGCCTAAGGTAGCGACAAAGAAGACCGTGACGGCAGCCAAGGTGACGCCGCGCCGCGATAACATGGTGCGGACCCAGCCTAGATATCGGGTCATCAGCGGACCATCGGCATCACTATATGTCCCGGTCTGCACCGGCTTAAGTAGGTAGGCAGACATCATCGGCGTCAGCAGCCGGGCGACCAATAAGGACACAAGTACGGCGACGGACGCGGTAACTCCGAATTGGCGAAAGAATTTTCCTGGAATACCCCCCATGAATGCGGTCGGCAGAAAGACCGCAACCAGTGTGAAGGTCGTTGCAATCACCGCGAGTCCGATTTCGTCAGCCGCTTCCATCGCCGCCTGATATGGAGTTTTGCCCATACGCAGGTGGCGTTCAATATTCTCAATCTCAACTATGGCGTCATCGACGAGAACACCCACGACCAGCGACAGCGACAGCAGCGTAATCGTGTTCAATGAATAGCCGGCAAGTGCCATGAAGGCGAAGGTCGGCACGATCGACAACGGCAGTGCGGCCGCCGAGACGAAGGTAGCGCGCCAATCGCGCAAAAAACACCAGACAACGAAGATCGCAAGCAGCGCGCCTTCGAGCAGCAGATGCATTGAACCTTCGTAGTTATCTTCGATCGGCGCAACCGTATTACTTGCCTCAACGATTTTGAACTCTGGATGCGCCTGCTGGAAGTGTTCAACTGCAACACGCACCGCGTCGGCGACACCGACATCCGAATAGCCGCGCGAGCGTGTCACCTGAAAACCGATGACCGGCCGGCCATCGCGGAACGCGAGCGTCGTGGGTTCCGCATGGCCGTCACTGATGCGCGCGATCTGTTCCAGTCGGACATAGCGACCATCGGCGAGCGGTACGGTTATTGCTCCAACTTCAGCCGGCGTGCCAACCGTAGCGATCATTCGTGTCGACTGACGCTGGCCGCCGATATCACCCTGTCCGCCCGAGCTCTCGTTCTGTGTTGCCTTAAGCTTGGCTGACACGTCAGATGGCGTAACACCGAGCCCGGCCATCAGCGTCGGGTTGAGATCGATATGCACCTCGCGATCAAGTCCTCCAATGCGGACCACCGATGCCACTCCCTTCACAGCAAGCAGTGCCTTTGATACGTCGTTGTCGACGAACCACGACAAATCTTGCTCGTCCATTCTCCCCGATTCGATGGTATAGGTCAGGAATGCGGAACCCGTCGTCGTCAGTTTTGAAACCGTAGGCGATGCCATATTCGACGGCAAATCAGCACGCGTGCTATCTACCGCATTCCGCACTTCGCTTAGTGCTTCTTCACCGTTTTTGTCGATCTCGAAACTAACGCTAATCGCCACTGAGCCGTCGGTAATTGTCGTTACGATGTGATCCAGCCGACTTAGTGATGCCAACTTGTCTTCAATCTTGCGCGCTACCTCCGTTTCCAGTTGGGATGGTGCTGCACCCTCCAGCGAGGCCGAAATTTGAATTGTTGGCAAATCCATATCGGGAAAATCCTGAATTTGCAATTGTCGGAAACCGATAATCCCCATCACCGTCAAGAGAGAAAAAAGAAGCAATGCCGGTACAGGATTGCGAATGGACCACGATGAAAAATTCATCAGATCTTCTCCTGTGCGATAGCTAACTGGCAGTCGCCATGCACGAATCCAGGCAAATTTCCCTTTCGCGGTGCAACAGTACGAAACGCAAAGGGTTCGATCGTGTAACTCAAGAATGTTACGTACGCAGGTGACGAAACGTTCGGTCCCGCCGCACTCGATGTCAGATCCGCACACACGCTATCCACAGCATCGTGGACCTCGTTAAGGGCCTCTACGCTATTCTTGTCACTTTCAAAGCGAACACTAATCGATACTGATCCTTCAGTAATCATTGTCACGATGTGATCAAGTCGCCCGAGCGTAACTAACCTGTCTTCGATTTGGTGTACAACCTCGGTTTCGAACTGCACAGGCGCTACTCCTTTCAACATGGCTGATATGTGGATCGTCGGCAAATTCATATCAGGGAGATCCTGACTCTTTGATAGTCGGAAACCGATACACGTAAGTGCCGTTAGCAGCCCGAAGAACATTACTTTCATCGGGTTGCGGGCCAACCATGGCAAATGATTCATCGCATTGCTCCTGACCCAGTACCGACTGCATTTGGTGTCGGTACAACAGTCACCTGGGCTCCTTCAGATAGGAATGCCCCTCCTTCCGCAACTACCTGCGCAGCGACAGGTAAGTCACTGACTTCCACGCGGCTCCCTTGCCGACGGCCAGTTGTCACCGAATGACTATGAACCTTATTCCCAGAACCCAGCAAATAGACGTAGGCGCGCCCGTCCCGCAGCGTGATGGCCGTTTGTGGTAGCGTTAAGACTGGCCGGGGACTTAATTCAATGGCGCCGTTCAAAAACATGCCGAGTCGCGCCGAACTGTCGGTCCGTAGGCTGACGTAGACTGTCGCCCGGCCGGTGCTGGTGCTAAGCGTCGGCCCAATCAGTCGCACTTGTCCCTTAATCTGCTCGCCATTCAGCAAAGTCACATGCGCACTTTGACCGATTTGTAATGCCGATATTTGACGAGCGTCAAATTCGGGGCGCCATTCGATGCGACTTTGGCGCATTAACCGGAACATTTCTGTACCAGTATTGACGACGTTGCCCAGCACCGCAGATTTTGACATGACGACACCGTCATCGACTGCAACAATAAGTGTCTGCCGTAGTTTTAGCTGAATGCTGTCGAGCTCGGCCTCGGATGACGCGAGTGCCGCACGTGACGTAACCTCATTGATACGATAGTCGTCAATCTTCTGGGTTGAGAGTGCACCGCTGTTCTCGACGTTCTTCGCGCGTTGCAGGTTCGACACAGCCTGCTCAAGTGTTGCGCGTGCCTGCGCAACTGCCGCCTGCTGTTTTCGCAAGTCGGCCTGGACGCCGTCATCGGCAAGCCGAGCAAGCAACTCACCGCGCTTGACCCTGGCGCCAACATCTACTAGTAGTTCGGCAATGCGTAGCCCCCCGATTTCAGAGCTGACAATGACATCTTGCCATGCGACAAGCGGGCCACTGCCTTGCACGATCTCTGGCCACGTTTCGTTCTCCGGCGTAATAACGTTGACAGTTAAGACACTTGGCGGCTTCACGTTCTCCGTAACTGCTGCCGTTGCAGGACGTTCAATCCAGGCAGTAATGCTGATTGCTAGCGCAGCCACACCTGTGACCAGGACCAAGGTCCCGGTAATAAGAGTTCGATTTAGTGGAGTTTTCATGGGTTAGTCCTAACTGCCTCCATCGATATGTTGGTGGGGGATGATGCTGGAGTGTCGGATTGCCAACCTCCGCCAAGCGCCCTGTACAGAGCGATCCAATATTCGATATGGTCACGCTGCAGCGTGATTAAGTTAATCTCCGCTGAAAGGGCGGACCGACGCGCCTCTTCCAGAGTTAACAGACTTTCCCCTCCTGCGTGCCAGTGCATTTCAGTGATCTGGAGATAACGACGATAGTCTTTTGCCGCATGCTTCGCCTCTTCCACGCGACGAGAGGTACTGTCCAGATTAACCAGCGAGCTCTCAACCTCCTTTATCGCTGTACGTACGCCCTGTCGAAAATTGGCGAGCGCTATTTGGTAGTTGGCTTGTGCGGAAACAACTGCGGCGCGACGCTTGCTCACATCAAAAAGCGGGATTGACAGCGACGGACCGAGAGACCAAGTCGTCAAGGTCGAGGTGGCAGGTGCAGCCGAGATGGAAATTGAGCCAGACAGTGATACGCTAGGATACAAATCAGCCTGTGCTACACCTATCTCTGCACTACTTGCTGCAAGGTCACGTTCCAGTGATGCAATATCTGGCCGTTGCCGTACAGCATTGGCAGGTACGCTCTGCACTTTAAGGCTAACAGGTGTAGGTAGGGGGTCACTACTGAATCCATCACCGGCTTTCCTCTTGAACATCACCCAACGTAACGCCAGCTCATCACGTCCCGTAAGATCAACAAGCGACTTTACGAGTAAATCACATTGCGCGCGCTGGGATAGAAGTGTTGAGGTTGTATTTGCAAGGCTTGCGCTTGCTAGCGTAGCATCAGCTTCTGCGTTAAATCCGGCACGTACTGCGGCGACGGTCGCTTTCTCGGTTTCAGCAGCAGAGAATCGTTCAAGCTCGTATGTGTCAACCAGCAGTTCGCAAGCACGATACTGTACATATGTATCGGCCACCTCCGCCGCTAGTGAAACACGTGCGTCATGCCAGTCGGCGACGCGTGCCTGAGTGCGTGCCGCCGCCGATTCGGCGCCGTGTCGAGCCTTGGCGTAAAGATCAATTTCCCACGCTGCGTCAACGCCGACATTACGCGTCGTACTGGTTGTCACGTTAGCAGGCATTGTTTGCTGGCGAGACCGAGTTAGGGACGCATTGCCATCAAGACTGGGCAAGCCTGCCGCACGAGCATTAGTCAGTGTGGCACGGGCCTTCTCGATATCAGCCCATGCCTTCATGAGCGTGGGACTGTCTGCTTCGGAAAACTCGATCAACTGCGCGACGACGGGGTCATTGAACTGCTGCCACCAGTTGTGCAACGTATCAATATTTCCGTTATGCGGTAGCTCGGCTTGCCATGCGGATGGTGTAGCAGGAATAGGCTCCGAATAGATCGGTCCAACCGTGCAAGCTACGAGTGCGAAACTTGCGACGGTAGACGAAAAGACGGAGGGAAACCAGATTGGTGGAAATGGAGAACGCATGCTGACACGGAGAGTTTAGTTATCGTAAAAACACCCTCTGTTCACCACGGTTTGGCAGCGTTAAGATGGGTAAAAGTCCAAGTCTCAACGTACCTATTTCTATGAAATAGCCTGATACTTTCGGTTATATCTACGATTGACCTATGCCCCGCGTACTTCTCGTCGACGATGACGTAGACCTCACCGAAATGTTGTCGCTGTACCTAGTGCGCGAAGGTTTCGACGTTCATGTCGTGCATGATGGAGAGAGCGGCGTCGCAGAAGTAGCGCGTGGCACCTATACGATAGTTCTACTTGACATCATGATGCCGCGCATGTCGGGTATTGAAGTGTTGCGTCGCATTCGTACCTCCAGCCGGGTGCCGGTACTGATGCTGACTGCCCGCGGTGAAAATGTCGACCGCATTGTCGGGCTCGACATGGGGGCTGACGACTACGTATCCAAGCCCTGTACACCCGGCGAGTTGGCCGCGCGGATCCGCGCAATCCTACGCCGAACCGAAGCGTCCGAGCCAGCCAATATGCTAGCCAACTCTCGGGTACTGCAGGTGGGTGAACTTACCATATGGCCCGGTAGTCGGCGTGCGTTGTGGTGTGGTCGTCCGCTAGAACTAACGGGGACAGAATTCAGTCTGCTCGATGTGCTTGCACGACATGCAGGACAACTCGTCAGTAAAGAGACTATTTCGCTGCAGGCCTTCGGTCGACCTCTAGCCCGTTTCGACCGCCGTATTGATGTGCACATTAGCAGCATACGCCAGAAGCTCGGCACACGGCCGGATGGCCAATCATGGATTCAAAGTGTACGCGGCAGGGGTTACCAGTTGCTGGAAGACTAGTTATGGCAATTGAACGTCGTTTTGGCCGCCTCTTCTGGAAGCTGTTACTTGCACTCGCAATGAGTATGGTGCTGGCAATCGGCGGCACGGTGGGCTTCTTTCTGCTAACGGGTCGCACGCCACCACCACCTGAAAACATGCCATTGTGGGCGGTTCCGATAGTGCCATTGATGTCTGCCATGATCGCAGTGCTAGTTATCAGTCTTCTACTCGCGTGGTATTTGTCGCACCCATTGCGCCATCTTAGTTGGGCAATGGATCGCTTTGCCGAAGGGCGCCTTGATACCCGTGTCGAGCCTCTCATGAGCGGTCGGCGCGACGAAATCGCCGATCTGGCTTGCGATTTCGATCGCATGGCTGTACGTATCGAACGGCTCGCCCAGGCCAATCGTGCGCTTATACATGACATCTCACACGAATTGCGTTCTCCTCTGACTCGTTTGCAGGCGGCGATCGGCTTACTGCGCCAGGACCCCTCAAGAGCGGCCGCAATGATCGAGCGTATAGGGCGTGAAAGTGAACGGCTAGACATGCTGATTGAAGAGTTGCTAACGTTACATAGGCTTAATGCCGGCCCGACGAGCGCGCCACCTCAACGCGTCGACGTGATCGAGCTGTTGCAGTCTATCGCCGAGGATGCCGACTTCGAAGCCAATGCATCGCAGCGAGCCTTGCGCCTTATTGCACCTGGCGCCTTCGTTATCGAGGCACATGGTGAGTTGCTCTATCGCGCATTCGAAAACGTTGTCCGCAATGCGTTGAAGTTTGGCCCGAAGGGCAGCGAGATTAATGTCGTAGCCAATATCTGTGATGGCGGAAAGATGCTCATCACTACCGTACAGGATCGCGGACCCGGTGTTCCGTTGGATATGCTGCAGGAAATTTTCGAGCCATTCACGCGTGTAGAAGGCAGTGAGGCGGTGCGTGGAACTGGCCTGGGTCTCGCCATCGCTAGGCGTGCGATGCTGCTGCATGGCGGCAGTGTAGAGGCGGCTTTGCGTGAAGGCGGGGGGCTTACCATCACGCTGTCACTGCCGAAACGTGGATTGCGTTGGCTATAGCAGCAACCATCATCAATGTTGATTCATTATCAGTGCCTGGGACATGTTGAAACTTTCTGTTTTATCCATATTAGTGCTAACCACGCTACTTTCTGGCTGCTCTACGATTCGTCCATGGCAGAACGTTGCAGCCCGTCCAAGCCCAACACCAATTCTCATCCCTCCAGCTGGCGGTTTGAACGGCGCAAACAAGCAACCATCTATCGTCGTCGCTCTTACCCTTTCGGGCGGCGGCGCCCGTGCTGCCGCATTCGGTCTTGGCGTCCTGCGCGAACTAAAAGCCACACACTTCGTTTGGGACGATCGGGAGACTACGCTGCTTGACGAACTTCGACTCATCAGTGGAGTTTCCGGTGGCAGCATTCTGGCTACCCACTACGCATTGTTCGGCGATGCGACGCTTACCCAATTCGAGTCCGACTTCTTACTTGGGAATTTTGATGGAGATTTGATCAAGCGTGTGTTATCGCCAGCGCGTTTTAGTTCAGTGATGTCACCGTGGTACGGTCGCAGCAACGTTTTGGAGGAGCGCCTCAACATACTGTACCGCGGTCATACATTTGGTGATTTGGCGAATCGAGCGAAGAACCCTGCGTTGCTAATAACCGCCACCGATCTCACCACAGGCGCGCCATTCGAATTTACACAAGAACAATTCGCACTAATTTGTTCAGATCTGAATAGTGTGCCATTGTCGTTCGCAGTGGCCTCTTCCTCCGCAGTTCCGCTTGTATTGAGCCCAATGACGCTACGGAATTATGCAGAAGCCTGTCCGCATCCAACCATCGCGCACCCCGACAATACGGGCTCTACAGGAGTCAATGCACCAAGCGACTATAGAACCAGAATGCTGAAGGCAAACGCGGAAAGCTATATCAATGTGCGTGAGCGACCATTCCTGCACCTGGTTGATGGCGGTCTTTCTGACAACTTGGGGCTTCGAGGATTACTGGATCGCGTCGTAGCTGCCGGGTCCATCCAAGACAACTTCCGCGACATGGCGCCCGGCACTATCCATAAGTTGATTTTGATCGCAGTCAACTCTGAGCGGGATCTTGCCGAACGCATCGATCAGAGTGACCAGGTCCCCAATCCAGGTCAGGTAATGGATGCGCTATTGTTTGGCGCGGGATCAAGGGGAACTCAGGTGACGTTGGCGATGCTCCAGGATGATTTGCAGCGCTGGAACTCGGAACTGGAGCTTCACCGTGGAGCTCCCGACAGTCCATTTGCATCCGACGCCGAAATTCACGTTGTCAATGTCAGTCTACACGACGTGCCCGATCAGGAGCAGCGGCGTTTGGCGTTGCGGATACCAACTGCTTTTTCGATTACGTCTGCGGACGTGAAACTGCTTCAAGCGTCTGCGCACGAAGCGTTGCAGCGTTTACCGTCATTCCAGCATCTTACCCAAAGTCTTGGTGTGCCCACATCACAGTCGATTAAGACAGATGCCGCAGGATCTGCGCACTAAATGAACTCTATTCAGAAGTGTTTTCCTCGATGCCTACGGAGCACACCGAATGCCATTGAGCTTGCGGCATCCATCTCACGCGACACTAAGGCATGAATTTTTACCTTGCTTAGCATTGCCAAACCTTGGTGAACAGAGGATCGCTCTACTATTCTTGAAGCGGTTCAGTCGATCAGCCGAATAACCGGCTCTGTACTTGAATCGCCCAAGGAATTAAATATGCCCAGCATGCTGCCATTCACTTTGAAGTTTGTAGCCATCACCATCGTCTCGACATTACTGCTGTCAGCTTGTGTACCGCTTCCCCTAGCTCCGGTACTAGTTCCTCCACCTGTGTTAGCTCCCGTGGTCGTTCAACCCGCACCTGCCCCTTGGTAACTAGATATGGCCGCTCAATGAGGCGACTGATGGATTGCTGCCTGTCGAACTAGTCAATCGTTTGGCAGGCCTACGCATCAAGCTAGCTGGCAAATTTTGTTGGCATCGTTACCGCTATAGCAGGTCAACGGAATCCTTACTGCCACGCTTAAACGATCAAAGAAGCTCCCCATGCTCAAATTGAAAATGCCTACTCTGTTGGCGATCGTAATTATGACTGCCGTACAATTTTTCCCCACTAGTGTGACGGCACAACTCGTGCCCATCCCACTGCTACCACCTCCACTTATACCGCCCCCCCTCGTACCGCCACCGCCACCGCCACCGCCACCGCCACCAGTTGTCGTCACACTGCCATATGCAGCAGTTCCACAATCCGCTGTAGCGGAACCAGCACCAGTGAGGCACTACTATCAAGGCATAACAATCGTTGATGTGCCTCCCCCACCACCGTACAACGAGGTTGTTCCTGGAAGGCCATTTCGCGGTGCCATTTGGATTGGCGGCTATTGGGACTGGTCAGGCAATCGTTACCAATGGATATCAGGACACTGGGAAGCTTCCCGACCTGGTTACAGATATCGTTCAACCGCTTGGGTACAGGACGGCAGTCATTGGCAGTTGCAACCTGGCGGCTGGATCCAGCGCTGAGGACAATGCCTGGCACAAGAATTTGAAGTTTTGCCGTCACTCCGAGTTTGATTTTTCAAATCATTTTTCAGTCATCGCTGTAGTTAAGTACCAAAATTAGATTGGAAAAATAAATTATGTGCAAATTGAGATTCTGATGTTTTAGTCTGCTTGTTCAATGTGACATCACCGTCAATGAGTCTATTCATTAACTGCTTATCAAAAACGGTGATAGGGCCTTCCACAAAACAAGCTGACACGATCGTGGAACTAGTACAGCAGACTCAACTTGTGGCTAGGGATTTCGGTTGAAAAACTAAACTGAACTGCTGAAATTCACACTCGTTGCAACTGCGTCCCCACATGAAAATGCCCATATCCCATTGGAGCGACCAGCTGGACTCAATGCAAAAGCACTACAAAAAACTGTGGTTCCGTCTAGTGCTTTGGGCGATCACAGTCCGGGACAGTTTTGTCGTTCTGCTGCCAATCACCTTCTTTGGCGTAGCGGCAACGCTGCTCGGCAATATTCCCTTCCCGGCTATACACCGGCTAATGGACCAGGTTGTTGGCGCAGGATGGCAGGCAGCGACTCTCACCGTGGTCAACGCCACCTATGGGGTCTTCGGTCTCGCTCTGGCCGTGGTGCTCAGCATGCGCTTGGCCCGCCGCCTGCCCGTCGCAGATGGAGACGAAGCGCTTCCGCAGGCCTGGACCGGCATCGCCGCGCTGGTGAACTTCATGGTTTGTGTGATAGTCGGCGGTAGCGGTACACCGACCATCGCATCCCTGGGGCAAGACTCGATGTTGCTGGGTATCGTGATCGGATTGGCAACACCGGAGTTGTTGCGGCCGCTTGCGGCGCTTGCTGTGATGCGCAGAATGGCCCCCGATTACGATAGTGACCCAACTTTTTATTATGCCGCCCGTATGACGCCTCCAGTGGCCCTCACCGGCCTCGTCGTGATGCTGGCAGCCGAAATCGCCACAGCACTACCACCGTTTGGCCTGCACTGGCTGGCAAATCTACCGCCGGCGATTAATGCATGGATTGACGCGGATTGGCTGCTCGACAGTGGCGCAGTAATGGTTAACCAGTGCCTCTGGTTCTTTGGCATTCACGGCGGCAAGGTGCTGGACCAACAGGCGCAGCCCCTCTTCGGTCCGGCAGGTGCCGCATACGATGCGGCACTGGCCTGGCGCCCATTGATCGACATCTTCGTGCACCTGGGAGGATCCGGCGCCACCTTAGGCCTTGTGTTTGCACTGTTCATCGTGGCGCGCGAAGGGCCATTCCGACGCCTGGCTCAGGTATCCCTGCTACCGTCGATCTTCAATATCAATGAATTGCTGACCTTCGGACTTCCCATCGCCCTCAATCCCATTTTTTTGAAGCCATTTTTACTAGCGCCCCTGGCTCTGACTCTTCTGACGCTGGCATCGGTGCACACCGGTCTAGTGCCGCTGCAGCAGACCGGTGTGCCCTGGACAACGCCACCACTGCTGTCGGGTTACTTGCTCAGCGATTCGTGGCGTGGCGTGGCACTGCAGGTACTAGGCCTGTTGGTGAGCACGCTAATCTACCTGCCATTCGTCCGACGCGCCGAGGCGCGACGGGCGCGCGACCAAGAGGAGACATTCGATGCGGCAACCAAAGTTATCGTATCCCAGGAGCAGCGGCACTTACAGTCCGTGCAGCGCAACGACCAGGTCGGACTGATTGCCCGCGGCCTTTTCGCGGCCCTGAAACACGACATCGGCATCCCCGCACTCACACTCGCTTTCCAGCCCAAGCACGACTCTCAGGGCACAGCCGTCGGTGTTGAGGCGCTGCTGCGCTGGACGCACAAGCGTCACGGCCCGATCCGCGCCGATGTAGCCGTGACACTGGCCGAAGACGGCGGTCTGATCCGACGCCTTGGCGCTTGGGTGCTAGAGGAGGCCTGCGCACGCAAGGCGCATTGGAATACGCTTGGCCTAACGCACATCACGATGGCGATCAATGTCTCGCCGCTGCAACTCGGCGACCCGCAGTTGCCAGTGTTGCTCGCCCGTTGCTTAAAGCAGTACCGGCTGGCACCGGGCGAGATTGAACTGGAAATCACCGAGAGCCAGGCCATCCCTGTTCACCAGGTGGTAGAAGAAAACCTGGCGCAGATCGTTGCCATGGGCGTTTCTTTGGCGATGGACGACTTCGGCATGGGGTATTCGTCGCTGCTGCATATGCGGCGCTTCCGTGTTCACGCTATCAAGATCGACGGCTCGCTCACCCGCGACGTGCTAAGCAATCCGGCCAGCGGTGACATCATTCGCACAATTGCGGCACTGGGTCGCACTCGGCAAGTCGAGGTGGTCGCCGAGTTCGTTGAAACCATTGAACAGCGCGATGCACTGGCAGCGCTGGGTTGCGACGTTTTTCAGGGCTACTTGTATAGTCCACCATTGCCCGCCGTGGCTTGTGTCGCATACCTGCTGGCGAACAACAAGCATGCCAACCACGGCTAAAGTACTTTCAATAAAAATAGCAAGCGCCCCCTCAGGCATAACAGGACGCCTAGCCAATGCACGCAATCAAGGGCATTAGGTGTTGGCGCCGCTTGAATCCTGACAGTGTCAGTTTTCGGTCGGCGGCAACAGCATTAGGGACAGAAACATGCGCGAGCTATTTGCCAGGTGATGGCCAGTTCTTTTTCACGTGAGCTCGGGCTGCTTGCCGAGACACTGCCTCCAATCGCTGGCTGTGTTTCCTCAGCATGTACGGATAACTTGCTTTTTTCGTGCCGCCAGTCATGCCCACATCCAACACATAGTAATTCCCATCCTCACGCTCACTCACTGGGCACTGAATTGGGCTATCCATATGCACTGGCTGCCCAGAGAGGGCATAGAGTCGGTATTCCTGCTTAGAAGGACCGCTACGGTTCAACTCCACTTTCGCCGCAATCCACATACGCACCTCCATTCTTCACCTTTAGACAAAACATCTCTTGAATGAATTCTGTTCTTTAAATCGCCTTCCCGTAAGCGGTCACTTTGACCCACTGAATCCGTTTGATAGGCTTGATACGGCGTCAAAGGTGTCGCCTTCCGATTCCTCGCCGTGAACTATCACGCGAGCCTCTGGATAGCGAATAAGAAAAATCGTGAGATCGAACTGATCCGACACGATGATCGACTCCTCGGCTTCCAGAGTGGGATGCCAAACACCGGCCGATACGGGGCAAGCAGAGTTTTTCAGACAATTCGCAGCCGCAGCCGTCCGTGCGATGGCGGATGGAGGGACCGGTGTGCCAGGAGCCAGCCATGCACGCTTGCCCGATGCCAGCTTGCTGGGATATGACCAGCAGATAAAATCATCTCGCGCGACCACCAACATAGCTGCTTCGTCCGTAATCTCCAGCCACTTTAGTGCCGTCGAAGTGAAGGAAGTCTTGTAGCGCTCGGCTACCTCGCCGAGCAAATCAAGAGTCACTACTTGTCCACTGATCTGTTGCCGAAAGTCCGTAGCGGGCATCAACAGGTAGGACGCGAACACATTTGCCTCCTTCTCCATCTTGCGAGAAGCTTCGCCGCGATAGTCAA
Organism: Rhodoferax sp. GW821-FHT02C08; assembly: GCF_059421805.1. Lineage (NCBI taxonomy): Bacteria > Pseudomonadati > Pseudomonadota > Betaproteobacteria > Burkholderiales > Comamonadaceae > Rhodoferax > Rhodoferax sp. GW821-FHT02C08. The sequence goes on from NZ_JBWKVR010000011.1 coordinate 168,678, forward strand.
GCATCTCGCCTTGACCACAGCGGAAGTCTTCCTGGCGCTGGCGATGGCAAAAATAGTGCCCCAACTCATGTGCCAGCGTGAAGTTGATACGTCCGGGCTTGACGACTTGCTCGTCATAGGAGATGCACCAATCGTTCTTCTTGTTGCGCTTGGAAAGCATGCCATCAATGCCCGGAATGCCATGTGCAACGACCAACCCCACTGGGTCGGGAAATCTCTGCTTGGTGATTTCCAAGGCTAATAACTTCACATCAACGGGAAACGGCTGCGCTGCCGCGATCCATAGTTTGGACATTTGAATGCCCCAAGCCACAGGTGTTGTCGGCTCAGTCATCGTCAATTGCCTTCAGAAACTTTTCAAGCTGGGCACGCTTAGCTGGGTCAAGCTGGCCAACACGCCGGAAAAACACCTTGTCCGCATCAGACGCCGATGGGGTCTGCTTTCCATCATCCAGCAGAAATTCAACCGTTACGCCGAACACGTCTGCAATCCTGCTGATCTTGTCCGCTGAAGGCCTCACCACTGGACGATTTTCCAGCTCCCATATGTAGCTTTTGCTGGATTCGGTCTTTTGCGCCAAGTCATCAAGTGTCAGTTTCAGGCGCTTTCTTTCTGCGCGAATTTTTTCTCCGAGAGGCGTAGACAACCAGTTTCTCCTTACAAACGCGCCTATTACCGGTGCGTCTGCTGTCCATGCCTTGGTGTATGAATTGCACCGCGCACCCCAAACCAAGGCAGGCGGGTCGCAGCGTCGGCTAGCAAAGCCGAAAAACAAAAGTTCAGAGTAGACGCATTTTAAGCGCTTGACAAGTGATTCCTTTATGCGGATACTAAAAGTACGCCCACACCGAACAAGATCGTTGGCGCTTCTTCAACTTCAAAGGAATCGACCAATGACAGCTACTATCACCAAGACGACCATCAAGTGCGTTGGAAAACGCATGAGCGGAGGCCCGGGTCACGAGCACATCTCCCACCTTTGGTGGGTGAAGATGGATGGAAACCAGGAAACCACTGAGCGTGGGAATTCCACTCGCGAGCAGATGGTCGAATACATCGAAAAAGCCGGGAACAATGCGGTCTGGTGCCCAGACCGCAATCCGCAACTCACAGGCGCCTGGGTCCACGTCCACAGCAACGGCCGCATCAAATACGTGCAGACCGTGGCTGACGGCCGCAAGACCGACAATCTGCTGTCCCTGCCCAACATGTAAGCCGGAGGAATTCCCATGACTGCAAACATCTTTGTCGAACGTCGCCCACAAGGCGACTACGCGGTACGCAAACCAAACTCGCAACGCGCAAGTGCAGTGGCACCCACCCAAGCCGAAGCTATCGCACTCGCGCGCCAAGTCAATCCGCAGGGACCTGTATTGGTCGAGCGTGTTCGGACCACAGCGAACGGCAAGCCGGACAAATGGCACAAACCGTAAGAGTTGACTTTCAAATATCAACTGTCTCGTCGGGCAATCGTAGACCATCTGGTCCATATTGCTGCTCGCAGTGACTGCTAAAAAGTCGTTTTCAGTGTTTGACAATAAAGCGTTACTGTTACTGCGCCTTGCGCGTCGTTTGTCCGAGCTGCGGGATCACCAGCGGCCATGCAGAGATTACGAACCATCGAATCGACGGCGCGAACGACCTGTTCCCGTGCATTGAGTACATTGAACGGTCACCTGCTACCTAGTGTGAGATGGCCACAGGGCAGGGACGTGACCGTTGGTCCAGACTGAGCTTCTTCTGTCGTGCGAGTTCGATCCATAGCATCGCTACCTCGTCCCGAGAGAGGGTATGCAATCGATGGTTGTAGAACACATCGGTCACATCTAATGGCAACGCAGCACATCGGACTCCGGCCTCTACTGCGGCCGTCCAGGCCGAACGGCTGCCGCCAGCGAGTTGAGTCAGTTCCGACGCGAAGTCGCCGGCACGGCGGCCGCCCTTGTAGTGCGTTCTTATCACCTTGATGGCAGCGTGTGTCCGCGCGAAGCGTTCCAGATGCGCTGCCATGATGCCGCGCATGTTCTCCAAGGACTTGCTGCCGCGGTCACTGAATGTACCTAGCATCGGAACCTTGTTGTCATACAGACGATTGGGGCAGAAACGAGCGGCGGCCTGAAGGCCGGCCTCTACGTTGTGACCGATCGTCTGCATTAAGACGTTCCAGGTGTTCATGTCCCAGTCTGGCTTCTGCTCGCGCCAACGGCAAACGTGGTCGTCTATTTCTTGCGTGCCGCCGTAAAACTCAGCGAGCAGCGTAGCGTCGCTGTGGGAGAGTTCCAGGCATGCGGGAGCGCTGGGATAAAGCGAAGGCTTGAACGGTCGAAAGGTCGTCCAAGGATCCCGAGGCGGAGCATTAGAGGCTGACGCTGAAGAGAAATTCACGACCGCGCGGTCCAGCATATAGATTTGATGGGCGAGAACTCGTCCGAGCTCTTGCGCAAGCAAACCCAGTGGTCCCCGACCTGGCTCAAAGGCATCTGAACTGGCCCTCGGGGGAGCCGCGATATTCATCGTCCCTACGTGAATCGTTTGGGCGGTAACCGAGTCCGTATCGATGAGCGCCACAAAGAGGTCTACGGCGGCGTTGACCAAGCTCACGGGGAGTGGTGTTGCCTCATCCTCGTGTGCCTGCTTGATTTCCTTGAGGCGAGCGACCGTGTATGTTTGTTCGTCGCCATCGACCTTGAAATGGTGCAGTTTGCACAGAAGTACCAAGTTATCGTACCCGTGGCGATCCTCTGGATCTTGCTCACTGCGGTAGCGCGCCGAGCCGTCCTTGGAGCCTTCAATGTGGCAGATGTCTCCGACCACCGTTGCATCCCTAACGATTTCGTCGGTACAACCAGGGTAGGCACACTGGTTCCGGCAGAACGTGAACAGGCGCTTGATAGTCGGGAGCCGTGGGGCCGCGAGTGGCTTTATTTCTGTCATATCACAGAGGTCGAAGGTGCTGCGAAGAGCGGTGCCGCATTCCAGTCAATATGTAAAGCAGGAAAACTTGGCTAACGCTTAGCATTTTCCTGCAGTGCAGCGACCACCGCTCTGGAATCGGCAAGCGTAACCGCCATTCGGCCGACAGGCCAGATCGTTTGCAACCAGCCTAACCGCGACCTAGCGTTGATGGCCGCTCGCGGCGGCCATCAACTGCTACTCGCTGACTAACGACAACAATCGATTTTCGGGAAAAACGCGCGCATGGAGGTGATGCCGTGCCGGTCCTGCGGGCTGGGGCGGCCGTTGTGCGTACGGCGACTCGCAGGCATAGACCGAGTGCCAGCATTGGGGACCACCGCGAACGAGGACCTTCAAGGGCAGCTTCTGACAACAGCGGTCGCTTATCTCGAGTGCATGAGCGACCGCAACCAGCCTGAAGCAGCCCTTCGGAAGAAGTGCGAGTCACGAATTAATGTCCTTCCGCAAGTAGTTCAAGAAAAAATGCAAAAAAATCAACAATTCAAATTTAATGCAAAAATCGACCCACTCTATACATGGAAATTATCCGTATCTAATGCAACTTTAAGACTAGTGTTCTGTGCAATTAAAGTCGTAAACGGCCACCCAGCATCCACGCGGGTTTACGGCGTTACGATTTCACAACAGTTGAATTTAAAGTCATAAACAAGTCCAATATTTCTACCGCCGTCCAACTTTTCAGCCTTAAGTCGGCGGCAGCAGCATCGCTCCCCTTGCTGGATGAGTGCATCCAGAACATCAGTACTACTTACCTCGCGGCGTTGACTTTGAAAACCCGAGTTTTTCCATAGCTTCATGGGTTTCAAGAAGCATTGCGGACACCTCGGCCACCGTCACTCGCAGGCCGGTAGCACGTTCACGCATGTGCTCATAAGCCTGAGCTTCGGTCATGCGCTGGTAATCCACCAGCACGCGGATCGCCTTTTCGATCTGGCGGCGTGACTTGATGGTGGACTCGAGCTTGTCGATCTTTCCCTGCTGGCGTTGCTGAAACCCCTGCGATGCCCTGGCCAGTACCAGAGTGCTGAGAATGCCCGACGATCGAAACGGCTTTGTGATGACGCCATGGGACTTTGTATCCAGCAGCAACTTTAGCGTTGTTGGACTTTCGTAGTCCGAGAGCGCCACGAGGGCGGCATCCACCGCGCTGGCGTTCCAGGCGCTGCTGCCTTCGAGGTCTTGGGAGACCTGGAAGAAGATCACGTCCATACCAGTGGGCGGTTCGGCCGGAAATGGCCAGACCACCTTGAGTCGGCAGCCGATGCGCTGCAATTGCTGTACGACCACGTCGCGGTCTTCCCCGGGCGGATAGACGACGGTGACGCTGATGCTGCGCAGGTCCTCATAGAGGCGACGAAGGCTGGAGCTCATGACCTCACCTCAACCAGAATTCGGAAAACCCGAAAGTAGACAGGTATGGGTCGGGTTTCACCGGTTCTGATGCCTCCCATGCGATGTCGAACTGTCCGTCGGCACGACAGATGCCGATGCGGGGCGTGAGCGCGCAGTGGTTGTTCTCTGCGTCCACTGTGACACATCCCTCGGGAGAATCGAAGGAAACGGCCCGCACGGCCTCCACCAACTTGCGTCGGTCCATACTGCCCGCACGCTGCAGGGCACGGGCAAACAGGTGCACCTGGGTGTATGCCATCTCTGACCAGGTGCTGGTCGGTCGGTCGCCAAAGCGCTGGCGCCACAGCTCCACAAAGCGCCGATTGCTCTCGTTCTGCACCGACCCAAAATACGTGGCCGAGGTAATATGTCCCTCGCACAGCGCAGGGCCAATCAGCCTAATCTCTTCCTCGGCCATCGACAAGCTGGCAATCGGCATGGTTTTGGGGTCGAGCCCGAAGTCCCGGTACAGTTGATAAAACAGGCGAGCCGATTGCCCCACCAACGTGGAGAACACCACATCTGGCTGCTGTGCCTTGATGTCGGCCAGCACTTCCTTTAGTTCGGCCGCGCCGGCCTCGATGGGTAGGTAGACCTCTTCGAGTATCTCTCCGCCATGCTGCTCGACCATATCGCGCATGATGCGGTTCGATTCACGCGGGTAGATGTAGTCTGCCCCGACCAGGAAGAATCGCTTACCCCGGTTCTGCATCAGGTAGGCGGCCAGCTGCACGCTATTCTGGTTCGGCACCGCCCCGGTGTAGATTACGTTGGGTGAATACTCAAAGCCCTCGTAAAAGGAGCAGTACCACAGCAGTGCATTGTTGCGCTCGATCACCGGCAGGATGGCCTTCCGGCTCGATGATCGGGAGCAGCCGAACACCACGTTGACCTCGTCCTCCAGCAATAGCCGCGTGGCCAGCTTACGGTATTCCGCGATGTCTCCCTTAGGGTCATATGCGATGGGAATGAGTGGCCGGTCGAGCACACCGCCGAGCTGGTTGATCTCTTCTATGGCCAAAGCTGTACCGTAGAAGTGTTCGGACTCGGTGACGCCCGTAGCGCCCGAGCGGGAGAACAGAATGCCTACGCGCCAGCCGTCGTCCTGCGCTAGGGATGTGTCGTCAGACATGGCATTCCTTCACTGATCAAAAATGGTTTGCAACTGCCGGGAACTGACCGTATTTTGCAGCGACAGCATCAAAAGAATGCGCGCTTTGTGGGGACTCAAATTGTCGGCGAAAACCGCACCAGCAGCTTTGAGGGTGCTGCCACCACCGTCAAAGCCGTAGGCCGGCTGCACACGCCCATTAGGAACCCTAGTGGATATGACCACGGGTACTCCCTGCGCAATGGTCTCTCTGATGGCCTTGAACATGGCTGCGTTTACGTTGCCAAAGCCCAGGGCTTGAACCACAATTCCCTGCGCGCCTAACGAGACCGCAGTCCGCACGAGATCGCCAGTGGCACCCGCAAACATCGGAATGATCTCCACCCGGGGCAAAGCCCGTGCCCACAGCTGCACGTGCTGACGGCGTGTTGACTGTCGCGAGAAGACCACCCTATCCTCATCAATCACTCCTAGCAACCCGAAGTCGCCGGACTTGAATGCTTCCACATCGGCTGTGTGAGTCTTGCTTGCCTCGCGGGCCGCGTTTATCTGATTGTTCATGGCGATCACAACGCCCTGGCCACGCGCCTCAGGCGCAATGCAAACCCGCACTGCATTCAGAAGATTGCGCGGGCCATCGAAATCGGGAACCGACGCGTTGCGCTGCGCGCCTACTAACACTACCGGCTTGTCACTGTTGACTGTCAGATCCAGAAACCACGCCGTTTCCTCCAGCGTATCTGTGCCATGCGATATGACTAACCCCACGATTTCGGGGCGCTCCAGCGCAGTATCCACTGCGTGCTTGAGTTCTACCCACCGCTCCGGCCCCATGTAATCGGAAGGTATGTTGAACAGATCTAGCACCTCCAGCCGAGCCCAGCGGGACATCGCAGGCACCGCAGCCAGCAGATCGTCACCTGACAGCGCGGGCACCGCGCCACCGAGATGGGGGTCGACCTTCATGGCGATGGTGCCACCGGTCGAAATCAGTAGGCATAAGGGTAAATCTGCTAACGCGGACGTCGGTTCTTTAGTTAGCAACATGTCACACGCGCAGATGGTTGAACACGGATTCAAGAGCACCATCGGTCTTGGCCGCACCCTCATCGACCAGCTCGCCCTGCTTGAGGATCACGTAGCGGTCTGCTACCTTTAGAGCAAAAGGCACGTTTTGTTCCACAATCAGCATCGTAGTGCCATGCTGTTCGCGCTCTTGCAGTAGTGCATTGGCCAATTTATCAATCACCGAAGGCTGCAGGCCTTCCGTGATTTCGTCGAGTAGGATGACCGAAGGCCGCATCATCAGCGCACGCGCCAGCAGCAGCATTTTCTGTTCACCGCCCGACAGCGTTCCGGCGTACTGTTGCAGCCGACTTTTAAAGACAGGGAACAGGATCTCAACGGCAGCGAAACGCTCGTGAAACAAGGACTCCTGCGCCAAGCCCAGGCGCAGGTTGTCACGTATGCTGAGGTCTGCAAATAACGGCTGCTCCTGAGAAGCATAGGCCATACCTTGTCGCGCAATGCGGTGTGGCGGCATACGGGTGATATTCACGCCGTGCAGGTGGATTACGCCAGCCGTTTTGGAGAGGTAACCCATCACCGTTTTGAGCAGGGTGCTTTTGCCCATGCCGTTCTTGCCCAGCAGGGCCACCGCTTCGCCCTTTTCTATATTCAGAGTCAGGTCGCGTAACACCACGGATGCGCGGTAGCCGCTGGTAATGCCGTTCAGCACCAAGGCTGATGATGGATTCATGCTGCCTCCTTCGTCGCGTGGGCACTACCCGAATAAATAGTCTTCACCAGTGGCGAATTCACCACCTCTTGGAAACTGCCTTGCATGGCGATAGCCCCCTGGTGCAGCACCACGATGCGGGTGGAGATCATCTCCACAAAGTCGAGGTCATGCTCCACCAGCAGGCAGCACAGTCCGTACTGGTGCGCCAGAGAGGAAAGCACCTCGCCAATCTGCATGCGCTCGGTTTTGGTGAGGCCTGCCGTAGGCTCGTCGAGCAGTACAACGCGCGGCTCCAGGGCTAGCACCATGGCCAGTTCCAGTGCCTGTTGCTCGCCATGCGACAGATCCCGTGCAACGGTGGTCAGTTTGTCTTCCAGCGCCGTAGCACGAACTACGTGCAGTGCGTAGGGAGGTAGACGCAGAACGCTTTCCTGCCGCACCATCGAGGGATGCTCCAACCGCGCACCTGCAATACGCAGGCATTCCGCCACTGTCAGCGATTCAAAGATATTGGCATTTTGGAACTTGCGCCCCAGTCCTAGATGCACGCAGGCCTCCGGTGGTAACTTGCCGATGTCGCGACCGCACAACTCCACCGTGCCGCCGCTTCGTTCCGTGCCATCGCTCATGCAGCGCATTAGCGTGGTTTTCCCGGCACCATTCGGCCCGATGAGTCCGACCAGTTCGCCTGAGCGGGCCTCCAAGTCAATACCCTGCAGGACCTTTAGAAAACCGAAGTTCTTGGTTACGCCCTGCATGCGGATCGCCACAACACCTGCGGTGCCCGCAACTGATAGTGCAGGGCTTTGACGTTCCTCCAATACAGGGCTGCGAGCAGCGACCTGCGCCATGCCGAAAGGCTTGAGCAGCAAAGGGATCAAACCTTGAGGGAACAGCACAATGACTACGACAAATGCCGCCCCCAGAATCAGCTGCCAGGCGAAGGGCATGCTGCTGCTGAGATAGGCGGTGGCCACATTGATCAGCACGCCACCAACCAGTGGCCCCCACAAGGTACCCCGGCCGCCCAGTGCGACCCAGATGATGAGCTCGGTGCCTAGCGCGAAGCCCGCGAGTTCGGGGGCCACTACGCCGCTGAAAGACCCGTAGCCAAAACCCGCTAAAGCGGCCATGACAGCCATCGCCGTCAGAAGCGCTATTTTGATCAGCGAGGTGTTAATGCCCAGGTAGGTACAACGAACTTCGTTGTCGCGTATGGCTGCTAGCATGCGTCCCGCATCGCTGCGTACCAGCACCCAGCCGATTAGGCCAGCAACGAGCAGCATGCCCGCTGCAATCCAGTACCAGGCCTCGATGGAAAGGTCAAAAGTTTGGTACCCAGTCAGTCCCGAGCTGGATCCCGTCCAGTTGCCGCCGGATAGCAGCAACTGCGTGAGCACGATGGGCAATACCAGCGAAATCACCGTGGCAAAAAATGGCGACGCACCGCGATAGAACGACAGCCACCCGACCAGGAGACCCACGGCCGCGCTGGCTAGAACCGTTGCGCCGATAGCCAGCAGCACCGTGTACGTACTGAATCCGGCATGTGTGAATACTAGGCCGGCCGCATATGCGCCAATACCAAAGAAAGCCGACTGGCCGAACGTCAGGTAGCCGGTGTAGCCCCACAAGATATCCACCGTGATGGCGGCAACGGCAAAAAAGAAGGCCTTGACGAGTATGTTCAGCAAATAGGTGTCGAAAACCCAAGGGCCAACCGCTATCAGCAGCAGCCCGAGTCCCCCTAGCAAGATGATGCCTTTGAAGGATCGGCCGCGCAGTGCGGGTCCACCGGCATGCCGTTCCGGATCGATATTGGTGGCGGTAGTGTTAGCCACGGGAAAACCCCTTAGGACGGATGCGCAACGTGACAGCAGCGAGGACAGCGATGGTCAGCCCGCCGAGAACCGGGTTAGCGTAGGTGCTGACAAGGACTTGAGCCGCACCAAAAACGATGCAGGTCACCAGTAAGCTGACCATTGAATGGCCAGATACCATGACCAACATGAAGGCGCTTACAAGCCACGGCAAACCCATGTTCGGGTCCACACTGGACAGCGGTGTGATCATGGCGCCGGCCAGCGTGCCAAGTCCGGCACCAAGACTGAAGGTAATGAAACGCACCATTCCCGAGTGGATGCCCAGGCTGCTTGCCAGATCTTCGTTCATGATCACAGCACGGGTGCGCACACCAAAGCGCGTGCCATTGAGCAAGCCGGTGAGTGCCAGACACAGCAATGCCGCTATGGGAACGAGCGCCAGTCGGTAGGCCGAATAGTCCACACCTAACACCGACCAAGTGCCCGACAGCGGTGCGTTGACAAACTGCACCTCGCGTCCGAAGGCAATCACTATCACTTGCCCGATCACAATACCTAGACCCCAGGTCGCCAGGATGGCATCGAGCGGCCGCTTGTAGAGTGGGCGCACGATAAGACCCTCCACGAGCATCCCTACGGCAATGCCCACCACTACAGCAAGGGGCCAGGCTAGCCATGGGGTGAGATGGAGTTGTGTAACTACATAGCTAGCGTAGCCACCAAGAGTCAGTAGCGCACCGTGCGCAAAGTTGACTATCTTCATCACCCCGAAGATCATCATCAGTCCTGCTGTCACGATAAACAGCATTGCGGCCGTTGTGAGTAAATCTAGCAATAGCACCATGGCGTACTCCTAGCGACGATGAAAAAGACAGATGGAATCAGCGGCAGCAGGCGCCGCAGCAACGGGTTGTTTCATTGAAAGTCTCCTTGGTTTTAAAAAACAATGGATGAATAGCAACGCATATGTCCATACCGCGTATTGCCTGCGCTTGGCTCAAGGAATGCAGATGACGTCCCGCCGGGTACCTCCAGCTTGGCATCGTCTCCACGTTCTCCACCAGAGTGCAGACCTGACGATCGGATAAGTACGGGGTTTTCACCGAAAACATTTCAACTCCAAAAAGCAAAAAGCCCCTGACTGCGCTATGAACGCATGTCAGGGGCTTTTATAGCCGGTATGTAATCAGCAATGTTGCTGAGAAACTGCAGTGGTCAAACCAGAACAGCTCGCTGAATTATGACAGCCGTTCACACCGGCGTCAACCAATTGCGAAGGTGTATTCTTCGCAATTTCTACAATCAAACCAGGACAAGATGGCTGTAGTGTTGCACTTTCAATAGCCCATTACTGCCATCGCTAAGTGAGTTTCGCAGAGCCGAACATGCGTGTCCTCCATTCGCTTTTTCTTACCTTCAATCACTCTATCTGGGGGCACTGTTCTCCTGGATCGACGCTCGAAAAAGTCTCCAGGATACGAACACTTCCGTCTGATCGAATTTGACCTAAACGCATGGGAAGCGGTGTGTGCCGACTCTTTCCCATGCGTAGGGTTCCGCGCGGGCCGGTGATTGATACCTCGCCCAGCGCCTTGATGACTTTTATGGAATCCGTTGTGCCCACTGCTTCAACAGCTGCCTTGTAGTGGAAAAAGGCCTCATACTGGGGCACGGAAAGTTCGTTGGGAGCCTTCAGCTCCGCACCAAATCGAACCAGCATGCGCATGCGAAACGACCGATTCTCTGCAGTATCGATAGATGGGAAGTAAGAGCCCGCCATCAAGACTCCCTTGGCTGCATCGCCCATTGTCCAGGCGGTACTTTCATCTATGGAGAGATTGCCGAAAGGCATCCTGAGATCAGCGTTCTTGATCTGTTGGGCGAGCGTTACGTTCGGCGCACCGCCGGCAGTGGCGCCAATCAACGCGTCAGGCCGGGCCGCTCGAATCTTCGCAATGATGGGTGCCCAGTAGCTGCTGTCCACCGGCAGGTATTCTTCGCCCACCACCTGCCCCCCATTGCGCCGAATGTACTGTCGGGCGAACTCAAGCATCCCGCGTCCAAATGCATAGTCACTGCCCACCAGAAAGTAAGTCTTTGCATTTCTATGTCGGGCGAGATAGTCAACCACAGGTGCCACCTGCTGTTCCGGCACCCAAGCATTCACATACATCCATGGGTTACATGAATGTCCCTCGTAGAACGAGGTATAGATGTACGGCAACCTCCCGCGCGAAATGATGGGTAGCGCGGCACTTCGGGCTGCACTGGTTTCCATTGCAATAATGGCGTTCACCTTCTTTTGGAATACCAATGTGTTGATTGCTTTCTCTGCACCCTCGGCCCCAGAGGCATCGTCTACGATCACTAGTTCAACTTTGCGCCCCAGGATGCCACCGGCGGCATTGATCTCTTCGACCGCCAGTTGCGAAGACTGCACTACCGCAGGAGCGATAACACTGTTAGCACCAGATAGACCGACGGCCACGCCAATCCTGATGGGATAGTCGGGTTGGGACTGTGCCGCCACCCCCCTCAAATTTACCATTATCGCGATGAGAAGAAGGCTGCGAAGTGTGTTCATGAGGATGACCTGTGTCGGACTTAGCGCTGCGCAGAGGTTTGCAGCCGTGGTGCATGCTCAGGCGCGATGGGGGAGTGAGGCCATAACTGCTGATGACCTAAAACCACCACCGCCTTACTGGTGGCCATTCCAGTATCGGGCGCATGTGAGAGGTCATCTGAACTCGACCCTAAATGAAAGTTAGACACCAAACCGATCAGTCGCCGAGCCTGGTCTTGCAAACTATCTGCGGCGGCAGCCCCCTGCTCCACCAGGGCTGCGTTCTGCTGTGTAGCGTTGTCGAGTTCTGCAATCGCCTGATTAATACTGCGGATGCCGCTGCTTTGCGTGGTGGATGCGGCAGTTACCTCGCCAATCAGGCCAGACACTTTTTCGACACTGGTCAGTATCTCCGTCATAGTGTCACCCGCGCCCTGGGCCAGCCGCGAGCCCGTCAACACATGTGAAAGGCTCTCTGAGATCAGTTCCTTGATTTCTTTAGCGGCAGATGCACTGTGCTGTGCCAGAGCGCGTACCTCGCCGGCGACTACTGCAAAACCACGGCCGGCATTCCCTGCGCGTGCCGCTTCTACCGCGGCATTGAGCGCAAGGATGTTGGTCTGGAACGCGATCCCATCAATCACACCAATGATGTCGGAAATCCGCTTGGAAGAGCCGTTGATCTCACGCATGGTAGCGACTACCTGAGCCACTGCCTTGCCGCCGCGCTGCGCGACCTGAGCAGCATCGCCCGCTAATCGGTTTGCCTGCTCCGTCGCTTGTGCACTATTTAGGAGGTTGCCCGCCAAGTGATCGAGAGAGCTTGCAGTCGCCTGCAACTGCGAGGCCGCTTGTTCAGTCCGCTGGCTAAGATCGAGGTTACCGGCAGCGACCTCGGAGCTGGCCGCCTCGATACTGACGGCCGCGTCACGGATGTCGGCAACCAAGCTACACAACCTGCGCTGCATGGTATCAATCGCCTCTAGCAGTCGACCGATCTCTCCCTTACCTGCGTCTTCGATCACGTTGTCCAGCGCACCATCCGCGATGCGCTCGGCGATTCTCATCGCTCGCTCCACCGGCCGCTGAATGCTACGTGCGATCCGCCAAGCGACAAATACGCCAACTACCACGGCCGCCAGAGCGAGCAGTGCGCCGACGACTGTGGCGCGCTGGATATTCTTACCTACCTCCGTAGCCAGTGCGGCATTCCGCTGGGTCTGCAGTGAAATGAGCTGATTGACTTTGCCCCGCCACTGGGCTTCGGCAGGACGGAGTTCCTGGGTCAACGTTGTAGTGGCGTCGATGTTGGCACCAGCTAGCCCTTGCTTGGCTGCCTGCTGCACCAACGCTATGCCCCGTGCACCCAACTCAACGATAGCGACCGCAAGCTGGCGCTCGTCGGCCTGGGCATCGGTCATGGACATCGAAAGCGCTTGCTCGGCGCGGATGTACTCCGTACGGGCCATCTCTAGAGTGGCACCTTCTGCCTTGAGTTCTTCAACATCGGTCAGCAGCACGATGGAGCGAACCTGCACGGTCATCAGATTAATGTTGTCTAGCAACTCACGGGCTAATGCGGCACGTTGATTGTTCACCTCAACGATCTGTTTTACCTGCTGACCTACCTGATGTGAGGACCATGCTTCCATAGTTGCAACCGTCAATATCAACGCCAACAAACATCCAAAGCCAAAGGTTAGTCGAGCCGCAATGGAGTGGGTGTATGTTGGCAGCATGGGAGATCCTTCGGTTGGGCTACGCTGCGTTGCTGCGCCGAGTGTGCGCATCAATGCTTTGCACCGCTTACTGCGTACTATGGTCCTGGGTAGTGGAATACACGGATCCAAGCAAGCAGACATAGCGCTACAGGCTCGTGCCATGGTTGTGTCTTGTTCTTGTGAGTTCCAAGGGAACCCAAAAGGAAATGGATTTGTATTGGACTACTGAGTCCTACGATAGGCACTGGCCAGTCAGCGGCGTTCGCGCGCGAACACCACTGACGGCAACCGCCTTACTTCAGGTCAGGACACTGAGCACCAGGATCGACGCCCTTGAAAGTCTGCAAAATCTTGATCGTGCTGCCGGCCTGAATCTGACCCAGGCGCATAGCGAGCGGCGCGTGGCGGCTCTTATTCATGCTGACCTCGCCGCGGGGACCGGTGTAGGACACCTCACCCAGCGCCTTGATGATCTTGTCCTTATCCACGGATCCCACTTTCTCTACCGCCGCCTTGAAGAGATAGAACGCCTCGTACTGTGGCTCGGAAAGCTCATTCGGAGTCTTCAGGTCGGTGCCAAATTTCTTCGTCATGGCATCCATGAATTTCTTGTTCTCCGGCGTATCAATTGTCGTGAGGTACGAAGCCGACATGTACATGCCGGATGCCACATCGCCCATATTCTTCGCGGTGGCTTCGTCGATGGCCAAGTTGCCATACGGGAGGTTAAGGCCAGAGCCTTGCAACTGCTTAGCCAGCGAGACATTAGGTGCACCGCCAGCCGTGGCGCTGATCAAAGCATCGGGCTTGGCCGCACGGATCTTGCTCAACACCGAGGTCCAGTCGGAGCCATCTATGGGTAAGTATTCCTCGCCTACGACCTTGCCGCCGTTCTTTTCGATGTACTTCTTGGTGAAGTCCAACATGCCGCGCCCAAAGGCGTAGTCATTGCCCACGAGAAAGAAATTACGAGCTTTGAGGTTGGACCAAAAATAGTTAACGACGGGGGCGACCTGTTGTTCCGGCACCCAGGCGTTTACGTACATCCAGGCGTTACACGAGCGCCCCTCATAAAAGGATGTGTAGATGTACGGCACTTTGCCGCGCGATACGATGGGTAACGCGGCATTGCGGGCAGCGCTGGTTTCCATAGCAATGATGGCGTCCACCTTTTTCTGGAAGACGAGGGTGTCAAATGCCTTCTGCGCACCGACTGCGCCCGAAGCATCGTCCACGATCTCAAGCTCTACCTTGCGTCCGAGAATACCGCCAGCAGCGTTGATTTCTTCGATCGCCAATTGCGAGGACTGCACGACGGCAGGAGCCACGACGCTGTTGGCGCCCGACAGGCCTACGGCTACACCGATGCGTATCGGATCTGCCGCTTGGGCTTGCAGCGCAAGCGAAGCTGTCATCGCAATGGCGCCGAAGCGCACAGTGGAAGTTAGTTTTTTCATAAAAAGACTCCTTGGTTTGGGGTGAAAGAAACAGGTCGGCATCAACTTCAATGCCTAGGCAACGGCCAGCCGGTGCCAAGCATCGGGTCGTAAAGGTCGTCGCGGCGGTCTCGAAGTACGTGGTTGAAGGCATTGAGTTGCCGTTCCCGGCGCGTAGCCTTCAGGCGGATCTGTGCCAGGAGTACCTCTTCTGCGTCTATTGATGCAGGGCCAGCTATTGGCCAGCCCTGGGCGTCGACGATCAAGCTCTGACCTATGAATAGCTGCTCGCGCTCATTGCCTATCCGGTTGGCGCAAACGATATTCAGCGCATTGCTGTGGGCGCTGGCCATGGCCAACGTATTGGCCATGGCTGGACGGTGAGCCGGCTGTCCGGACATTGGCACCCAGTTGGTAGGCATGGCCACAATGTCGGCACCTTGCATGGCCAATAGGCGATACACCTCAGGGAACCAGCCGTCGTAGCAGATCACTACGCCCAGGCGCCCCCACTCTGTGTGAAACACAGGCAGACCTCTGTTGCCAGCCTCGAAGTAAAGATGTTCGTCACCCCACAGGTGCAGCTTGCGGTAGGTGCCCAGCCAACCCTTAGGGCCAATGATCACTGCCGAGTTGTAGAGACGATCCCCGTCTCGCTCAGCAATGCCTGCGACGATGTGCACCTTGCATCGCTGTGCCACATCTATCCATGCCCTAGTGGCCGGACCTTCCGGCACAGACTCCGCCAGCGAAAAGGCCTCTGCCCGACTGGTAAATACGTAGCCCGTGTTGGCCAGTTCCGGCAGCACTACGAGCGCTGCCCCACCAGCGGCCGCGCGCTCGATCAACGCTACGGAGCGCGCCACGTTCTCATCCTTGTAGCCGATGCGCGGCTCCATCTGAACACTCCCCACGGTGATGAGATGCTCAGCCGAATTCAGCGCGGGAGTGGTTCCCAAATCAGACATTCAAACTCCAAAAAGCAAAAAGCCCCTGACCGCGCTGTATGCGCATGTCAGGGGCTTTCATAGCCGGTATGTAATCAGCAATATTGCTGAGGGCTTCTCTGGCTAAGCCTGGGAAGTGCTAAGAATTATGACAGCGTAAAAAAAATGCGTCAACAAATTGCAAGGAGTGTTTGAACATTCAGAATTTCTTCATCATTAGCAGAAATGGAGAAACTAGCCGTCCCGGTGTTACTGCTAACCTTAAATTGACCAACCGCAAATCCCTCGTGAATCAGGGCTCCACTACAACAATTCATGCACTTCAGGAATACGAGTCACTTTCTTACCCGCAATAATCATTCCCAAGACTTCATCCTCGGTCACTTCGGAAGTTCGGTAGGTTCCCACAGTTTTGCCGTTTTTCATCACGCACAGACGATCGGACAAACCGAATACATCTGGCATGTCGTGAGAAATCAGAAAAATGCCTACATCGTTGGCTTTGAGCTTACGCACTAGCTCGTGAACCATACGAGTTTCCTCCGGACCCAATGCGGCACAAGGCTCATCCATCACCAAAGCCTTCGCCTTGAAGTAGATGGCCCGGGAGATTGCAACGACTTGGCGTTGGCCACCTGATAGTGAACGCACGGGCACGCGAATGTTTTTGAAATTGGGATTCAGTTGCTGGAATACTTCGCGGGCTGCTTTTTCCATCGCGTAGTCGTCCAACGTCCCCCAGCGGGTCTTCAATTCACGGCCCAGAAACAAGTTGGCGACGCTGTCTAGGTTGTCGGCCAATGCAAGCGTCTGGTAAATAGTCTCGACGCCCAGATTTTGCGAGTCTGAGGGACTTTCGATTTTGGCCGCTTGCCCATTGATGGAAATCTCGCCACTGTCGATAGGGTAGGCACCAGCCAGCATTTTCATCAGTGTGGACTTGCCCGCACCGTTGTGCCCTAGTAGCGCAACCACTTCGCCAGGGTAGAGTTTGACGCTGACACGTTCCACCGCATGGACACCGCCAAAGGCCTTGCTGACGTTGGTAATATCCACCAAGGGGGTTAGGGTAGTTTGGCTCATGATAGACGCTCTCCGGTTGCACGACGATAGACCACATCAAAAACAACGGCAACGATCAACACCTGACCAATGATGACCAAGCGCTGCCCAACACCCACGTCGAGCAGCAGCAGGCCGCTTTCCAAAAACTGGATGATGAGCGCCCCCAGCACAGTGCCCAACACCGTGCCACTGCCCCCGGCCAGGGCCACCCCACCGATTACGGCGGCAGCAATCGCATACAGCTCCATACCGGTCCCCAGCGAAGCCGTTCCGGCGTTCAAGCGGGATATGGCGACCATGGCAGCGATCGTGGTCATCACAGCCAGCAGCAGAAAGGTCTTGAGAGTGACCCATTTGACCGGAATGCCAACCAGGGTGGCAGCTTCAGGATTGCCGCCTATGGCAAAGATATAGCGCCCGAACGCAGTGCGATTGATGATGAAGGCAATCACAGCCACCACCACAGCCCATATCAAGACCGGATTAGGTATGCCTTGTGGGACCTTCTTACTCGGTATTTGGTAAGCACACATGACTGCAACAAAACCCAGAATGATCGCCACGAAGAACCCTGCAAATGCGAGCTCCACGATCAGTGGTCGGGTCGCCAACCCATGTCGAGCAGAAGCGCTGCGGCGCTGAAATATGTTCCACAGAATCAATGTACTAGCCAGTAAACCAACGACCCAACTGGCAGTGACACCAATCGCACCATCCAGCCCGCCACCGATCAGTAAAAAAGTTGGGTCCGTGATGGGCTGTGTACGGCCATCAGAAAACAGAAATGCAATACCACGAAACGAGACCAATCCGCCCAAAGTCACTACAAACGATGCCACTCCGAGATAGGCAGTTAGCCACCCCTGATACAGGTAGATGGCCAACGACAGCACCAGGCCAATCAAACTGGCTGGTACCCAGTGCCAGCCCTTGCTGTACATGAGGAACGCCATTGCGACGCCAACGGTTGCCATGACAGATCCGACCGACAGATCGATTTGCCTGGAAACAATCACCAACCCCACAGCCGCGGCAACAATACCCACCACGGCCGATTGCTGGGCAACGTTGTACAGATTTTCAGGGGTCAAAAATATGCCGGTGACCGCATGGAATGACAATGCCATCGCCACCAACACTCCTGCCATGATGAGCAGCCGCAGGTCAAGCGTGCTGATTTGTAGTTTTTCTCGTAGGGATCGCATGTGGATGCCTCAATATGGTTAAAGATGAAAATCGGCTGACAGCGTCGACGATGCGATTCGCGGCGCCATCAGCCCGCGCAATTGCGCGTTATTTGCAGGCTGCGGGTCCTGTGGCTTTGTCAACGCCCTTGCATGCAACATCCTTGCTGATCCAACCACCCTTGATGACCAGATCCAGCTTGTCTTTGGTAATCGGCTGGGGTTTGAGCAGGATGGAGTTCATGCTGACTTTCTTTTCGCCACCGTTGAACATCGACGCTCCCTGGACCGGCTGACCTTTGGCCAACGCCACGGCCACGATTGCAGCCTCGCGGCCCAATTCACGCGAATCCTTCCACACCGACACGGTTTGCGTTCCCAATGCAACGCGGTTTAGTGCTGCATGGTCGCCGTCCTGGCCTGAGACTGGTACACCGGTCAAGCCACGCGCCGACAATGCCGCCACGACGCCGCCAGCCATGCCGTCATTGGATGACACTACCGCATCCACCTTGCCACCGGCCTTCGTCAGAATCTGCTCCATGTTTTTCTGTGCGGCTTCTGGCTTCCAATCGTCGGTGTACTCTTCTCCAACAATTTTGATGTCGCCTTTCTTGAGGGCTTCAGCCAGCACCTCTTGCTGACCTTCGCGCAGCAGGTTGGCGTTCGGGTCGGTAGACGCACCCTTGATCATCGCGTAATTGCCTTTGGGCTTCACTGCGTAGATGGCCCGTGCTTGCAAACGGCCGACTTCCTTGTTGTCGAAGGAAATATAGAAAACCTCGGGTGACTCGAAAAGGCGGTCATACGCAATGACGGGGATACCCCGGGCCTTTGCCTTAGCCAGTGCTGGAGCAATAGCATCTTTATCCTGCGCCAGGATCATCAAGACCTTGGCTCCTTTACTGATCAGACCATCAATGTCTGCCAACTGCTTTTCCGGGGATGCTGCAGCATCTGCCGCCACATAGGTTGCACCCGATTTGGCAAGTTGGTCTTTGATGGCTTTTTCATCGGTGGTCCAGCGTTCTTCGCGGAAATTGGACCAGCTAACACCAACGAGTTGCGCCATGGAGGCGGAACTAGCGGCGGTCAACATGGCGGTGACTAGGATTTTGCGATTGACTTTCATACTTGTCTCCAAATGGTTTTGATAAATAGGCTGCGGACGGAAAAGGTTCTCCCGCACCCCGAGCCGTCCCTCGGGGTGTGATTCGAAAGTGGGCTTGTAGCTGTGCCTACACAGCGACAGATCGACCGGTAGCTACCGATTCCATCGCGGCCTCGGCCAGCAGCAATGCCTGGCGGCCATCCCACGGCGTGGTGGGCATCGCACTGCCTTCTTGCAGTGCTTTTAAGAAGGCATCCAGCTCATTACGGTAGGCATCCGTGTAGCGCTGCAGAAAGAAATTCAGCAGAGGCGGTAGGGCTTCGGTCTCGGTCGCGTTGTAGCGACGCACGGTACTGGGTCGCAGGTTGTCGTTCATCAGCATTCCGGTGGAGCCGAGAATTTCAAAACGCTGGTCGTAGCCATACACCGCTTCGCGGCAGCAGTTGATGTGGCACTGTTTGCCAGATGCGGTCTGCATCACCACCATCAAAGTGTCGTAATCGTTGAACTCTTCCATCAGCGCCTTGTTGACCACGCGGCTGGCCTTGGCATACACCTCGGTGGGCTCTTCGCCAAGAAGAAAGCGTGCCATATCGAAATCATGGATGACCATATCGCGAAAAATTCCACCCGAATGGGCAACATATTCACGTGGTGGCAAGCCTGGGTCACGGCTGGTGATGATGACCTGACGGACATCACCAATCTGACCCGCATCGATGGCTTTGCGCAGCTCGACGTTGCTGGGGTCGAAACGGCGGTTGAAGGCCATCATGACTTTGGCGTTCAGTTGCTTGAGCTCCGCAATGGCGGCATCCACCTTGGCCAGATCATTGTCCACAGGCTTCTCGCACAGCACCGCTTTGCCAGCCCGTGCTGCGAGCAGCATCAGGTGGGCATGGGTATCGGAAGGTGTGCCGATCACCACGGCATCCACATCGGCACGAGCAATCGTTACCGCTGCATCAGTAGATGCCTCGCAGCCCAACTTAGCAGCCAAAGCATCTGCCGCGGCTGCAACAGGGTCGACGACAGCGATCAGTGTCGCGCGGGGATTGGCGGCAACATTGGCCGCGTGGATTTGTCCGATGCGACCCGCACCCAGTACAGCAACTCGAATCATCTTGAAAGTCTCCAGGTAAAAATTAGACGGCCAGGTTTTTGAAAAGGCGCATGGTGCTATCGAAAGAGGTGCGCGCCATCACATCCAGTGGTTGTTTTCGAAAGGCTTCGGAGATGATTTCAACACCGTAGTAAGGTGCGCTAAAACCAGCGGCGCGGACCGCCTTGATGAAACCTGGCAAATCGAAGCTGCCTTCACCGCACAGCCGTCGACCAAAGCGGGTGTCTTCAAACAACGTTCCCACCACGTCCTTGTCTGCATCATCGAGCTCAATGGCTTTCAAGAAGCGTGCTGGAATTTTTGCGATTTCGCTGCAATCCATGCCACCACGTTCCAGATGCCAAATGTCCAGCAGAAGCCCTCCGTTGGATTGGTCGGCTCCGGCGATGATGGCCATGGCGGTGTCGATCGTCTTGACGTTGGTGAAGGGCATCATTTCGATGACGACATCGGTTCCAACTTGCCGCCCTTCTTCGCACAAACGCGCAAACTCGTCTCGCAACAAGGGGATATTGGGTGGGGTTTCATCAAACAGTGCCGGTGAAATCTTGAAGTTCCGGGCACCCAAAGTGGCAGCGGCTTCGAAGAGTTCACGGCGCATCTGATCCGAAACCTTGCGCCGAGGGTCGGCTGGGTCGACGAACCAGTCGGACAGGAATTCAACTTCAACGTGCTGGATTCCGTTGTCCGCTAGCACCGATTTGATGCCAGAAAACCCCATCTTGGCAGCATTGGCCATCAAGTCAGCATGGACGATACCCATACCGGTATAGCCCGCTTTGGAAGCAGCTGCCGCGCGCTCCTGCAGCGAAAAGGCACTAACCTCGGTCGGCGCACCAGGATAGACGTCGCCAGCTAGTGTCCAGTACGCGGCGAGTAGTTCGGGGGTAGTCGTGTTCACAGTAAGACCTCTGCACCAGCGTTTTTAGAAGAGGCGAACAAGGCTTCGATCAGTGTGCTGATGTTGAGCGCTTGAGTCGCGGGGATGACCACAGGCGCACCATGGCGCACGGATCTATGAAAGGCGGCGAGCTCGCGGTCGAAGAAAACTGGGTTGCCTATTTCTGCCAGCTCCGGCGAGTACACGGTTTTTTTGGAAGCCCAGTTGATAGGGAAACTGGTTTCGCTCCATTCGGTCCAACCCTCGGGCACGCCGCGGTTGCCCTTGTCGTAGATCCGATAACTTGAGGGCGATGGGCACGACTGCATGACACCTTCTGTGCCATAGGCGGTGATATCCCAGGTTTCCAGCCAAGGCAGCGGATCCCACGAAAAGAAGTCCACCACGACAATCTTGTCGGCATAGTTGAGTACCGCACCTGCCGCATCTTCGCGTGATGTGGGTCCCATGGCCCCCGGAAACTTGGTGATCCGGGCATTCACCGACAGGGGCATACCAAAGTGGTGAATGACACGATCAAACAAATGGCAGGAAATTACGAACATCGCACCACCGATATCCTCCGGCTGCTTCATGTGGTTTGTGTCGGCCTCGTCATGTGAACATCCGCCGTGGGCACGCACCTGCAACACCTTGCCCAGGCGACCCGTTTGCAGCGCGTGCTGCATGGCCTCCACGGCTGGTGAAAAGCGCCAGCAATAACCCACCTGCAAGATCCCGTTGGTGCGCTTCACTGCATCCACAATGCGTCGTGCATCAGCGGAGTTGCGTCCGGCGGGTTTCTCACAGAGTACAGCTTTGCCCGCCTCTAGCGCCTCGATCGACAAATCTGCCATCTTGTTGCTTTTCGAATGCACGTAGATGGCATGCACATTGGGATCGTCCAATATGTCCTGCTTGCTGCGTGCCTCGATGCCCATCGCCTCTGTGAATGGCTTGAGCAGTGGGCTATCGTCATACGCGCCCAGCATATGCGCATTCGACAAGCGCTGCAGCGCTCTGACGCGACCAGACGTGTGGGGGTGGGTAATACCGAGGCACGCCACACCGAATTTGGTTTCGTCTCCTATCAACTTGCCCATAACCGTCTCCTTTTTAAATCGTGAATTTGTGGGTGTTGGCTACTACACGTGCCGATATCCATCTTGACGCTGGCTTTAGGTAATTGGCCTTTGACCAGTCCAAGCGTGTCGAAGAAGCATCATCAACGCCTCCTCTTCGATGGGTCTAGGATTCCAATAGGGGTTGGACAGCGAAATCTTGCATGCCGATTCCAGATCCGCTTCCTTGAGTCCAATATCCCGTAAAGCCGTTGGCGCACCCAATTGCTTAGCCAGGTCGAATGCCCCCTCTGCCGCACTGGATGCCCCCAGCGCTCTCGCTA
The DNA here is from genome assembly GCF_059421805.1 of Rhodoferax sp. GW821-FHT02C08. Taxonomy (NCBI): domain Bacteria; kingdom Pseudomonadati; phylum Pseudomonadota; class Betaproteobacteria; order Burkholderiales; family Comamonadaceae; genus Rhodoferax; species Rhodoferax sp. GW821-FHT02C08. Next base: position 191,157 of record NZ_JBWKVR010000011.1, read on the forward strand.
TCCGCTGCATCGCTTCTGGAGCGGCGTCAGTGTTGTAAGCAAGGGCATGCGGCAAGATGATGGTGTGGGTTTCTGCATGCGGAAGATTGAAGCTTCCTCCAAGCACATGGCACAGCTTGTGATGCAAAGCCATACCCACATGCCCGAGTACAGTGCCGCACAGCCACGTGCCATACAAGCATTCGCTTCGTGCATCCATATCGAATGAGTTCAAAACTATGCCCTTGAGCCCGTTGGCCAAGGCACGGATCCCTTCTTCCGCCATCAACGACATCACGGGATTTCCGTCTTTGGCGTACAGGCCTTCCGCTGCATGCGCTATGGCGTTCATTCCACTCACAACTGACATTCCCACTGGTAAGCCCGCACTTAGATTGGGGTCATACAACACAGTCTTAGGAAGAACGCGGATATCTCGCCCAGTTTTCTTCGCTCCGGACTCCGTGATTCCATAAATCGGAGTCATTTCGGAGCCTGCATAAGTTGTAGGTATTGCAATGATCGGCAGCGAGGACTCCAGTGCAATGGCCTTTCCCAGGCCAATGGTTGATCCGCCCCCTATGGCAACCGCACAGTCGGCATCAACCGCTTTGGCGTACTCCCGAGCTCGTCGCGCCACTTCAATAGGTACATGCATTTCTGCACGATCAAAAATCCCGGCCCCCATGTCACCTAGCAGGTCATTGGCCAGCTGCGCCTGGTCGCGCTGCTGAGGCGTGCACAAGACCAATGCTCGGCGTGCACCCAGCGCCTTAACCTCCTCAGCCAAGAGTCCGAGGCAACCCTTTGCAAAAACCACCCGCGAAGGCTGAGCCGTGAAAATGAAATCTTTGATGCTCATATCACTCAGCCTTAGCGATGTAGTCGACTTGGTGACGAGAGATGCGGATGTCTCCAAGCTCCTTGCGGATTCTTAAATGGTCAGGATGCAAGGCATATGCATCAAGGGCTTCCTGGGAGTCAAATTCAGAGTAGAGGACAACATGGCAGGCATAGTCGACGCCGCTCACATCCAAACCAATTTCTAGGTATTTCATCCCTGGGATCACACCTACCAAAGTGTCAAACCGGCTCTTCACAAACAGTGCCGCTTTCTGGCGCGCTTCGACGGTCTCGCCACGCACATTCCACATGACTATGTGTTTGATCATGACCCTAGCCTCCCGCCCAGCTGCGATAGCTGAATCCAGGCGGACAGGCGGCAATGGACTCCGCGCATAGGGTCCCAACACCCGGTACCGCAACATGTTGAAAAATTCGGTTGTCCATTTTTGTGTCGGAGATTTCGCTCCGTGCCTCCTGATTTCTGCTTTGCTAACTGACCTTGAGCGCAACTATATATTCACGCCCAGCGGCAAAAAATAGCGCATTTGGAAATATCTTTTCCTATATATGGAAATATGAATGAAGGCGACTTCTTGACCCGAATGCGTTTACCGGGGATGCCCATTCCTACTAGAGTCATTGCGATGTATTTCCAGCTTGTCGCTGGATATCCGCGACTCTTCGGCCCACAACAATTGCGACTTATCAAGTCGTGGAACGGGTCTTCACATCGAATGTGCGTCTGGGGGCACCGTCTTCGGCCGCTACAGTAAAAGAAAGACTTGACCTGGATTGCAAGTTAAGCGGCGTGTATTGCTTGCCCAATCCTTTCCCGACATGGTCAGGCCCGTCACTCAATCAGACCCGCTCACCAGGAATAATTGCAAAGGGTTTCACGTAGGATCAATGGTGGCAAACTTCAGCCACCTTGGCTAATTTGGCGCCGGATTCACTCGCGCTTATCAGTCTTACGACTATCCTGCCTGCGTTCGGCAAAGATTGTTAAGACCAAATTCGTGGTCGGCTAACGGAGCGAAGATGCCCATTTTTTTCCAAGTTCTTGGTCTTCAAATCGTTGAAGAAAAAACTCGGTGAACACCCTAATTTTGGCGGGTTGGTGGCGCCTGCTTTGGTAAGCAAAATTGATGGTTAACGAGGGGAGCTCCCAGTCGGTTAATACAGGCACCAAACGACCCGCAACGATCTCGTCGTAGATGATGTAGAGCGGTTGGATCACTAAGCCCAAACCGGCAAGACCCGCTGCACAGATCACCTGGCCCTCATTTGAATCCAGCATACTGGTGATAGAGGTGTTGCATCGCTCCTCGCCACGACTGAAGTGCAACACATAAGGGTCATTCGCAAGGTTATAGACAAGCAACCGATGCAGCTTCAAGTCGTCTGGCGTCTTGGGTGCCCCATGCTCCTTCAAATACCCGGGAGAGCCGGCGAGCACTCGGCGCGTGTGCGCAAGCCGGCGCACCGTAATTCCTGAATCGCCCTCGTATTCGCGGGTACGGATGGCAACATCAATCCCCGCCTCAATGAAGTCAGGGTAACGATTTGCAGCCACTATCTGTACGCTGAGCTGAGGGTAGCGACGATTAAATTCTGGCAAGCCTGGTGCTATATGCATCATCGCGAAAGACACAGAACTCGTAACCCGCAGCACCCCGCTAGGTTGCAAGCTGGTTTCTTGCACAACTGCCTCAGCTTCGGCCATCTCGGCCATCATGGCAACACAACGGCGGTGAAATACCGTTCCTACCTCCGTGAGCCATAGGCGCCGTGTGGTTCGTTCAACCAGCCGTGCCCCAAGTCGCTCTTCCAAAGCTTGCAAGGTACGGCTTGCTGCCGCGTTGGACATATCCAGTTTTTCCGCTGCACGCGACAGGCTCCCAAGTTCTGCGACCTGTACAAAAAATTCAACTTGCGCCCAGCGGTCCATTTCGGATTGCCTCATCTAGTGGAAAACTGATTTCACTATAGAGTATTTTTTTCCGCAGGACGCAGTAGTAACGTATTGGCTGTACAAATGCATAAGCACCATTGGAGACAAGCCCATGCGCAACATCAACGAAGACACCATCACACAGGCCGTCCTCGCATCCATCGCCAACTGTAAAGATGACAGACTCCGGCAGGTCATAACCAGCCTGGTGCAACACCTTCACTCCTTTGCGCGCGAAATTAACCTGACCGAAGACGAGTGGTTCAAAGGAATTCAGTTCTTGACCGCCACCGGCCACATTACCGATGACGCTCGACAAGAATTCATCCTCCTGTCCGATGTTCTGGGCTTATCTACCTTGGTGACCTCGCAGAACAATATCAAACCTGCGGGATGCACAGAGGCAACTGTTTTTGGTCCATTTTTTATCGAAGGCGCTCCTGACTATCCATTGGGGGCCGATATGTCGAATGGCGCAGGAGGTGAGCCTTGTTTTGTACAAGGAAGGGTTACAGATCCGCAAGGAAACGGGTTGGCCGGTGTATCCATGGACGTATGGCAGTCGGACGAGGACGGCTACTACGACGTTCAACGCCCTCCAACAGAAGCCGGGCAGCATGAACATCGCGCTCGAGGACGGTTCGTCAGCGACGCCGACGGCCGCTACCACTTTCGCTCCATCCTGGCAGAGCCTTACCCGATCCCCCACGATGGCCCAGTCGGAGACATGCTGGACGCGCTAGGGCGCCACCCCTGGCGTCCGGCCCACCTGCATTTCATGCTGGTGGCACCAGGCTTTGAGCGCTTGATCACCCATGTATTCAGGGACCATGACAAGTATCTGGATTCCGATGCAGTCTTTGGTGTCCGCTCGACATTGATTTCCGACTGGGTCAAACACGAAACAGGAACCACTCCAGACGGCACTCCGATGGATCGGCCGTTTTACACGTTGAACTACGACTTTGTCCTCAACCCCGTCAAGACCGGCGTACAACCATGATCAACAAAATCGCCGCCTCGGTCACCGAGGCATTGTCAGGTATCCACGACGGGGCCACGGTACTGATCGGTGGTTTTGGTACTGCCGGCATTCCCAATGAACTGATAGAGGGTCTGATCGAACAGGGTGCCCGAGACCTCACCGTAGTCAACAACAACGCCGGCAATGGCGAAACCGGGTTAGCTGCACTCCTCAAAGCTGGTCGGGTACGCAAGATCATCTGCAGCTTTCCGCGCCAGGCTGATAGTCAGGTGTTCGACGGCCTGTACCGCAGTGGCCAGATCGAACTGGAACTGGTACCCCAGGGCAACCTGGCCGAGCGCTTGCGCGCGGCCGGTGCCGGTGTCGGTGCATTCTTCACGCCCACTGGCTTTGGCACCGAGCTGGCCAGGAACGCCGACGGATGCGCCAAGGAAACCCGGTTCATCAACGGCAAGCCCTATGTGCTGGAGTACCCGATTTACGGCGATGTGGCCCTCATCAAGGCCGAAAGCGGCGACCGCTGGGGCAACCTGGTCTACCGCAAGGCGGCACGCAACTTTGGCCCGGTGATGGCCACCGCCGCCAAGCGCACCGTCGCGACTGTGCATTCCATTGCGGAACTGGGCTCCCTAGACCCCGAAGCGATCGTCACGCCCGGCATACACGTATCCAAGATCGTGAAGATTGACCACTTGGCCACCCAGGCTGGTGGCTTCAAACAAGCTGCCTGAGCCAGAGACACACCATGAGCAACTACCAAAAACGCAGCAAAGACCAACTCGCCCAGCGCGTTGCACAGGACATCCACGATGGCGCCTATGTGAACCTCGGCATTGGCCAACCCACCCTGGTCGCCAACCATATCCCGGCTCACATAGAGGTGGTACTGCACAGCGAAAACGGTATCCTCGGCATGGGCCCGGCCCCCGCTGCTGGCGAGGAAGACTACGACCTTATCAACGCCGGCAAGCAGCCGGTGACGCTGTTGAGAGGTGGCGCCTTCTTCCACCATGCCGACAGTTTCGCCATGATGCGTGGTGGCCACCTGGATATCTGCGTGCTGGGTGCCTTCCAGGTCTCCGCCACCGGCGATCTGGCTAATTGGAGCACCGGCGAACCCGGCTCCATCCCAGCCGTGGGCGGCGCCATGGACCTGGCCATCGGTGCCAAGCAGACCTGGGTGATGATGGATCTCTTAACCAAAAAGGGCGAAAGTAAGGTGGTCGATGCCTGCAACTATCCATTGACCGGAATCGCCTGTGTCAAACGCATCTACTCTGACCTGGCGACGTTGGAATGCACGCCGCAGGGTCTCAAGCTTATCGACAAGGTGGATGGGTTGGAGCACAACGAACTAGAGCGTCTCGTAGGCTTGCCCATCCAGGCTTAAATGCCGACGTTAAATAAATCAGTATCGAACACCCCATGAACCAAGCTTTCATTTGTGATGCAATTCGCACCCCCTTCGGCCGCTACGGCGGAGCCCTGAGCAGCGTGCGTGCCGATGACCTCGGCGCCATCCCCCTCCGGGCGCTGATGGCGCGCAACCCGAACGTTGATTGGGCTGCAGTCACCGATGTGATCTACGGCTGCGCCAACCAAGCGGGAGAAGACAACCGCAACGTGGCACGCATGAGCAGTTTGCTGGCGGGCCTGCCGCTGGTGGTGCCTGGATCCACAGTGAACCGTTTATGCGGCTCGGGGTTGGACGCCCTGGGCACAGCAGCCCGCGCCATCAAGTCCGGCGAGGCCGGCCTGATGATCGCCGGCGGCGTAGAGAGCATGAGCCGCGCACCCTTCGTCATGCCCAAGGCCGAATCCGCCTTCAGCCGCAGCAACGCAGTGCACGACACCACGATTGGCTGGCGCTTTATCAACAAGCTGATGAAGGAACAGTACGGCGTGGACTCCATGCCCGAAACCGCAGAGAACGTGGCGACCGACTTCCAGATCAGTCGCGAAGACCAGGACACCATGGCCCTGCTCAGCCAACTACGCGCTGTGAGCGCCCAAAAGGCTGGGCATCTGGCGCGTGAAATCACCGCCGTCACCATTCCGCAAAAAAAGGGCGATGCCATCGTAGTGGACACTGACGAGCACCCGCGTGCCACCAGCATGGAAACACTGGCCAAACTCAAGCCCGTGGTGCGCCCTGGCGGCACGGTGACGGCGGGCAATGCCTCGGGCGTGAACGATGGCGCCTGCGCACTTCTGCTAGCCGATGAAACCAGCGCTGCCAAACACGGGTTGACACCACGCGCCCGTGTAGTGGGCATGGCTACTGTCGGTGTAGCCCCGCGAATCATGGGCATCGGCCCGGCACCCGCAACCGAAAAAGTGCTGACCCTCACTGGCCTGACGCGGGCGCAGCTGGATGTAATTGAGCTGAACGAAGCATTCGCCGCGCAGGGCCTGGCAGTTCTACGTCAGTTGGGTTTGCAGGATGACGACGAACGCGTTAACGCCTGGGGCGGCGCCATTGCACTCGGTCACCCGCTGGGCGCCAGTGGTGCCCGCCTGGCCACCACTGCCATCAACCGCCTGCATGCCACAGGCGGGCGCTATGCACTCTGCACTATGTGCATTGGTGTGGGTCAGGGCATTGCACTGATTCTTGAAAGAATCTGATTTTTCAGATTAACTCTCTGGGAAAGTTATGCGGAGCGACCATTTGGTAAAACTTTCGATACTAAGAAAGTTTTTGCTATTTGAGAAAGCAGGGCGATATTTGAGAATTTGATAAGTGGTGTCGGGTGAAACCGTTGACTGCTATCACCTGCAAAAGTTTTCTAGTCAAGCGAGCGCAATAGATGGGTACGCTACTTGATCTTGTGTCGCAGCCTTAGTCTGGCCACAGGAGAAAAAAATACTTGGATATTTGGTGCACCCCAGTGCTCTACCTGCGATACAGGCGCCGAAACTGGCTCGGGGTAAGGCCCTTGCTGCGCATGAATTGCCTGTTGAAATGCGCAAGATTTCGGACGCCTACCTTCTCGGCGATGAGCCCGATGGGTTGGTCTGATTCAATTAGATTCTGGCATGCCGTGCCAATCCGGATTTGACGAACGTACTCCAACACCGTCATTCCCGTGTGGCGCTTAAAAAATCGATGGAAAGATCCGGTGGACAGTGCTGCGATCCCAGCCAGCTCCTCCGCGCTCGGAATATCACGAATTTCTGCATGAAGGCGATGCAGAACTGCTGCCAATCTGCTTTCCGCACGGTGCGTTTGGATAGCCATTGCAGGGCTTGACAATATTGTTGACTCACGATCGTGGGCCAGTTCGGCCAGGATCTGAAACAGGGATCCCAGCCGTTGAGCGGGTTCTTGCTGCTCCAACGCCAGAATTCGTGGCCGCACTGAATCTATGACCTCCCTTGAAAAGCGAATCCCTCTGTAAGCGAACTGGCACAGCTGATGGAGCGGTGCGAACTCCGGCCAGCATGCGATGACATTCTCGATCCAACCGCTACTGAACCATATGACCACTGCAGTTATTGGCACGACAGCATCTTGGTTTTCTTCTGTGGACCAGCAATGCGGTTGGTTCGGTCCAATAAAAACCAAATCTCCTGTTTTAAAGGACTCCAAACTATCGCCAACATAGCGGTATCCGGTGGCATTTTCCACGAGCGTCAATTCAAATTCGGGGTGGTAATGCCACAAAAACGGCAAGCTTTCTGCACGCTTGACGTAGAGCGCCCACGAGTCTCCGGGGCTCAGGTGTATGTGCTCGTAATGTGGCTTCAATTTTTGTCGCTCAAGTGGTCAGAATCGTATCAATTTACACGCCTGGTAGAAAAGTTATGCGGTTGAAATCCGTAAAAATTTCGGGATGTCCAGCAATAGTCAGCTTAGTTCTGTTCTTCTCTCGGGATTCCCCAATTCCAGTGCACTGAAGTTGGCTGCACATTTGCTCGACAGCGGATTTGGCGTATACATTTCGAAATACGCCATCCCTTCAGCCTCACAGCTCTCGAAGAATGGATTTTTTGCTGTATTGCAGTACGTGGATGGCGAGGGTAAGCCTCTTCCCTCTTCAATTCGTCTCCTGTGTCACTCCAAGTACAGGCCTCTGCTCGCCGTCCTAGATTCAGAATATTGCCCTACCCGTTGCATTGCTCATCTCGTATTCGGATTCGATGCGTGTTTACCGCTTACCTACTATTACCCGGAACTTGAATTTCGTCTGAAAAATTTCATCCAACGACAGCACGTAAAGGGAGTTCATCAAGGACAACGGTCAATTCCTCAGCACAGTTGGGAAGGTTCAAATGATGAACCGCTCAAAGCTGCTAAGGCAACGCTGAACAAGCCTCTTCAAAATAGGCCCATGCATCTACCAGGGTCCGATTTCGGCCACTTGGGCGTT